>JAJDNS010000028.1 GCA_022340585.1 Acidobacteriota bacterium
GGTAGACCTTGTACGAGTACAGGGCGAAGTACGGCTTGTGGGGCACGACCAGCCCGTCGTGGACATGCGAGGACCGCCCCTCCTCGCGCCCACGGAGACGACTCACGAACCCGCGGAGCTGCTCCGCTTCCGCCTCGCGGTCGAACAGGCGCAGGTACGAGTAGACGATCGTGTTCACGAAGAGTCCGTGGCCCGGGACGAACTGCTTGTCGCGCCAGTCCCTCGTGGGGAGCTGGGCGACCATGACCTGGTCGTCCGGGCTCTGATACTCCATCCAGGTCAGGGCCTTGATGGCGGCTCCCTCGAGGAACCGGGCTCCCTCATCGCGCGCCGGTACAGCCCGACTGCGAGCAGGAAGAGCGGCGTCGTATCGCTGGCTCCCCGGTTGCCCGGATCGTGAGCGAGCGAGGCGCGTCGTCGCCCGGCCTCGCCGAGGCGGCGACGCAGGCCCGCGTCCTTCAGGAGGTCCAGAAGGTGGTGGGCGACTTGCGTCACGTCCGCCCCGTAGTCGACTGTCTTGCACTCCGGGAAGACGACGCGGTGGCCCGCGGCCAGGTCATGGTCCTCGCCGAGGGTGGCCTCGGCGATCTTGATCTCCCGGGCGACCGCAGCGAGCAGCGCGGTCTCCGCTCCCCGGGGCACCCGAACGACAGGCGTGCACCGCTCAGTGGAGGGCGGTGAGCTTGGCCGCCCAGTCGTTCGCGGCGCGCGGGGCGCCGTCGGGGAACGCCGGCGCCCGGAGGACACCGGCATCGTCGCTCGTCAGCTCCACCGCTTCTCCCCAGCGGCCCTCGCGGGGATCGAACCAGGTCCACCGGTAGCGGGCCCCGGGGGCGAAGCCGGAGAGGTGGGGACGCGTCGCGTCATGCTCGAAGTACAGCAGCGCGAGATCCCGCCCCGCGGTGCGCATCAGGAAGCCCCACCCGTCCAGGCCGTCGGCCGAGGCCCCCGGGGTCCGACGCGGCTGGAGGTCCTCGGAGGCGAGCAGCAGGTCCTGGTAGCGCGCGCCCTCCGAGAGAACGAAGAGGCCAAGGTGCCGCATCTGGGCGCCCGAGGCGAAGCGCAGGGCTTCCCAGATGTAGGGGCGCCAGCCCGGGGGCTCACCCGTCGTGGTCACGTCGTAGGCCCCGGTGCCGTGGACGTGGCCGGCGAGGCCCCCGGAGAGCACGGAGCCGTACATCATGGCCCGCGCGAAGTAGTTGTCGCGGGCGGAGTCGGCGGCCGGCGTCTCGCCCCCCGGGCGGTTGATCTCGTGGTTCCAGCCGGTGAAGTAGGGCTCGAGGTTGGCGGCGGGGAGGGGCGGGCTCAGGCGAAAGATCTCCTCAAGCAGCGCGTAGATGGCGTTGTTCCGTGGCTTGTTGCCGACCGTGTGCATGGTCAGCCAGGGGGCGTCCTCGCCGTGCCCGAACCGGCGGTAGGTCGAGCTGTCGATGAGGGTGGTGTAGGGCTGGCCGAAGGGGAGGCCGCCGTACGTCCTCCAGTGGGAGGTGAGGGCGACGTTGAACTCGTCGGCGGTCAGGCTGAACTCCTTCGGGATCCAGTCCAGGTGGATGCCGCTGAAGATCAGGTTGAAGGCCCCGTAGCGAGCGATCAGGTACTGCACGTAGCGGGCATACGACGGATCGAAGTCGAAGTAGGCCTTCCAGGACGGGCAGCTGTCCCGGCGCACCGTCTCCAGGAGAGGGACGAAGCCCTGATCGGCCAGGTGACGCATCTTCCGGTCGAGGGAGCGGAAGTAGGCCGGGTCGAGGCGGTCGAAGTCGGCCAGGCCCTCGCGATCGGGAAGGATCGCGAAGGGGCGGTGGCCCTCCTCGTCGGCCATGTCCTTGGCGGTGGTGGTGGCCCCGTCGGAGGTGGAGACAGTGGCGTTGGGCGCCCAGTGGCCGAACTTCTCCCAGGCGTTGCGCAAGTAGATTCCGTCCGAGTTGGAGAAGGTCGCGCCTCGGTGGTCGGCGTCCCAGTTGGGAAAGGCGGCGATGAAGCTGATGGAGTTGAACCCCTGGCCCTTCCGATACGCGACCGCCTCCTCGAAGCTGATGCCGGGACCGGGGACGTAGTCGGTCTCGGCCCGGGCTCCTCTCCAGGGTAGACGCCAGGTGGACGCCGCGAGCCAGGTGTCGCCCAGGAGAAGGAAGGGAGTGCCGTCCGCGTAACGCAGCGCGTGACCGTTCGCGGTGGCGCGCACGAAGCCCCGCCGGTTCGGGTTCTCGAGCTTCTCGGCCTCCGTCCAGTCGACCGCTCGCAGGCTCCCCGTGCCCCCGTTCAGGCCGACGTCGCCCGGCTGGTTCGATCCGGACCGCCAACGCCACTCTCCCGGGCGGGTCGCCACGAACCGGACCTTGAAGCGGCGACCCCCGTCCCAGAACCCGTAGACCCTCCGAGCGAAGCCCGGTCCCTCGAGGTCGATCCAGCAGATGACGTCCGCGTAGGGGTTGGCATGGGCCCGCCCCGCCCGCAGCGTGATCTCCTGCAGGTCCCAGACGTGAGCCTCGCCCCGAGAGAGGGGCGAGCCGTGCACGGCGACGGTGGCCAGGAGCAGGAGGAGGACTGCCGAGAGCCTTCCCCGACCAAGACATGCATCCATGGCCAGGGGACCCTAACTCCGGCGACGGAGTGGGTCAAGAGGGCATGTTGCCGCGAAGCTGTGTGAGCGGCGTCATAACACGCACACGAGACAATGGACCCCACGAGGGAGGTTCGCGGTGGGCAATCGTGAAGGACGGTGGGCGAAGCCCTCCATCCTCCTGCTGGTCACGACGCTGGGCTTGCTGGGAGCCGCGGGAAGCGTGTGGGCGGAGTGCGACGACGGGATCGACAACGATGGGGACGGCCTGGTGGACTGGCAGTACGACCTGGGCTGCCACAGCGCGCAAGACACCAGCGAGGCCGCGCTCCCCCGAGCCCAGGAGAACGGCTGGACGACCTTCGACCCGGGGGTGGACACCCGCATCGTCTACGTGAGCTCCAGCGGCGGAGACGACGCCAACGACGGCTCGTCGCCGGCCCTCGCCGTGCGCTCGCTGGGACGCGGCGCCGACCTCGTGCGGGACGGGCACGGCGACTTCCTCCTGCTCCGGCGGGGCGACGTGTGGCGCGACCAGTCGTTCGGCCGCTTCAAGTCGGGGCAGGACGCCGCCCACCCGCTCGTGGTCGCCTCCTACGGGGACTCCACGGAGAGGCCGCGGCTGGAGGTCGCGGGCCACCTCATCAACCACGATGGGCACGTGCGCGAGTTCGTGGCCCTGGTGGGTCTGGAGGTCTTCGGCTATCGCCTGGACCCGGGGGATCCGGCCTTCGACGGGGCCACGAACGGGGGGCTGCGCTACGTGGGCGGCGGCCGCGGGCTCCTCATCGAGGACTGCCACTTCCAGTACGCCGAGGTCGTCCTTCAGAGCTACGGGAGCGTCCCCTACGAGGACGCCGCCTTCCGTCGCAACGTCGTCGAGCACAACTACCACGTCGACACCTGCGGACAGAACAGCACGTACCGGCCTTCCGGGATGTACGCGAGCCACGTCCAGGGCCTGCTCGTCGAAGAGAACCTCTGGGACCACAACGGCTGGAACGAGGAGGTGGCCAGCGCCTGCGCCACCATGTTCAACCACAACATGTACCTCAATGCCGACGGGCTGGTGGTGCGCGAGAACCTCATCCTGCGGGCGTCGAGCATGGGGATCAAGATGCGCTCCGACGCCACCGGGGACTGCGACGACGTCACCTTCGAAGGGAACCTCATCGCCGACGGGGAGATCGGTTTCGGCATCGGGGGAAACTCGGAGGAGCCCTACCGCTTCTCCAACGTCGTGATCCGGTCGAACGTGTTCACCGACATCGGGCTGGGCAATCCCACGGACCGGAGCTTCGCGTGGCAGCTCGAGATCTCGGACCACGACTCGACCCTGATCGAGGGCAACGTCTTCCAGAACCAGCCCTGGTACTCCAACGCGTATGGCATCCAGCTCGGCGGGGGAACGCTGCGGGATGTGGTCGTCCGGAACAACATCTTCTATCGGCTGCGCGCGCGGAGCCTCGACGTCAACGCGGTGACGGGCTGGACCTCGGTCCGGGTGGCCGGGAACACCTTCGTGGATCCCGACCAGGGCTCCTGTCTGGTGGACCACGCGGGCAGCTTCGCTCCCCTGACCTACGACGGCAACCACTACTCCACCTCGGCCGGAGCCGGGGACTGGTTCTGCGTGGGCGGAGACCGGCTGTCCCTGGCCGCGTGGCGGGCGGCCTCGGGCGAGTCCAGCGCGGACACCGACGTCCCCGCCTGGCCCGACCCCGGCCGGACGATCGGGGGCTATGCCGGGACCCTCGGTCTCCCCCCCACGCTGGAGGGCTTCGTCGCGGAGGCGCGCCTCCAGAGCCGCCACGACTGGAGCCCCGAGTTGACCGCGGCCGCGGTGAACGCCTACATCCGGGCCGGATACGGCGAGAGCGGGGCCCCCACCCTCACGATCGGGGACGCGCAGGTCACCGAAGGCGACGCGGGCACGCGCGACCTCACCTTCACGATCACCCTCACCGAGTAGCCCTTCCGACGTGCCCCCAGGCCGGCCCCGCGGGCGACGCGAACGATGCGAGAATCGATGCCTCGGTGGCTGGTGCCCCTGAGGCACGCGAGCAGGAAGGGGGCCGACATGGTGCGGAGAGCTGGGCTGGGTGGCGCCCGGCGGCGACGATCGGGGGCGTCGGCCCTGGTCGTCGCGGCCCTCATCGGGGGATCCTCGGCGCGGCCCGCGCCGCCGACGTCGGGGAGCCGCCCCGCCTCGTCGAGAAGGCGGGGCGCCACGCCGTGCTGGTGGACGGGGAGCCGTATCTCCTGCTCGTGGCCCAGGCCAACAACTCCAGCAACTACCCGGCGGCCCTGCCGCAGGTGTGGCCGGCCGTCGAGTTCCTGAACGCCAACACCCTCCAGATGCCCATCGCCTGGGAGGAGGTTGAGCCCGAGGAGGGACGCTTCGACTTCTCGTTCGTCGACACCCTGCTGGGGCAGGCCCGCGAGCACGATTTGCGCCTCATCCTGCTGTGGTTTGCGACCTGGAAGAACAGCTCGCCCAAGTACGCGCCCGAGTGGGTGCAACGGGACGACCGGCGCTTTCCCCGGGTCGTCACCAAGGAGGGCGTGCGGCGCGACTCGCTGTCGCGGTGTTCCCCGAGACGCTGGACGCCGATCGCAAGGCCTTCGTGGCTCTCATGAAGCACCTGAAGCGCGTCGACCCGCGCCACACCGTCATCATGGTGCAGCCCGAGAACGAGACCGGCACCTATCAGTCCGTGCGGGACTACTCCCCGGAGGCCAAGCGGCTGTTCCGCGGGCCGGTTCCCGAAGACCTCGTGAAGGCGCTCGGACGCTCGCCGGGGACGTGGGCCGAGGTCTTTGGCAAGGACGCCGACGAGTTCTTCCACGCGTGGCACGTCGGTCGGTACGTCGACCAGGTCGCGGCGGCGGGGAAGGCCGTGAAGCCGCTTCCCATGTACGTCAATGCCGCGCTGCGCGATCCGATCAATCCCCAGGACCCCTACACGTACTCGTCGGGTGGCCCGACCCACAACGTCCTCGACGTGTGGAAGGCCGCCGCACCGTCCATCGACCTCATCGCGCCCGACATCTACATGCGGGAGCACGAGAAGGTGATGGCCGTCCTGAACCACTATGCGAGACCGGACAACGCCCTCTTCGTGGCCGAGATCGGAAACGACCTCCCGTACGCGCGCTTCCTCTACGCGGTCCTGGGCCGGGGCGGCATCGGCTTCGCCCCCATCGGCGTCGACTACACCGGGTACGCGAACCATCCGCTCGGCGCCAAGGAGGATCAGGTCGACTACGGCCTCAACTTCACGCCGCGCCCCCAGGTGCTGCGCGTGAAGCTCGCGACCTACTGAATGGCAGCCCCGCTCGAGGACCAGGGCGTCAAGGGGAGGCGACGGGGTCCAGGGCAGGTCGCTCCGCCCGGGCCAGCAGCGGATAGGGGTCGACCGGCGACCCCTGGGGACACCTCTCCTGCGCCTCGACCCGAAGACTTGGGCCGAGGCCGCCGACACCAGCGCCGTCACGAAACCCAGGAGTAGGGTCGCTTTCACAACGGTGGGGGATGCGCTCATGCCTGAAGGTCGCGCTGGCCCCGGCCATCGTCGGCACACTCGGATAGACTGCGACGCGAGGGCCCCCACACCGGCACGACCTCGAGGAAGGGTAACGCCCCGTGGAACCGCGCCGCCCATGCCGGTGTGTCCCTCAGGGAATGGGCATCGGCCGAGCGGCCGGATGGCGTAGCGCCAGATTGAGGTACTTGAGATACCACCACACGCGGGGAAAGTTGACGCGGTCGTGCTTCGCGAGAAAGCGGACCAGATCGAAGTAGTTCGCGTTGCTGTCGATCGGAACCGAATTGAACACCGGTGTGCCGCGAATGTGAGACATGATCGACCTCGCCGCGTGGGCGTATGCCCATGGAGTCGAGGTGATCGTTTCGAGGATTCCTGGAGCGAGGATGAAGAGGTTCGGCGCGTCCAGCGCGAGGAAGTATGCGCCACAGCGGCGGCCAATGGCCTCGAGACGCGTGAGCCGCGACAGGTCGCCCGCCTCCAGGTAGCTCAGGTCCGTGTCGTATCCGGTGCCCCATAGCACCAGATCGGCGCGGCATGATTGCTCCGTGGAGAGCCGCACCGTGTTTCCCTCGATGCGCACGATCTCGCCGCGGTGGCGCATGATGTGCCCCACGTTCCGGACCATGCGGCGACGACCGGGGATCAGCATTTGGTGTCGGAGGTCGATCGGCTCGTCGGGTGTCAGGTCGTCGAGACCAGCCTTCTTGTAGCGAGCGCGCAGGTCCAGATTGACTCGCTCGTTCATCGTCGCGACCGAGGTGCCGAGCATCTGCATCCGCGCGAGTGCACGCAGGTTCGTTGCGTAGTACTTCGGGCGCAGCGAGGGGAGCATCCACTTGAGCGAGCGATAGACCCAGGTGACGCTGCGTGCCTCCCGCTCGAAGCACAGATCGAGGAGGTCGTACGCCGAGGCGCCGCCCCCCACGACGACGACGTCCTTGTCCGCTAGCTCGGAAGGGTCGCGCAGCGCCGAGGAGTGATACTCGGTCAACGTCGAGAGGGCTCTGTCAATCTGCGGCACAACAGCCCGGTTGTGACCGCCCGTGGCGGCGATGAGAAACCTGGAGCGGCCGGTGTACCCATCGGCACTGACCCTCCACCCGCCGTCGCCGGGACGGGCCGAGCTCACCCTCGCGTGCAGGCGGATCGAGGGCGCGAGCTCGAAGCGCTCCACCCACTCGCGGATGTTGGCAAGGACACTGGCCTGGTCTTCGCCCGCGATCGGCAGATCACCCAGCGTCCAGTCCTCCTTGCGGATCTGAAGATCCTGCCAGGCGGGAAGATCACGCCACAGTCCGCCGACGGCATCACCCTTCTCCAGCAGGATGGCGTCGAGGCCGACATCCTTCGCGTACTTGAGGCTGATGATGCCGCCGATTCCGCCCCCGATGATGATCAGATCGTGTTGTCCGTCGGGTTCACTCGTGCCCATGAGAGGCTATTCTCCCTGCGGATAGTGACTGCGAGGTTGACGGGCGGCCATGAACGGGGAGGTTGTCGATCTGTTGAGGACCACGACCCCGGCCAGGGCCGGGATCCCGACCATCGAGAGGATGGTCATGTCCATGCCCACGAGCAGGTGGCCCCAGATCGCGCGCGCCTGGCCGAAGGGGATGGCGGACATGATGACCGGCGGCTGGAAATAGGAGCGGAGCGGGACGGCGAGAAGAGCGTGGATCATCAGCATCGCCAGGGGCCGAGCCCCGCTGCGGCCCGACGGGATGGACGGGCGGGGCCCGGTCAGGATTCGTCCAAGGGTCCCAAGCCCGGCCCCCCGGCAGACCATCCGCCACGGGATGGCGCTGGCCGGCCGGGAGCCGGTCTCGATCGCGCGACTACTGCCGGTCGTACACCGCGACGGAGTTGGCGGCCTCGCCATCCGCGCCGGTCGGGGTCTGCGTGACCGTCAAGGTCTTGCTGTCGTTCGAGACCACCACCTTCGCCGTCATGGTCTGCTTTCCGCTCATCTTCCAGACGTTCTCGTAGGTGTTGTCGTCGATCCGCCTCGGACTCGCCATGTCGGCCAAAGGGTTACCGGTCCAGGCCACTTCCTTGCCGTCGAAGTTCGACGTGAACCCGACCTGCATCGCCTTGCCCTGGGGGTCGGTTCCTTCCGCGGTGAGCTTGATCCCGGCGGGCGTGGACTCGAACTTCAGCGTCTGGGCACGAGTGACGTCATCCGAGGCGAACGTCGACTTTTCCGTGTTCAGCTTCCAGCTGCCGACCCAGTTGTCGCTGGCGAAGGCGGTCTGGCTCCCCATCAACATCGCGACACAAACGAGCAGAGACGACACGAGTAGATTCTTGCGCATCAATTACACCTCTGGTTTGTCGGGCATTTGCGCGCCGCTAGCGGGGTGGCGCCGCCAAGCCGGATTCGGCTCGCCGCGGCCACCGGGGCGCGCTCCAGTAGCGACTCTACACGGACGCGGGTGGCAGCACTAGTCGATTGTTCGATGCCGACTCATTGGACAGGGTCGATGCTAGCCCGGTCCCGCCCCTTCATCGAACCAGTGTCGCAGTCGCCGGGCATTCAGGCAGCTGCTTCTCCGGCCCCACCTGAGCGGCCTCGCTCAGGCAGCTGTGCAGGTTACCCGTCGTCAGCGTCACGTCGATGCAGGCGGTCTTGAGAGCCAGCTCCCGGCTCGCCTCCGCCAGCGACTCTCCCAGGATCGACCGCCAGAGGCCCAGTCCGGGGTGGATCTTCACCATCGCCTTCCTGTCGCGGTGCTTGACCCGCGCCGCGTTCGTCAGGCGACTATGCCCAGCGGCTTCGTCGTCTTCCAGTTGCCTCGCGTGAAATCCGGGAACTCCTGCGGCGCGCCGCCTTCGCTCACGGACTTCTCGCTCAGTGGGCCAACCGACGACCAGAAACAACCTTCGTAGACGTTCTGATCGAGGGGCAGCCCGTTCTGCAGGCACTCCACCATCCGGTAGAGCTCGATGAAGTCCATGCCGCCGTGGCCGCCCATCTTCTTGGCGAGCTCGCCCACACGCTTGATCAGCGGGTGCTCGTACTGGGCGACGAACTCCTCCCACGCCTCCCCCTCGGTCCACTCGTGGAAACTGTTCACGCCCTCGATGGCGAAGCGGTTCGGAAACCCGGCGAGCGTGCCCTTGGTACCCTGGATCAGGTTGTGGCGCGAGTACGGGCGCGGAGATTGCTCGTCCCACTGGACCATGATCGTCCGGCCGAGGGCGGTCTTGATGATGCTCGTATTGATGTCGCCGGCCTGGAACTCTTCCGTGTTCCACTCGTGATCGGCGGGGAAGTTGGCCTTCGCGTAGAGGGCCCTGGCCCTGGACGGTGACGAAAACGACACGAGACGGCCGAAGGTGTCCTCGGTGCGGGCGAGGCTCATGTACTGCGCAACCGGACCGAGGCCATGGCACGGGTAGAGGTTGCCGTTGCGCCTGATGTAGTGGTGAGTGCGCCAAGAGCCGGTGCCGCGCTCCACCTGCTTCATCTGGCGGCGCAGGTCGTGAATGTAGGCCGCCTCGCCGTGCAGCAGCTCACCGATGACGCCTTGACGGACCATGTTGAGGTAGAGCAATTCCTCCCGCCCGTAGCACACGTTCTCCATGTGCATGCAGTGGCGGGCGGTCTCCTCGGACGTGTTCACGAGCTGCCACATCTCGTCGAGTGTCACGGCGATCGGCGTCTCGATGAACACGTGGGCGCCGGCCTGCATGGCGGCCACGCCCATAGGCGCGTGGTCCTCCCAGGGGGTGGCGACGACGACCATGTCCGGCTTCACCTCGGCGAGCATGGTCCGGTAGAGGTCCGGGTCGCCGAAGTAGAGCTTCGGTTTGTGCCCGTTGGCCGCGACGCGCTGCTCGGACCGCTTGGCGAGGTCCTCGTAGAGGTCGCTGATCGCAACGATCTCGGTACCCTCGATCGACGCGAGCCGCGACGCGTGGCCGCGGCCGCGGGCGCCCACGCCGATTATGGCGATGCGGACCTTCTCGATCTTCGGCGCGGCGAAGTCGCCCATGTACTTCGCGCCGGCCTTGCGGGGCGGCGCTGTAGCCTGGGCGTCTGCGAGAGCAGGCAGCGCGGACATGGCGGCGGTGGCGCCGCCGAGGGACTTGATGAACCCTCTGCGTCCGGTCTGGCTCGGCTTCTTCGTCTTCATGGTCAGTTCACCATTATCTAGGGTGTCGAACGACTTCCTCATCCACCTCAACGTCCATTTCAAGAACCTGGGGCCAGTGTAGAGCCAATCATCGTACATTCTGCGGAACGGTCCCGGCATGGCGCGACAGAGACTCGGGTGGGTCGCGCCTGCTCGACGTCGACCGGGGCCAGCACCATGCCGGCTCGATCGACGAGCAGGTCGAGGTGGTGCAGGCCCTCCGCGCCAAAGCGGGACTCGATGACGATGGAAGTCTCGACAAAGGTGGCCACTGACATCACCCGAGAGTCGGCCGCCTCGAGGGCCTCGTTGAGACGGCGGCGTGGTCCACCAACAACCCCAACATAGGGTCCCGTTGGCTTCCATGTCCTCGCCGCGAGGTACGATTCCAGTAGCTCAACCGTCCCATGGGCACCGGACCTGTTTCGAGAACGAGGATGAAGATGCGTCTCGCCTACTGGATGACCATGTCGTTGCTGCTCGCCGCGCCGGCCAGCGCCCAGGACTTCTGGAAGCACTGGGGAGACGGCAAGGCCGAGCTGAACGGGTACCGCCTCACCCAGCCGCGCTACGGCGCGACGCGGTCCGGCACCGCCATCCTCATCTACGTGACCGAGGATTTCTCGGATCGACTCCGCGTAAAGGCCGATCCGGGGCGGCACCCCGAGAAAGACACCTATCCGGTCCTGAAGCTCAACGCCGTGCGCGACTTCCAGACCGGCATCTACGACTACAACGTCATGACGTCGACCTTTCTCCGGGTCGCCCGGGGATGGCCAGTGGCCAAGGTCAGCTTCTCGAGCCAGGAGTGGTGCGGCCAGGTCTGGCACCAGCTGGTGCCCCGTGGCGACCGCGTGGAGGGCGTGTTCCACAGCTACTTCGACGGCGAGGCCGACGGAGAGGAGAGCCTGGAGCTCCCCGAGGACGGCGTCCTCGAGGACGCCCTGGCCATCGTCCTCCGGGGCTGGAAGGGCGCGTTCCTGGCCCCGGGAGAGAGCCGGAGCGTCCCGTTCCTACCCAGCCTTCTGCACGCGCGCCTGCTCCACGTGCCCCTGGCCTGGGAAACCGCCACCGTCTCCCGAGCGGCCGCACCCACCACCATCGAGGTCCCGGCCGGGGCGTACGAGGTCTCCGTGTACACGGTGGAGGTGAGCGACGGACGGACCCTGACCTTCGCCATCGAGTCCGCGCCGCCGTACCGCCTGATCCGGCAGGCTGGCCCCGACGGCGAGGAGCTGGCATTCCGGGGATCGAAGCGGCTGGCGTACTGGAGGCTCAACGCCCCCGGCGGAGAGAAGCACCTCGCGGAGATCGGGCTCGGAGGGGAATGAGCCGTGGTCACGACACTGGCGTCCGTCCTGCTGGTCGTACCCCTGGCCGTCCCGGTGGCCGGGGAATAGGCGCTTGCCTTCGGCGCCTTGCCCGGGCGGGCGTGTTTGGAGGCGCTCCCGCGTCCGCTTGCGGGCCTGAGCCAGGATCCAGCGACACCAGGACCGAGCTCGCTACGCGGGAAGACGGGACGACAGCCGTGCAGCGCCCTCTTGGACGCGACTCCCCCTCTCCCCGGCGGTGTCGTCCCGGCTCGCCGCGGGGCGGATCTCACACCGGAGTGGCCGCGGCCTGTCCAGCCAGAGGCTCCCCACCGCGGCGGCGGCCTTGGACCCCTCTCTCGCTGGCGCAGGTGGTCCACGATCCGCCGGATGACCCTCGGCTCGGTGATGGAGGCAATGACCCGCATCTCGGCTCCACAGCGAGGACACACCAGCGGGTCCACCTCGTACACCCGCCGGATCAGGTTCGCCCGCCGGCGCCTCAGCGCCGCCCGTTCCGGCGAAGGGGGGACGGCCTCCTCGACCTCGCCGGAGCCGCTGGCCTCGAGCCGGTTCTCCGCCGTTCGGCGTTGCCCCCGGGCGCTTGACCGGGAGTGAGAGCTCTGCCTCAGATGGCCCCGGCGCTGGGCTGTTGTGCCCCAAGCGGTCGGGCCGAGGCTCCGGCCGGGTTCCCCTTCCCCACCAGACCGCTTTCGACGGCGTAGCGCACGAGGCCGGCGCTCGAATCGATCCCAAGCAGCTCCATCGCACGGTACTTGTGGAAGGCCACGGTGCGTGTGGTGATCCCAAGGAAGGCCCCCACCTGCTTCATGGAGTAGCCCTGGGCGAGACGTCGGACGACCTCGCCCGCCCGGGGGCTCAACCTCCTATGTGACCGCCCCGCGGGCCGAGGAGCAGGCAGGGCCTCCGGCCGACCGCCGGCGATGCGCCGCGAGAGGGTCCGACCGCCCTGCCGCGCGGTGCGCAGGGCGGCCACGAGCTCATCGCCGGTGGCGGTCTTCAAGAGATAGCCGGACGCGCCGGCAGCGAAGCCCTGGGCCGCCACCATCTCGTCCTCGGTCGTAGTCAGGAACACCACGCGTGTGCGGGGACATGCCGCTCGGACACCGCGCGCCGCCTCGATACCGCCCCCGTCGGCGAGCCGCACCTCCGACACGACCAGGTCCGGCTGGAGACGGATGGCCTCCCGGACCATCCCCTGTCCGTCCCGGACGCACCCCACGACCTCGTAGTCCGAGGAGAGCAGTGCGCGGAGCCCCTCCAGCACCAGGGTGTGAGGGTCGGCCAGCAGGACTCGGGTCGCTTGGTATCTGGTCTCGCGCATTGTCTCGACTTATTCTAAACCTGAATATATACTGTTCATAAGGCAAACGCAAGTCCCCGCCGAGACCGATCCCGCTCCCTGACCGATGTCATCGATCGGATGCGATTGCGCCCTCGTGTGGGACGCCCGCGCCGCGACGAGAATGGCGCCCCGGGTGGCCCGCCTCGTGGCGAAGGAGCTGGGGCGGGTCACGGCGTGGCGCGACCAGCAGACGAGGCCCTTCCAGGACCTGGCCCGCCAGTACCTGCCCTGAGAGCTTCAGGACGGTTCGGGGGCGTGATGTTCGGACGGCGGCCTCCGTCTCGAACCGCTCCTCCCACGATCTCTTCGCTCGCTCGTAGAGGGTGTCCAGAAGACCCCAAAGCGCCGTCTTGCAGGGATCCCGTGGACGGCAGATGCGACAGGCGCTCTCCACGTCCCGCCCGAGGCCGGTTCGGGGAGAGACGCCGGCGCGTTGGGGAGTCTGGATCAGGGGGATGCCGGGCGGGGTCCGTCTGACCGGCTCGGGTCCGAGGGGCCTGCGGGCTCGCAGAGCGGCCGGCGGGCCCAGAGGCGGGCGAGGCTGCGGATCCTCCGGGCGGCCTTCGGAACCGCTCGGAGCACCTCGGCTGAGAGCTCGCTGCCGTGGCCGAAGGACGTGCCCCCCACGGTGACGACGGCGGCGCGAGGGACATGGCCGAAAAGGCGCTCGGCGTAGAGGAGGACCTCCTGGGGCGAGAGGGAGTGGGTGAGGAACGCGGAGCCGGGGCCAGGCTCGACTGGTTCGCACGACACGGTGCCCGCCTCGGCGTCGGCGCGGGCGTCGACGAAGATCACGGCGCGAGCGCGGCTGGCGGGCTCGGCCAGCTCGGGGGCGAGCTGGTGGACGCGCTTCAGGAGGAGTGGGGGAGCGTCGAGCCGGGGCGGGGCGGCGCGGAGGGCGTCGAGGACCTTCCACGCCACGCCGTCGTCGCCGCGTTGGGGGTTCCCGCAGCCGATGACGAGGACGGACCCCGAGGGGTCAACCACGGGTCGCGGTGTCCACCAGGGTGCCGTCGGCCTCCCGCAGCTCGATCTTCAGCGGCATCTCGCCGTAGGCGTGGGTGGAGCAGCTCAGGCAGGGGTCGAAAGCGCGGATGCCCGCCTCGACGCGGTTGAGCATCCCCTCCTTGAGCTTCTTTCCGTCCACGAAGTGCTTGGCGATCTGCAGGATCGTCTGGTTCATGGCGAGGTTGTTCTGGCCGGTGGCGATGATGAAGTTGGCCCAGGTGAGGAGGCCGCCGCCCTTGACCTTGTAGTGGTGGAAGAGCGTCCCTCGCGGGGCCTCGGAGCAGCCGACGCCCTCGTAGCGGTTGCGCCGGGCGTGGGCGATGACCTCCTTCGAGAGGACGTCGGAGTGGTCGAGGATCTGCTGGACCTTCTCGATGGAGAACAGGATCTCGATGAGCCGGGCGTAGTGGTAGTGGAAGGAGGAGAGAACCACCCCGCGGCCGAGCTGGCGGAACTCCGCGAGCTCTCGGTCCGCTGCCGGGGTGCCGCAGTGGGAGGCCACGTTGAGGCGGGCCAGGGGCCCCACCCGGTACATGCCTCCCGGGTAGCCGAGAGGCTTGTAGTAGGGGAACTTGAGGTAGGTCCAGGGCTCGACCGCCTCGCCGATGTAGGCCTGGTACTTCCTCGGGTCCAGCTGGTCGGCCACGATCTGCCCGGTGGCGTCCATGAAGCGGATCTTCCCGTCGTAGAGCTCCAGGCCCCCGTCCTTCGTCACCAGACCCATGAAGAGCGAGGGGAAGTTCCCGAAGACCCGGGCCTCCTCGTGGTGCTTCTCCATCTCTCGCTTGAAGAAGGACAGGGCGTGCTCGATGGTCTGACGTGCCTCCGGGAGCCAGGCCCGGATCTTCCCGGCGCCTTCCTCACTCAGGGGCTCGTCCACGCCGCCGGCCACGACCCAGCTCGCGTGGATCTTGCGCCCGGCCAGAATCTCGATGATCTCCTGCCCGAACTGCCGCAGGCGGATCCCCTGGCGGGCCAGGTCCGGGTGGGCGGCGAGGAGTCCGAAGATGTTCCGCTTCGCCGGGTCCGAGTCGTGCCCGAGGAGGAGATCGGGCGAGGACAGGTGGAAAAAGGAGAGCGCGTGGGACTGGATGAGCTGGCCGTAGTGCAGGAGGCGGCGGAGTCGCACCCCCGCCTCGGGGATCTCCACCGCCAGGATCTCGTCGCCGGCCTTGGCCGACGCCAGCATGTGGCTCACCGGGCAGATGCCGCAGATGCGGGCGGTGATGCCCGGCATCTCCCGGAAGAAGCGGCCCTCGCAGAACTTCTCGAAACCCCGGAACTCGGTCACGTGGAAGCGCGCGTCCGAGACCTCGCCCTGATCGTCGAGAACGAGGGTGATCTTGGCGTGACCCTCGATGCGGGTCACGGGGTCGATGACGATTCGCTGACTCATGACTCCTGGTACTCCCTAGCCGTAGCTCAGCTTGTCCTGGAGGTTCGGCGTGCGGCCCTCCACGAGCTCGGAGAGGACGAAGAAGATGAGGTCGGCTGAGGGGGGACATCCGGGAAGGAAGAGGTCCACCGGCACCACCGAGTGGATGGGCAGCACCTGGTCGAGAAGGGGGGGGACGATCCCCGGCTCCGAGGGCCGCCGGGGGTTGAGGTCCGCCTCGTCGAGGTAGGAGCGCTCGATGACCGGGGCCGCCACCCGCAACGGGTTGCGCATGGCGGTGACGTTGCCGGTGACCGCGCAGTCGCCGAAGGAGACGAGGACCTTCGTCCTCGCGCGGATCTTCTTGATGAGCTCCAGGTTCTCCTCGTTGGCCACCGCGCCCTCGACGAGGGCGGCGTCCACGTCGTCCGGGTATTCCTTGGTGTCCACCACCGGGCTGTAGACGAGGTCCATCTTCGGGGCCAGCTCGATGAGGCGCTCGTCGAGGTCCATCAGGGACATGTGGCAGCCGGAGCACCCCCCCAGCCACATCGTGGCCACCCGGGGCTTCCGAGGGGCCTCGGACTTCGCCTGGTTCCCTGCCGCTACCGGATCCACAGCTTCTTCTCCCGGGCGGTCTTGAGGTACACGAGGAAGTCCTTGCTCTTGATCATCTCGGCCCGCGGCCGGATCTTCTCGAACAGCGCCCCGGTGGGACAGACCTGCACGCACTTGCCGCACCCCGTGCAGCTCCGGGACTCGCCCCAGGGCGCGTTGAGGTCGGTGATCACCTGGGTGGTCTCGCCCCGTCCCATGACGTCCCACGTGTGGGCGCCCTCCACCTCGTCGCAGACCCGGACGCAGCGCTGGCAGAGCACGCAGCGGTTGTTGTCCAGGGCGAAGTGGTTGTGGCTGGCGTCGATCTCCTGGACCGGCGACATGTAGTCGAAGCGGACGTGGTCCATGCCGACGGCCTTGCCCAGGTCCTGCAGCTCGCAGTAACCGTTGACCACGCAGATCGAGCACACGTGGTTTCGCTCGGCGAAGAGCAGCTCCACGATCATCCGCCGGTGCGACCGGAGGCGCTCGGAGTCGGTGGTGACCACCATTCCCTCCTCGGCCTTCGTCAGGCAGGCGGGGACGAGCTTGCTCGAGCCCGCTACCTCCACGAGACACAGCCGGCACGCGCCCACGTCTCCCAGGCCCTCGAGGTGGCACAGTCGAGGCAGCGGCACCTTCTGCTCGTCGCAGACGTCGAGGATGGTCTCGTCCTCGCCGGCGCTGACCAGCTCGCCGTTGAGGGTGAAGGTCTTGACGCTCATGCCTGCACCTCCGCGGCTTCTGCCGTGCCGACGGGGCAGACCCCCGCCGGGCAGCGTCTCTCCTCGATGTGGGCGAGGTACTCGTCTCGGAAGTACCGCAACGTGCTCACCACGGGATTCGGCGCGGTCTGTCCGAGGCCGCACAGGCTGGTCTCCTTCAGGAGGCCACAGAGCTGCTCCAGCATCTCCAGGTCGCGGGATGTGCCGGTGCCCCGGGTGATCTTCTCCAGGATCCGGTGCATCTGGACGGTGCCGGCCCGGCAGGGCACGCACTTGCCGCAGGACTCGTGACGGCAGAACTCCATGAAGAACTTGGCCACGTCGACCATGCAGGAGGTCTCGTCCATGACGATGAGACCCCCCGAGCCCATGATGGAGCCGACGCTACCCAGCGACTCGTAGTCCACGGCAAGGTCGAGGTGCTCCGCGGGAATGCAGCCTCCGGAGGGACCGCCGGTCTGGGCGGCCTTGAAGGCGTGGCCGTCGGGGATCCCGCCCCCGATGTCGAAGATGATCTCCCTCAGGGTGAGCCCCATGGGGACCTCGATGAGGCCGGTTCGCTCGATCTTGCCGGCCAGGGCGAAGACCTTCGTGCCCTTGCTCTTCTCGGTCCCGATCGAGGCGTACCACGCGCCACCGTGGTGGACGATGGCGGAGACGTTGGCGTAGGTCTCGACGTTGTTGATGAGGGTGGGCTCGTCCCACAAGCCCATGACCGCCGGGTAGGGAGGCCGGGGGCGCGGGGTCCCACGGCGCCCCTCGACGGAGGCGATGAGCGCGGTCTCCTCTCCGCACACGAATGCCCCGGCTCCGATCCGGAGATCCACCCGGAAGTTGAAGCCGGTGTCGAGGATGCGTGTACCCAGAAACTCCAGGCGCTCGGCCTGCTTGATGGCTTTCTTCAGCCTCTCGATGGCCAGGGGGTACTCGCCGCGGACGTAGATGTAGCCCTGCTCGGCCCCCACCGCATAGGCGGCGATGGCCATCCCCTCCAGCACCCGGTGGGGGTCGCCCTCGAGGACGCTGCGGTCCATGAAGGCCCCCGGGTCGCCCTCGTCCGCATTGCAGACCACGAACTTGCGCTGCCCCTTGGCCTTGAAGACCGTGCTCCACTTGAGGCCGGTGGGATAGCCACCACCCCCTCGACCGCGGAGACCACTCACGGTGATCTCGTGGATCACGTCGGCCGGGGTCATCTCGGTGATGGCCTTGTAGAGCGACTCGTAGGCGCCGGCGGCCACGCAGCTCTCCACGCGCTCGGGATCGATCCGGCCCGACCCCTCCAGAACGATGGGCCGCTGCTTCTCGAAGAACGCGCCGACGCCCGTGGCCAGAAGGTCCCCTGCCGGCGTGCCTTTCGCCACGTGCTCATTGACGATGCGTCGGGCCCCGGCCTCGTCGACGTGGTGGTAGAGGTGGGTCCCGGCGTCGTCGGAGACCTGGAGCAGGGGACCGGCGTGGCACAGGCCCAGGCAGCCCGTGCCGAAGACCTCGACGTCGTCGCCGAGGCTCGCCTCCGTGACCGCGGCGTCCATGGCTTTCCGCGTGACGTCGCCTCCGGAGGACTGGCAGCTCGCCGCCGAGCACACCGCCACGCGGCACCGCTTCCCGGCCCGGGCCTTCCTCTCCTTCTCCTGGATCTCTCGGAGCTCCTCGATGCTCATGGCTTCGTCTCCGCGGGGGACGCCGCACGGGTGATCTGCCGGACGCGTTCCAGGGTCGCCTCGGGAGTGAGCCTGCCCTCCAGGGTCTCGTCGACCACCACCGCCGGCGCCAGCCCACAGGCCCCGACGCACCGTGCGGTGACCAGCGAGAGCCTCTGGTCCGACGTGGTCTCGCCGGCCCGGATACCGTGCTCTCTCTCGAGCGCGGCCAGGATGGCCCCCGCGCCCTTGACGTAGCAGGCGGTGCCCATGCAGACCGTGCACGTGTGCTCCCCCGCCGGCCTCATCTTGAAGAAGTTGTAGAAGGTGGCCACGCCGTAGACGCGGGAGGGCGGGGCCCGCAGGGCGCGAGCGATGTAGATCAGGACGTCGCTGTCGAGGAACCCGAACAGCTCCTGCGCCGCATGCAGGAGCTCGATCAGGGCGTCCTGGCGGAACTGGTGGCGCTTGATGGCGACGTCGAGCAGCTTGAAGCGCTTGTCGCCGCTGGGATGGGGGGGTGTCTCGGGCGCGCGGTTCATGTCTCTCCCTGCCGGGGGCCAGGTGATGCCGTCCCCGGAGGGGACAGATGCACGAGGAGTGCCACGACCGCATCCACGGCACGATTGACCGCCGGCGTCAGGCCCCCGCCGACCCGGAAATCGCGGCCCTCGATGGCGTAGATGACGAGGTCTGATGGCAGGCGGTGGAGGGCACGCGCGAGACCGACCGCGGCCCCGACGCCAAACGAGTGCGTCGACACGGTCTGAAGCGTTGCCAGACTCTCGGCGTCACCGGGGTCGACGACGTGGATGCTGCCGGGACGACCCCGGCCGCGGCACGCGTCGACGAGGACGACGTGATCGACCCCGTCCCAGGACGTCAGCAGCCGGAGGGCCTCGCCGTCACTCTCTCGAACCTCCAGGCCGCAAGGTTTGCGTGTCCTCAGGCGCCGGGCCACGGCCCGGCCCGCTCCGTCGTCACCTCGCTCGGGGTTGCCGACCCCGATGACCCGGATCATTCCCGGAGCAACTCGAGACGGAGGAAGTGGGTCGCACACGAGATGCAGGGATCGTAGTTGCGGATGGCCTGCTCGCAGCGCCAGGTGAGATCCTCCTTCGGGAGCTCGAGGTTCAAGGGTACGAAGTGCCAGAGATCGTTCTCCATGACCTTCTGGTTCTGCGCGGTGGGGGGGACGATCCTGGCCTCCTGAACGAGGCCCGCGTCGTCGATGACATAGCGATGATAGAGCAGCCCGCGCGGGGCCTCGGAGGCCCCATGACCCACACCGGCGCGCGGCTCGACGCTCAGGGCCGCCTCCCCGGGCGGATCGTAGTCCCGGATGAGGCGCAGCGCCTCGTGGCAGGCGAACACCAGCTCCACGGCCCGGACGACGATGCTCCGGAAGGGGTTCCGGCACACGGGTTCCAGGCCGGCCTCGGTGGCCGCCTCCCGGGCGACGGGGGGCAGGAGGTCGAAGTTCAGGTTGTACCGGGCGAGGGGGCCGACGAGGTAGGCACCGTGACCCCGGCGCACGGAGTGCAGCGCGGTCGAGTGGGGCACGTGTTCCTCCACGAAGTGGTCCTCGAACTCTTCCACGGGGATGTCCAGGCCGTTGCTCGAGACCACGCGTCCCGAGGTGAGAGGGTACTCGTCGGGGTCGTGGAGAGACACGAACTCGTAGCCCTGCTCGAAGTCGGGGAACTCCAGCCTGGACACGAACCGGACCGTGGCCAGCGAGAGCTCGAGGGCCCGCTCGAGCCTGGAGGTCAACGGCTCCAGCTCGCGACGCGTGGGGACACGATAGAAGCCGCCAACCCTGGTGTTGATGGGGTGGATCTCGCGCCCTCCGAGCACCGAGACGAGGTCGTTGCCGATCTTCTTCAGCTCGAGGGCGTCCTGCACGACCTGGGGATGATCGGCGGCCATGTCGATGGCGCTCGCGTAGCCCAGGAAGTCGGGGGCGTGGAGCATGTAGACGTGCAGGGCGTGCGACTCGATCCACTCTCCGCAGTAGAGGAGGCGTCGTAGCGCCCGATGCTGTCCGACGACGGGCACCCCGCAGACGGCCTCCATGGCGCTCACCGAGCTCATCTGGTACGCCACCGGGCATATCCCGCAGATGCGCGCCGTGATGTCAGGGACCTCGCGGAAGTCGCGTCCCCTCAGGAAGGCCTCGAACAGGCGGGGAGGCTCGTAGATCCGGAGCATGACCTCGGCCACCCGACTCCCCTTGAGGCGGACGGTCAGGCCTCCCTCGCCCTCGACGCGGGCCAGGGCGTCGACGACGATGCTCCGACTACTCCTCTTGCTCATGAGCATCGCTCGTCATCCGGAACCCGGCGGCCGCCGCGTTGTAGGAGCGCAGCGCCCGGGTGATCTCGGAACGCGTCGCCCCCAGCGACTCCCAGCTCGCGCCGAGGGCGGCGGTGTTGGGCGACTCCATGGGGCCGAAGCACCCGTAGCAGCCGCGGTTGTAGGACGGGCAGAGCGCCCCGCACCCGGCCTGGGTCACCGGTCCCAGGCAGGGCGTTCCGTGGGCGACCATGACGCAGACGGTGCCCCGACGCTTGCACTCGAGGCAGACCGCGTGGGTCGCGATGTTGGGGCGACGCCCGGTCAGGAACGCGCCGAGGAGCTCCAGGAGCTGGGCCTTGGAGATGGGGCAGCCCCTAAGCTCGAGGTCCACCCGCACGTGCTGCGCGATGGGCGTGGAGGTCTCGAGGGTCGCGATGTACTCCGGCGTCGCGTAGACGTAGGAAACGAGCTCGCTCGCTCTCGCGAAGTTCCGTAGCCCCTGGATTCCGCCCGCGGTCGCGCAGGCCCCAATGGCCACCAGCGTTCGGGAGGCCTTGCGGATCCGCTGGATCCTCTCTGCGTCCTCGGGAGTCGTGATGGAGCCCTCCACGAGGGTCAGGTCGTAGGGGCCTCTCGCCGTCGCCCGCGAGGCCTCCAGGAAGTGCGCGATCTCCACCCGCTCCGCCACCGCCAGCAGCTCGTCTTCGCAGTCGAGGAGCGAGAGCTGGCACCCGTCGCATGAGGCGAACTTGAACACCGCGAGCCGAGGCTTTCGAGGCGCGGGCACGTCAGACCTCCCGCAAACCGAAGAAAGGACGCAGGCGGTCGTGGGCGAACACCGGTCCGTCCCGGCAAACGAAGAAGGGGCCGAGCTGGCAGTGGCCGCAGAGCCCGACCCCGCACTTCATGTTCCGCTCGACGGAGACGAAGATCCGTTCCGTCGCCACGCCACGCCTCTCCAGGGCCACCGCGGCGAAGCGGATCATCACCTCTGGCCCGCAGATCATGGCCATGGCGCTCATGGGATCGAAGGGCGCTCTCTGAATGAGCTTCGTCACGACGCCCACGCCCCCCTGCCACTCCACCGTGGCCCGGTCGACCGTCACCTCGACTTCGATGTCGAAGCGGCCCCGCCACTCGCGCAGCTCCCGGGCGTAGAGGATGTCGCGTGGAGTCCGGGCTCCGTACAGAAGGACCACGCGTCCGTACAGGGCTCGGTGCAGAAGGATGTGATAGAGGGCGGGCCGCAGAGGAGCGAGGCCTATGCCGCCGGCGACCAGGATCACGTCCTGCCCGTGAGCCTGCTCCACCGGCCAGGAGGTCCCGAAGGGCCCGCGCACGCCGACCCAGTCACCCTTCTGGAGCTTCTGGAGGGCTCGGGTGGTGGCACCGACGGCCCGGATGGTGTGGACGAGGAGCTCGGGGCGGGCGGGGTCGCCGCTGATCGAGATGGGCACCTCGCCGACGCCGAACACGTAGACCATGTTGAACTGGCCGGGAGTGAAGGGCCGCGACCGGGCACCCGACACCGGGACCAGGGTCAGGGTGAATGTGTCTCCCGTCTCCCGCTTCACCTGGCGCACCTCGAAGGGCTCCGGGCGCATGGGGTCCACGAGCGTTGCCGCTGCCTCCGGGGCGCTATTCGCTCTCGTCATGACGGTACAGGTCCAGGAGCTGCATCCGTGTCGCCTCGAGACGATCCACGACGATCTGGTTGAACCGGCGCATGAACTGGTAGCCGAGGTCGGTGTTCTTCTCGCACTTCCCCCGGAGGCAGGCTCCATCCAGGGCCAGGGCCCGCACGTGAGTGAGAGCGCGGGCGTCGAAATGGGTCCGGTACGGTGGGAAGAGCCAGGACCAGCCCAGGACGTCTCCCCCCGCGATGCTCTCTATGGTCATGGCGCCTTTGCCGGGCACGAACACCTCCACCACGACCTTGCCCTCGCGGACAACGAAGAACTGGTTCGCCTCGTCTCCCTCCCGGAACACGAACTCGCCGGGAGCGAAGGTCACATTGGCGGCGCAGCCCACGACGGTTTCCAGGTGCTCGGGGCGCAGGTCCCTGAAGAAGGGGTGCTCCGCGAGGACCTTCTCGAAGGTGTGAATGGTCACGATCACCCCCCCTGCCCGTGGTCGCGGAGGACCGCTGCCGCCTCCGCGCTGATGTCGATTCCGGCCGGGCACCAGGTGATGCAGCGCCCGCAACCCACGCAGCCGGAGACGCCGAACTGGTCGTGCCAGGTCGCCAGCTTGTGGGTGATCCACTGGCGATAGCGAGCGCCGGCCGAGGTCCGGACGGCCCCCCCGTGGACATAGGAGAACTCGATGCTGAAGCAGGAATCCCAGATGCGGCGCCTCTCGGTGAGCGTGCCTCCGAGGTCTCCGGTGTCTTCCATCGTGGCGCAGAAGCAGGTGGGGCAGACCATGGTGCAGTTGCCGCAGGTCAGGCACCGCTCCGCCACCTCGTTCCAGTGCGGGTCCTCGTACGACCGGTCCAGGCGCTCCTTGAGTCCCTCGGTTTGGAGGTGCCGACCCATGCGGCTCTCTGCCTCTCGCAGCAGCGCTGCGGCCGAGTCCAGATCGGCCGGCTCGGCGCTCCGGTGGGGCACGGACTCGGCGACGGCCGCCCCCTCCTCGCTCCCGACCTCGACGAGGAACTCATGGCGATCGTCGCCGGCCAGCTCCGTCAAGGCCAGGTCGAAGCCCGGGCCGGTGCGCGGTCCTGTGCCCATCGAGGCACAGAAGCAGGTGCCGGACGGGGAGCCGCAGTTCACCACGACCAGGAAGGCACCCTCTCGCCGCGATCGATAGCTGGAGTCGATCCCGGCGCACGCCTGGTAGACCCGATCCTTGATTAGGAGGGCGGCCAGATCGCAGGGACGCAGACCGAAGAAGGCGTAGCGCCGAGGGCGCTCCGGGGAGGCCAGGTCCTCGAACCCGCCGTCCACTCGCCGACCCCGCCAGCGCACCTGCGAGGGAGGCTCGAGGAACCTCTTCCAGGAATTCGGGCCCACGGCGTACCCGAAAAGGGCCTGGTCGTCGCGGCGGCGGAGGCGGTACCGCCCCGCGTCCTGCTCGTCCGTCCAGCCTGCTGGGAGGTCGGAGAGGGAGTGAAGCTCCCCGCAGGCGACGGCGCCGTCCCTCAGGACGGGCCCAATCGTTTCGTAGCCGCGTTCGCGCAGAGCCCCCAGCAGGGTCTCGAGCTCGCGGCTCTGGACGACGACGGTGTCTCCCGACTGCATGACCTCCGGCTCCCCGTCCAAATACCTAACGATGCAAACGGCCGGCCAGCCGCGGCGAGGGTCAAACCGACCGACTGGGACGATCTGGGGGGCCGCACGGGCCCGTTTTTCGCGTCTTCCAGGAATCGCGCAAAAGTCGCGGGGCTCTGCGGCCTCGCCTCCGCGTCGTCGCGCCGCCACCTCCTCGGCCAGCAGCTCCCAGGCACGCCGGACGTGGCACTGCTCGGTGCGGATGTTCCCGACCGCGAGCCGGAGGGCGGCTCTTCCAAGGAGCCTGGTCGGAGAGAAGAAGACCTCACCCGTGGTGTGGGCTGCCTCGCCACCTCCTCGTCCACCCGCTCCGGGACGCCTACCACGCTCGTGTCACGAAGAAGCTGAGCTTCCGGGCGGAGCGCATCGTCCGCGTCATGAGCCAGATCGAGGGGCAGAGCCCGCTGGGCGTTCTCCGGGCCCTCCGAGAGCTGGAGGACGAGGATTCAGGGGTTCGATCGGCGGAGTGACCCAGCCGGCTGGTGACCGGAGGTAGCCCTTCCCGTCGAGGTAGGCCATCACCCGGGCGGCGCTTCGGACCTCGTCCTCCTGGTCCGTCTGCAGGACGATCTCCGGCTCTTTCGGAGACTCGTAGGGGGCCGAGATCCCCGTGAACTCGGGGATCTTCCCCGCGCGCGCCTTCGCGTAGAGCCCCCGCGGGTCGCGCGCCTCGCATGCCTCGAGGGCGCAGTCCACGAAGACCTCGATGAAGTCCCCTGGAGCGTTGATGGCCCGGTTCCGATCCCGATCGGCACTGTAGGGGGAGATGAACGCAGTGAGGGCGATGGTGCCGCTCTGAGCGAACAACTTGGCCACCTCGCCGATGCGGCGGATGTTCTCGTTGCGGTCCTCGGGGCTGAACCCGAGGTCGCTGTTCAGCCCGAAGCGGATGTTGTCGCCGTCGAGGACGCAGGAGTGCTTCCCGCGCTCGTGGAGGGCCTTGTCCACGAGCCTGGCCACCGTCGACTTGCCGGACGCGGACAGGCCCGTGAACCACACCACGGCTCCTCGCTGGCCCAGGAGGGCCTCTCTCTGCGCCCGCGTCACGGAGGCGTCCTGCTGGGTGATGTTGGTGCTCTTGGTCTGGGACATCTCTACCTCCTCTCAGGTCACGTCGGCTATGGTGGTCTTCTCGAGAACCCTGGAAACGTGGTCCCGGATCCCTCGGAGAACCCTCACGATCCGCGGCGCCTTCTCGATGGGGGTCGCCTCGTAGAAGTAGTGGCTCACGGACTCGGTGGGCGCCAGCGGCCCGTCGAGAAGGCGGATGACCTCCGCCAGGCTGATGGTGTCCGCGGGCCGAGCCAGGCGGTAGCCGCCCCCCTGTCCTTTCAGGCTCTTGACGTAGTGGGCCCGCTTCAGGGGCAGCAGGATCTGCTCGAGGTACTTGGGCGGTATCCCCTGCGCCTCGGCGATGCTCTGGACGGTCATGTAGTCCCGCGTCCCCCGTCGGGCGAGTTGGACGAGGGCGAGCAGGGCGTACTCACTGCGGGCGGTCAGCTTCATGGCGCTCCCTTATACGACTTATTCGATCAGGTTAATAGCATAATGGGCTGGCCTGGGGCAAGGGGTATGCTCCGGATCCTTCCGGATCCCTCCCGGTAGCCCCCCGGCGGGCGCGTGACGGGGCTGCCCGGCTCTCCTATACTCGGCGCGGAGGTCGGCTTGGATTCCTCCGGGTTCTCCCTCGACGCCCCGCTCCTCCTCCTGCCCCTCGTCTCGCTGTCCATCTCCTTCTTCACCTCGATGGCCGGCGTCTCGGGCGCCTTCCTGCTTCTGCCTTTTCAGGTCAGCGTCCTGGGCTTCACGAGCCCGGCCGTCTCCGCAACGAACCACCTCTACAACGTACTCGCGACCCCGAGCGGAGTGGCCCGATACGCGAAGGAGGGGCGGATGAGCTGGCCCCTGGCGCGGGTGCTCATCACGGGAACGGCACCCGGCGCCCTCCTGGGAACCTTTCTCCGCGTCCGCTACCTCCCGGAGCCAGCCCGCTTCAAGCTCTTCGCGGGGGTGGTGCTCCTGTACGTCGGGGGAAGCCTGCTCGCCGCGCGCCGGACCCGGAGCGGGGCGCGGCGGGCCGAGGCCGAGGGGGGCTTCTCGAGGGCAGGGGTGCTCGGTCTCAGCGTGATCGTAGGACTGGTGGGCGGTGTGTACGGCATCGGAGGCGGGGCTATCATCGCCCCGCTCCTCGTGAGCATGTTTCACCTGCCCGTGCGAAGAGTGGCCGGCGCGGCGCTGGCCGCCACGGGCATCACCTCTCTTGTGGCAGTGGTCGCCTACCAGGGGATCGCCCTCGTCGACCGGAGTCTGCCCATCGCCCCGGACTGGACGCTGGGTCTCCTCTTCGGCCTGGGGGGCATGGTCGGGATGAGCCTGGGGGCTCGTGTGCAGAAGCACGTCCCCAGCCGGGCCCTCGAGTGGATGATGGGGCTGATCCTGGTCACAGTCGCGCTGGGCTACATCGTGGGGTTCTTCAACTCCTGATCCGGGGCCCCGGAAGAGCGTACCGGAGGTGGGGAACGGGATGTGCGGAACCGAACAGCTTGCGTGGGCCCGGTGCCGCGTTCAGGGGCGCCGGGCCGCCGCGGCCTCGGAGAGCAGCTCCCACGCCCGCCGCACGTGGCGCTCCTCGGTACGGATGTTCCCCACGGCGAGGCGCAGGGCGGTCCGCCCGCGGAGCTTCGTAGGCGACAAGAACACCTCCCCGGTGGCGTTCACGGCCTCGACCACCTCGTCGTTCAAGCGGTCGTGCCCCTCGTCGTCGTGGTCGGGGAACAGGGCGCGGAAGCACACGACGGACAGGGGAGTGGGGGCCATGATCTCGAAGTGGGGGTCGGCCTCCACCCACTCACGGAACAGGCGGGCCAGGCGCAGGTGCTCGCGGAGACGCTCGACGATGCCCTCGCGCCCGAAGGCCCGCAGGACCATCCACAGCTTGAGGGCGCGGAAGCGGCGACCGAGGCTGACCCCGTAATCCATGAGGTTGGGGGCCAGGCCGTCCTCCGGGGTGCGGAGGTAGTCGGGAACGAGGCTGAAGGCCGCGCGCACGACCTCGGGGCGTCGGGTGTAGAACGCCGAGAGATCGATGGGCACGAACAGCCACTTGTGGGGGTTCATGACCAGGGAGTCGGCCCGCTCGCAGCCCTCGAGGACGTGGCGGCACTCGGGCAGGATGGCCGCCGACCCGCCGTAGGCCGCGTCGACGTGGAGCCAGAGTCCCTGGCGCTCACAGATGTCCGCGATGGCGGGGACGGGGTCCACGCTGGTGGTGGAGGTGGTGCCGACGGTGGCGACCGCCGCGAAGGGCGTCCACCCGGCGGCCCGATCTTCGGCGATGGCGTGGTCGAGGGCGGCCGCGTCCATCCGGAACTCGTCGTCGACCGGGATCTTGCGGAACCCCTCCTGGCCCACGCCGAGGACGATGGCCGCCTTCTCGATTGACGAGTGGGCCTGCTCCGAGGCGTAGGCCCGGAGCCGGGCCTGTCCGACGAGGCCCCGCTGGCGGGCGTCGAGGCCGGGGACCGCCTCTCGGGCGGCGGCGAGCGCCACGAGCGAGGAGGCCGACGCGGTGTCCTGGATCACGCCGAACAGCCCTTCCGGCAGCCCCAGAAGCTGGCGCAGCCAGTCCATGACCACGGTCTCGAGCTCGGTGGCGGCGGGAGAGGTCCGCCAGAGCATGCCGTTGACATTGAAGGCGGCGGACAACATCTCCCCCAGGATCCCCGGGGCCGACGAGGTGATCGAGAAATAGGCGAAGAAGGAGGGGTGGTTCCAGTGGGTGATGCCGGGGACGATCTGCCGTTCGACGTCGGCCAGGATCTCGGGGAGGGGCTCGCCCCGCTCCGGAGGGGACGGGGGGAGGGCGGCCCTCAGCTCCCCCGGGCGGAGACGAGACAGTACAGGGAGCTTCTCCCCCTCGGCCAGGTAGCGGGCGATCCAGTCGACGAGGCGGCGGCCTTCGTCGCGAAAGACCTCGAGGTCAATGTCGCCGGGCAGAGAGCTACTCCACGCTGGTGACGATGAACATGAGGACGTGGGTCCCGATGCGGAACTCCTGCTGATTCGACAGCTGATACTGCTCGATCCGCTCGAGATCGATCCAGGTGCCGTTGGTCGAGTCGAGGTCGCGGAGGACGGCCACGTCGCCGATGATCTCCAGGGCCGCGTGCTGACGCGAGGCCTCCGGGTCCTCCAGGTTGATGTCGCTTCCGGAGCGCCCGATCAACGTGCGCGTCTTGCTGATCTGGAAGATCTGGCCGGTGGCCGAGCCCTGGATGACGGCGAGGGAGAATCGCTTGTCGGTGGGCAGTTGCAGCAGGCCCATCTTGGCGGCATCCCCTCCGGCGATCGTCTCCGTTCCGGCGTTGGACGCCTTGGCCGGGGGCTGGACGGGAGTCTCGACAGTGCGGAGTGACTCGTCCGTCGTCTCCGGGGGAGCTGGCTCAGGTGCCGGAGCCGGAGCCGGTGCCGGGACCGGCGCGGGAGCGGGCGTGGGCGCGGCCGGCTCCTCCAGCGGCATCGGGGCCGCTGTGACCGGGTTCTCGATCTCGATCGCGCCTCCGCACTTGGCGCACCGGGTCTTGGCGCTGGTCCGATCGCCCAGCTTGGCCTCGTCGAACCGATAGCGCGACTGGCAACTCGGGCAGACGACGATCATCGCGGTCTCCTCCGCTCGGTCCCGGGCGCCGGGAGCGGGATCCCTCCCCGTTCGCCCGTGGACGAAGGAGAGGATAATACGAATCGAGCTCTCTGGCAGCAGCGATAATGTGTGAGGATGGCGCGCGGGAGCGCCGGCAGGCCCCGGCCGCGGGGACCGAGGAGGGGACGTGAGTGGAGAGAGTAGACCTTTGCTCGGTGGTGACGACGAGCTGGACGATTTCGAGAGCGTGGACGACGACGGGGCCGACCTCGAGGACGATGACTTCGAGGAGGACGATTTCGCGGACGACGACGGCTGGGACGACGACGATCCCGACGAGTTCGAGGAGGATGACGACGACTTCGAGGATGACGAGTGAGCTCCAGCCTTCCTGAGTCCCGGCCCCGGCGTCCGAGCTGGATTCGCGCCCGCGCGCCGCAGGGCCCCGGCTACGAGCGTCTCCGGGGCCTCATGCGGGGCCTCGATCTGCACACCGTCTGCGAGGAGGCCCACTGCCCGAATCTCGGGGAGTGCTGGAAGCGGGGCACCGCCACGTTCATGATCCTCGGAGACACCTGCACGCGGGCCTGCGGCTTCTGCGCGGTCAAGACCGGCCTGCCGGGGCAGGCCCCCGACGGTGCCGAGCCCCGGCGGGTGGCGGACGCCGTGGCCCGGATGGGGCTGCGCCACGCCGTCGTCACCTCCGTGAACCGCGACGACCAGGCCGACGGGGGGGCCTCGATCTTCGCGGCGACCATCTGCGCGATCCGTGCCCGGGTGCCCGGGTGTGCAGTCGAGGTGCTGATCCCCGACTTCAAGGGAAGCCGAGAGGCCCTCGAGATTGTCCTGGCCGCCCGCCCCGACGTCCTCAACCACAACGTCGAGACCGTGCCGCGCCTCTACCGCCAGGCGCGCTCCGGGGCGCGCTTCGACCGCTCTCTCGAGCTCCTGGGCCGCTCGAAGGCTGCCGGGATGCTGACCAAGAGCGGCATCATGGTGGGCCTGGGAGAGGAGACGGAGGAGGTCGAGGAGACGATACGGGCCATCCGGTCGGCGGGTGCCGATGTCCTGACCGTCGGGCAGTACCTGTCGCCGTCGCCGAAGCACTTGCCGGTGGCCCGGTACTACACCCCCGAGGAGTTTGACCGCCTGCGGGACTTCGCCCTGGGGCTCGGCTTCCAGCACGTGGAGGCGGGGCCGCTGGTCCGCTCCTCCTACCACGCCGAGGAGCACGTGGCGTCGGGCCCCGCATCCCGCAGGCCCGAGGGGCCAGGGCCCGCGGGCCCACGGAGCGAGACCGGACCCCGAACTAGCGTGTGCGCTGGCGGGCCACGCACTCCCCGATGATCGCGGCGGCGCGGTCGACCTGCTCCTCCGTGGTCGAGCGGCCCAGGGACAGGCGCAGCGAGGACTCCACGCGCTCCGGCGGGAAGCCCATGGCCTTCAGGACGTGGGACGGCTCGGCTCCCCCGGCCGCGCAGGCCGCTCCCGTGGAAGCCGCGACGCCAGCGAGATCGAGGGCCATGACGAGCCCCTCGGCCTCGGTGCGCTCGAACGAGACGTTGGTGGTGTTGGGCAGGCGGGGGTCGGCTCCGTTGCGGCTCGCGCCGGGGATGGAGAGCAGCCGGGCCTCGAGGCGGTCGCGCAGCTCGGCCAGGCGGGCGGCGTCCCCCTCGAGCCGGGTGCGAGCGTATTCCGCGGCCGCGCCGAAGCCCACGACCCCGGCCACGTTCACGGTCCCGGCTCGGCGGTTGCGCTCCTGGGAGCCGCCGGTCATCAGGGGGGCGAGGGCGGTGCCGCGTCGGACGTAGAGACAGCCCACCCCCTTCGGGCCGTAGATCTTGTGAGCAGACAGGGTGAGCAGGTCGACGTCGAGGGCGGTGACGTCGATCGGCACCTTTCCCGCGGCGGGGACGGCGTCGGAGTGGACCAGGGCACCGCGCTCGTGGGCGAGCGCCGCGGCCTCCGGAAGCGGTTGGAGGACTCCGGTCTCGTTGTTGGCGAGCATCACCGAGACGAGCGCGGTGTGATCGTCCACCGTCGACCGGACCTCCTCGAGGCGCACCCGACCCTCGACGTCCACGCCCACGAGGGCGACGGGCCAGCCCTCGTCTCGCATCGCCTTCGCGGTGTTGACCACCGCGTGGTGCTCGATGGCCGTGGTCACGATCCCTCGGCGAGGATCCCGGACCCGGGCCGCCACGCCGCGAAGGGCGGTGTTGTCCGACTCGGTCCCGCTCGCGGTGAAGACGATCTCGGCGGGTTCGGCTCCGATGAGGGTGGCGACCCGCGCCCGCGCATCCTCGGTTGCGGCCCGGGCGCGCTGGCCGAACCAGTGCAGGCTCGACGGGTTTCCGTAGTCGGCGCGCAGGAACGGCAGCATGGCCTCGAGGACCTCCGGGGCCAGGGGTGTCGTCGCGTTGTGATCCAGGTAGATGCGCTCCACGCCGTGCCGTTATAGGGGCGGAGGGGGCCCCGGTCAAGGCTCGGCGGGACGCCGGGCCTCGAGGACGAGGCGGGTCTTGAGCTCGTGAAGCTCGGCCGACAGCCCGACCGGGAACTGGTGGGGATTCACGAAGCGCTTGATGCCCGGGTGCAGGCGCGCCAGCTGCTCGGAGGCCCGGGTCCGGACCTGGGTGAGGGGAGGCGGCTCATAGACGACGTGGCCTCCTCGCAGGATCGGCTCGAGCAGATCGGTGCCTGGCGTCCCCGGGGAGACCCGCTTGCGCCGCGTCGGGTCGACGGGGTCGACGATCACCGGCTCCGCGGAGAGCCCCTGCTCCTCGTCGTAGATGACGTCGGCCAGGAAGCCGTCCTCCGTCCCGAAGCGGCGGACCTGCTGGATGCCCGGGTTCGTCGTCTTGATCGACTGCTCGGAGAGCTTGGTCCGATAACGCCACGCCTCCCCGGGGGCTCGGACCGCCCCGAGCTTGTAGACCCCCCCGAGCGCCGGCTCGTCGCCCCCCGTCACGAGCCGTGTCCCCACACCCCAGACCGTGATCGCCGCCCCCTGCTCCTTCAGGCTGGTGATCACGTGCTCGTCGAGATCGTTGCTCGCCATGATGGCCGCCTCCGGAAACCCCCCGGCGTCGAGGATCTTCCGGGCCTCGACGCTCAGCCAGGCCAGGTCGCCGGAGTCGAGGCGGATCCCCGCGAGCTCGTGCCCGCGCTCCCGGAGTCGCCGCCCGGTCTCCACCGCGTGGCGCACCCCGTCCAGCGTGTCGTAGGTGTCCACCAGGAGCACGCAGTTGTTGGGCTGGGCGCGGGCGTACGCTTCGAAGGCCTCGGGCTCCGAGTCGAAGGACATCACCCAGCTGTGGGCGTGGGTCCCGCGCACGGGCAGGCCGAACAGCCGGCCGGCGAGCACGTTCGAGGTCCCGACGCAGCCGCCGACGTAGGCGGCGCGCGAGGCGCTCAACCCGCCGTCGATGTCCTGGGCGCGGCGCAGGCCAAAGTCGATCACCGCGTCTCCGCGGGCCGCCAGGCACACCCGCGCGGCCTTGGTGGCGATCAGCGTCTCGAAGTTGACGACGTTCAGGAGCATCGTCTCGAGCAGCTGGGCCTGCATGATCGGACCGCGCACTCGCACCAGGGGCTCTTGGGGGAACACCACCGTCCCCTCGGGCACCGCGTCGACGTCGCAGCGGAGCTCGAGGGCCGCGAGCTCGCGGAGGAAGGCGGGGTCGAGCAGCGGCCGCCCGTCGTTTCCCTTCAGCGAGCGCAGGAAGTCGAGATCGTCGGGCTCGAACCGGAACTGGGCCAGGCACTCGATGGCCCGGGCGAGGCCGCAGGCCAGCGCGAAGCCACCGGAGAAGGGGTTCTTCCGGAACACGAGGTGGAACACCGCCTCCTTGTCGGCGGTGCCCGAGGACCAGTACGCCTGCGCCATGGTGATCTGGTAGAGGTCGGTGAGGAGCGCGAGCGAGGTGCGGTAGACACGGGCGACGCGGGACATGATCCCTCCTGGGTCGCATTATTCATCACGCCCCGGGGCGCCCGGCTGCGCGAGCCTTCCCCAAGGGCGACTGTGCTAAACTGGCCACCGCGATAAACCCCCGGAAGCGCAAGGTTTGTCGCGTCCGTGGAGCGCTGGCTACGGACAGAAAGGGGCTGACACGCGCATGGTGGAAGACCTCGAAAGCCGCCAGGATATCGATGAGTACGCTTCGACGGAGAGCTCAACCCTCGAGCACGTGCAGGTCGACAGGAGCGGGGGCGTCGTCCGGATCACGTTGAACCACCCCCCGGCCAACCTCCTCTCCTCAGATCTGATGCGGGAGCTCGCCACGTCCCTCGAGTCGCTCGAGTTCGAGCCGGAGACCAGGCTCGTGGCGCTCCTCGCCTCCGGGAAGTACTTCTCGGCCGGGTTCGAGATCAACGATCATCTCGGAGACCGCGCGTATCCGATGCTCCAGGGTTTCCGGCGGATCTTCGCGGCCCTCGCCAAGGTCGACAAGCCGACGCTGTCGGTGGTCCAGGGGCCGGCCCTCGGGGCGGGCTGCCTGCTCGCGGCGGGATGCGACATCGTCCTGGCTGCCGAGAGCGCCAAGTTCGCACACCCCGAGATCCGTGGCGGGGTCTTCAACGCCATGGCCGCCGCCCTTCTGCCGCGCCTGGTGGGACGGAAGCGGGCGTTCGAGATGATCCTGCTGGGCGGCACCCTGAGTGCGGCGGAGGCCCAGGCGGCGGGGCTCGTGACCCGGGTCGTTCCCGACGATCGCCTGGAAGCGGAGGCGGCGGCACTCGTCCATCGCTTCGAGGAGTCGAGCGCCCCCATCGTGCAGCTCGCCCGACGGGCCATCGCCGGGGGGCTCGACCTGCCTCTCGAGGAGGCGGTGGAGCACGCCGAGGACGTCTACCTCAACCAGCTCATGGCCACCGAGGACGTCGAGGAAGGCCTGCGCGCCGTCGTCGAGAAGCGCAAGCCGGACTGGAAGGGTCGATGAGCGACGGCGAGGACGAGGACCCGGGCGGCGGCTGGGAGGTCGTCGCGGAGGTCGCCAAACGGTACGAGGCGGAGTTCATGGCCGGACACCTGCGGGCCGCGGGCATCGAGGCCCGGGTGATCGACAAGAGCTTCCGCCAGGAGCCGCTGCCGACCGCGCGCTCCTTTGCCATCGTCCGTGTCTACGTGCCCGCCGATCGGCTCGACGAGTCGAAGCGCCTCCTCGCCGAGGCGGCATCGTCACCCGAGGACGGCGAGGGCCAGGGGTCGTGATCGACCTCGAGCTGGGGTCCGAGCACGAGGCGCTCGTCGAGACCCTGCGCGACTGGGGGGCGAAGGAGGTCGCGCCGAAGGTCCACGACCTGGACCGGGCCCACCGCTTCGAGCCGGACTTCATCCGGCAGATGGCCGAGCTGCAGCTGCTGGGGATCTGCCTCCCCGAGGAGTACGGGGGGGCGGGCATGGACTACGTGAGCCTCGGCCTGGCGTGTGAGGAGCTCGAGTACGTCGACACCCACCTCCGGGTGATCATGTCCGTGCACGTCGGGCTCAACTCCATGACCCTCTGGTGCTGGGGGAGCGAGGAGCAGAAGCAGAGCTACCTGGCCCCCCAGGCGAGGGGCGACCGCATCGCGACCTACGGTCTGACCGAGCCCAACGCCGGCTCCGACGCGGTCGGGATCCAGACGACCGCGGTTCGCCGGGGCGACCGCTACGTCCTGAACGGGGAGAAGACCTGGATCAGCCTCGCCGACGTGGCCGACCACTTCCTGGTCATCGCCTGGACCGACCAGGAAAAGAAGAAGAAGCGAGACCACTCCGGGATGTCGGCCTTCATCGTCGAGCGCGGCTTCAAGGGCTTCAGCTCCTACTCGCTGACGGAGAAGTGGGGGATCCTGGCCGGCAACACCGGGGGCTTCTCGCTCCAGGACGTCGAGGTCCCGGTCGAGAACCGGGTGGGCGAGGAGGGCGAGGGCTTCAGGATCGCCATGTTCGCGCTCGAGAATGGCCGCTACACGGTGGCCGCGGGGGCCACCGGGCTCATCCGGGCCTGCCGTGACGCCTCCGTGCGCTACGCCCAGGGGCGCGAGACCTTCGGGGTCCCGATCGGCCAGCACCAGCTGGTGAAGGAGATGATCGCCCAGATGGTCTCCGACTACGAGGCATCGCGGCTCCTGTGGCTGCAGGCGGGCTGGATGAAGAACACCGGGCGCCGGAACACGCGAGAGACCTCCCTCGCCAAGTGGTTCGCCACCGTGGCCTCCGAGCGCGCGGCGGCGGACGCGGTGCAGGTCCACGGCGCCAACGGATACTCCGACGAGTACCCGGTCGGCCGCTACTACCGCAACTGCAAGGCCGCGGTGATCTACGAGGGCAGCCGCGAGGTCCACAAGCTGATGCAGGCGGACTACGCCCTCGGCTACCGCCGCGACAAGCCCCGGCGCGTCGAGCTCCCCGCGTACCGAGGATGATCCCCCCCGATCTCTCCCTCGAGTTCGTCCGGGTCGTGGAGCAGGCCGCGATCGGCGCCGCCCGCACCATGGGCCAGGGCGACGGCGAGAGCGCGGACCGCGTGGCCGTGGAGTCCATGCGGCGCGAGATGGAGAGCGTCGCCATCGCCGGGAGCATCGTCATCGGAGAAGGGGAGCGGGACGAGGCGCCCATGCTCTTCATCGGCGAGAGCGTGGGAACGGGCCAGGGCCCGTCCGTGGACATCGCCGTAGACCCCCTCGAGGGCACCAACCTCTGCGCGACCGGCGCCTCGGGCGCGATGGCGGTGCTGGCGGCAGCGGAGCAGGGGGGACTCCTCCACGCGCCCGACGTCTACATGGAGAAGCTGGTCGTGCCGGGAGTGGCCCGGGACCGGGTCGCCCTCGACGCCCCGGTGGCCGAGAACCTGGCCGGCCTGGCCAGCGCACTGGGCCGCGACGTCGACGATCTGGTGATCATCGTTCTCGACCGCCCGCGCCACGAGGGTCTCATCGCCGACATCCGAAGGGCCGGGGCGCGGATCCGGCTGATCGGAGACGGCGACCTCTCTGCCGGCATCTCGGCGGCGGTCTCCGGGACCGGCGTCCACGCGGTGATGGGGACAGGGGGCGCTCCCGAGGGAGTGCTCACGGCGGCCGCCATGCGGTGTCTGGACGGCTCGATTCAGGGCCGCCTGGTGCTGGCGCGTCCTTCGGATGCCGACCGCATGGGGAAGATGGGGATCACCGACCTCGACCGGATCTACGAGACCGAGGAGCTCGCTCCCGGAGAGGACATCATCTTCGCGGCGGCGGGAGTGACGCGGGGGACCCTCCTCCAGGGAGTGCGGTTCTTCGGCGACGGGATCCGGTCCCACTGCCTGGTGATGACCACCCGTCCCCGCCAGGTGCGCTTCATCGACACGATCCACGTCGAGGACCGGCCGGCCCCCATCATCCGCTTCTAACCTCATTTCTTGGCCCCTTCGGGGACGTTTTGTGATCCCGGACACAGCCTTGTGGGCCTCCCGGGACCGTTAATGACCGTCCCGCGCCAGGGCGGGAGACCGCCTGGGGGGAGGGCCCGGCGCCGGTCACGGCTCAGGGGCTAGCGTTGTCGGGGGTTTACGTGACGAACCCTCACTTTGCGCTTGACATGGTTGGGGGGCTCTGGTAGCTTCACGCAGAACTTTAACTATCTTTGATAAACACAGATTGAGATTGAGTTCTGAAGGCCGGCACCGGAAAGGGCGACACGACGGGTCGGCCCATGTGGCATTGAGGTTGTGATCGACGTGAACGATGTGAGCGAGACGGCTCAGTAGAGGAGAGACGCCCGTGGGTCTTTTCGGAAAGGTGAAGGGACTGGTTGGCGTCGACATCGGCTCGTCCGCGGTCAAGGCGGTGGAGCTCAAGGTCGGCGGCAAGGGCGGCGACGAGCTCCAGCTTCTCAACATCGGCCTCGAGCCGCTGCCTCCCGAGGCCATCGTGGACGGAGCCATCATGGATTCCGGGGCGGTCATCGACGCGGTCCAGAACCTCTTCCAGGACAACCGCATCAAGACGACCGACGTTTCGACCGGAGTGTCTGGCAACGCCGTCATCGTCAAGAAGATCAGCCTGCCCCAGATGAGCGAGGAGGAACTGGCCGAGTCGATTCACTGGGAGGCCGAGCAGTACATCCCGTTCGACATCCAGGACGTGTCCCTCGACTACGAGGTGGTGGAGGGGGCAGCGTCCGGCGGGAACATGGACGTGCTGCTGGTGGCGGTCAAGAAGGACAAGATCAGCGAGTACACCTCGGCGATCACGCAGGCGGGCCGGAACCCGACGATCGTCGACGTGGACGTCTTCGCGCTGCAGAACTGCTACGAGGCCAACTACGTCCCGGATCCGGGTCGGGTGGTCGCGCTGCTCAACATCGGGGCTTCCATCATGAACATCAACGTGGTGAAGGATGGCAGCTCGACCTTCAACCGTGACATCGCGGTGGGGGGGAACCAGTATACGGACGCGATCCAGAAGGACCTCAACCTCTCCTTCGAACAGGCGGAAGCCCTGAAGAGGGGAGAGCAGGTCGAAGGGGCCTCGGCTGAGTCCCTCACCCCCATCCTGCAGGCGGTCTCCGAGAACATCGCCACCGAGATTCAGAGGACCTTCGACTTCTTCCGCGCCACCAGCCAGGAGGACCGGGTCGACCAGATCTACCTGTCCGGTGGGGCGGCCAAGGTGCACGGGCTGCGCGATCTGCTGGCCGATCGGCTGGATGCCCCGGTGGAACTGCTCAACCCCTTCCTCAACGTGCGCTACAACGAGAAGGACTTCGACCCGGCCTTTCTCGACGACATTGGACCCTCGGCGGCCATTGCCGTGGGCCTGGCCGTGCGTAGGGTGGGTGATCGATGATGCGCATCAACCTTCTCGCGCCCGAGAGGGCGACAAAGAAGAAGTCAGGCGGCCCGGCGCTTCCGTCGACGGGGGCGCTGCAGAGCTACCTGCTGCTGGCCCTCTTCGCGGGGGGTGCGGCGGTGCTGTGTGCCGGGGCCTGGTGGTTCCAGAGCAACAAGCTCAAGGACCTCGACACCCGGATCGCCGCCGACCGGAAGCGACAGCAGGACCTCCAGGCGATCAAGCAGCAGGTTGACGCCTTCCAGCAGAAGAAGGCCGTTCTCGAGAACAAGGTCGCGGTGATCGAGATGCTTCGGACCGCTCAGAAGAGCCCGGTTCACATGCTCGACGAGGTCTCGAAGGCCCTCCCCGACTACGTATGGCTTTCGCAAATGGACGAGACGGTGGGTGCCGTGCGCTTCGGTGGTCAGAGCAACAGCCTCGCCGCCGTGGCCGACTTCATCAGCGCCCTCCAGACCAGCGGGTGGTTCCCCCAGGTCGAGCTCGTCACCACCCAGGAGAAGAACGCGCTCGTGGACTTCACCCTGCAGGGAAACTTCCGGGATCCGGAGGTCGAGGCCAAGAAGAAGGCCGCGGCCGAAGCGGCGGCCGCGGCGGGCGTTCCCCCGCCCGGGGCCCCAAGGTAGGGGAGGAGGACTGAGATGGCAGACAACGCCCTCACCAGACTTCCCCTGGCCGGTCAGCTGGGCGTGGCCGTCCTCATCGCCGCGCTCATCTGCGGAGGCTTCTACTGGTTCTACTACTCGGATGCCCTCGAGCAGCAGAAGCAGAAGGAGCAGCAGCTGGCCGACCTCCAGACGCAGATTCGCGCTCTCGAGGCAACGGCCAACCGGCTGCCCGAGTTCCAGCGGGAGGTCCAGGCCCTCGAGGCGCGTCTCGAGACCCTGAAGCGCATCCTCCCGCCGGAGAAGGAGATGCCGGACCTGATGCGCCGCGTGCAGTACCTCGCGGCCCAGTCCAGCCTCGCCATCAAGAAGTTCAACCCCGCCCCCGTGGCCCAGCGCGACTTCTACCTCGAGGTGCCCATCAACATCGACATCGACGGGACCTACCACAACCTCGGGGCCTTCTTCGACCGGATCAGCCGCATGTCCCGCCTCGTGAACGTGGGCAACGTCAAGATCAAGTCGCAGAGCAACCAGGCCATCAACAACACCGTGAGCGTGCAGGCGGTGGCGACGACCTACGTCTACCACGAGCCGCCGCCAGGCGCCCAGGGCGGGCAGGCCGGGGGGCAGAGATGAAGGGGAACGTGGTGAAAGCCCTCCTTCTGGTGTTTGTCGGCTTCGCCCTGATGGCGGCGCCGGCCGGGGCCCAGGCTCCGGAGGCCCCGGCGCCCGGAGCGGAGGCGGCACCCCCGCCGGCAACGGCGCCGGGGGAGGCGGTGGAGCGCCCACCCCTCGACGTCGAGGTCGACACTGGGGGGTACACCTACAACTCGCAGGGGCGGCGCGATCCTTTCGTCAGTCTCCAGCGGCCGGTTGCCGCGGATCGTGGCCCCAAGACCAGGAAGCCGGGAATGGAGGGTTTCCTGATCCAGGAGGTCGCCTTGAAGGGGATCGTGAGAACCACGGGAGGGGGCATGGGAGTCGCCGCCGACCCTGGCTTCATCGCGACGTTCCTCGGGGCGGATGGCAAGTCGTACTTCGTGAGAACCGGGCAGCGGCTCTATGACGGGGTCATCACCGCCGTGGACGCCACCTCGGTGACTTTCCGGCAGGAGGTGACGGATCCCCTGTCGCCGGTGAAGTCGCGTGAGGTCCGCAAGAGTCTGTATGCGTCGGAGGAGGCGAGGCAATGAGAGCGAAGCTCGCTGGGGTCTGCCTGATCGCGGCCGCCCTCGTATTGGCGGGTTCGTCGGTCCCCGCGCAGGACGGGACCCCGACGACGATCACCGATATCCGGCAGGAAAGCAACGAGCGGTCGACCCGTCTGGTCGTCCAGTGCACCGGGCCGCTCGCCTACACGTACTACAGTCCGGACCCGCTGACCCTGGTGGTGGACATCCCGGAGGTGGACGCCTCCCAGGTTCCCGCGCGGATCGACGTGGGCACCGCCGAGGTCGAGTCTGTTCGGATCACGAGTCTGGCGCGGGCGGACGGGCGGAACCTGGCGCGGGTCGAGGTGCGTCTGGCCAGCCTCGTCCCGTACCAGATCTTCTCCCGGGACAAGGACCTGAACCTGGTCTTCGAGCGGCCGGCCGCCGCGGCCGCGGACCCGGCTCCGGTCCCGGGGCCCGTCGCCCCGGCACCCGTGGCCTCGGAGGCGCTGCCGCCGATGCCGCCACCCCCGCCCGTCGAGCCCGCAGCGACAGAGGCGTACGACGGTCCGGTGGTCGCCGCCGGCGTCCCGGAACCCGCGCCCGAGCCCGCCCCGGTGGTGGAGCTGCCACCGGCCGCCCCGGCGACCCGAATCCTGGCCGTGGCGCGCGAGGGGGGAGGCGACTTGCCGGCCTTCACCGTGCGGGCCGACGGACGTCTGAAGTACCAGGACTTCACCCTCCCGGGACCGGACCGCCTGGTCATCGACTTCGCCGACGTGGCGGCCAACGAGAGCTTCCGCCTCCTCGAGGTGAACGAGGGGCCGATCGAGCGCGTGCGCATGGGCCAGTTCTCGGCCGCCTCGCCGAAGGTGGCGCGCCTCGTGGTCGACCTCGCGGACAAGACGCCGTACCGCATCGTCGAGGGAGCGACCGACATCCGGATCGTCTTCGGTGAAGAAGGGGAGCCCCGGCCCCCGGCCCACGCACCCCTGGCCGCCTTGAGGGCGCCGGAGCCGGCGGAGCCGGTGGAGCCGATGCCCCTGGCCGAACCGGAGGCGACCCCGGTCCCGGTGGCGCTGGAGCCGCTTTCGCTCCCGCCGCTGCCGGAGCCGCAACTCCCCGAGGATCTCCCGGGCGACCTGCCACCGCTGCCGGAAGACGACTCGGTGGGGATGGCGTGCGGGCAGAGCGGGGACCTGGGAACGCCCATCAGCCTCGACTTCAAGGACGGTGATCTCCAGGACATCTTCCGCCTCTTCGCCGACATCTCGGGCCTGAACGTCGTCGTGAACCCGGGAGTGAGCGGCAAGGTCACGCTGAAGCTGAACGAGGTGCCGTGGGGGCGGGCGCTGGAGCTGATCCTCAAGACCCACGGGCTTGGCTGCGTGCTCGAGGGCAACGTCATCCGCATCGCCAGGCTCCAGGACCTCGAGCGGGAGGAAGAGGATCGTCGCAAGCTGGACGAGGCAAAGGCCCTCGCCGGCGACCTCGATGACTACACGCGGCGCATCTCCTACGCGAAGGCCGAAACGCTCTCGGGCGTTCTCCAGAGCGCCGGCGCGCTGTCCTCGCGCGGTCAGATCAACGTCGACGAGCGCACCAACACGATCATCATCCGCGACCTGCCGGACTTCATCGAGCAGGCAAAGACCTTGATCGGCGAGCTCGACACGGCGACGCCCCAGGTCGAGATCGAGGCCCGGATAGTGGTCACGTCCCGGAACTTCGTCCGTGACATCGGCGTGCAGTGGGGCTTTGGCCTCGAGCGGACCGCACGGTTCGGGAACGCCACGAACCTCACGTATCCGAACCAGATGGTGCTCAGCGGCAACGCCATCACCCCGAACGTCGGCTTCCCGAGCGGGGACATGACCGGTCCCGGGGGCGTAAGCTCCGACACCGGGATCGGGAACACCGGACGCGGCTACGCGGTGAACCTGCCGGCCACCTCAGTGAACTCCGCCCTCGGGATCTCGACCGGAAACCTCCTGGGCAACTTCAATCTGGACCTCGCGTTGACCGCCCTCGAACGGCAGGGGAGGGGCCGCTTGCTCTCCACGCCCAAGGTGACCACCCAGAACAACACCGCGGCGGAGATCAAGCAGGGCATCCAGATTCCCATTCAGACCGTGGCGAACAATACCGTGACCGTGACCTTCAAGGACGCGGTCCTGACGCTGAAGGTGACGCCGCAGATCACCGACGCCGGCACCGTGATCCTGAACCTCGAGGTCGAGAACAACTCCGCCGACTTCGCCAACCTCGTGAACGGGATTCCCCCGATCAACACGCAGTCGGCAAAGACGATCGTGCAGGTCACGGACGGCCAGACCGCGGTGGTCGGCGGTATCTACCAGAGCCAGGAGTTCCTGAACCGGGAGTCGACACCGTTCCTGGGCAAGATCCCCATACTGGGGTACCTGTTCAAGAACAAACGCGTCGACATGACGAACAACGAGCTCCTGCTGTTCATCACGCCGCGCATCGTCAAATCGTGAAGGGGTGAGAGGAACGTATGAGGACCTCCAGGCTCAATAGGCAATACAGGAGGGGGTGGGCTCTGAGGCTCGGTGGCGGACTCGCCCTTGCCACAGCGCTGGCCCTCGTGGGCTGCGGTGACGACTATGTCACGGACAGCCAGGCGTCCGTCCTGCTCGTCGTGAGGAGCATCGAGGACGGAGGCCCGGTGCTGTCGGATATCGTCAGCGAAGAGAACACGATCGTGAACTGCGACGTGCTCGTGGAGGCGGAGGTGGTGGCCAAGAACCCCAACCTGACACCGACCCGCCGCGACACGGTGACCGTTTCCTCCTACCACGTCAAGTACACACGGTCCGACGGACGCGACGTGCAGGGTCTGGACGTCCCGTACGAGATCTCCGGGCCCCTGACCCAGACCATCGACGGGGGCGCGAGCGTCGAGTTCCCGGTGACCATGGTCCGTCACCAGGCGAAGCTCGAGGCCCCGCTCAAGAACGTCACCGGCACCGACGTGGTGACGATGCGTGCCGAGGTGACGCTGTACGGGGAGACCCTCAACGGGGATGGGGTGTCCGCGTCGGGCAGCGTTCAGATCACGTTCGCCGACTTCGGGGATGGTACCGATACGTGCGAAACGGGCGGCTAGGCTCGGGCGAGGAGATGCGAGAAATGCGTGTTTGGCAACCTGTCAATCGGCTGAGAGGGTACGCTCACGTGCTCGCCGCCGTGGGGCTGGCCCTGGGCCTGGCGAGCTGCGGGCTCGACAAGCAGGAGGAGCCGCCCCCTGTCGGACCGTCGGATCGAGGAATCTCGACCCAGCTGGTGGCGCTTCCCGACGTCCTGAACGCGGACGGGGTGAGCCGCTCGGTCGTTCAGCTCACGCTGCGGGAGCAGAATGGGAATCCTGCGGAAGGCCGGGCCGTCTGGTTCCTTCACGATGGCGACGGCAAGCTCGTGCCGTCGGCCGCCTCGACGTACGTAGGACCTCTCCAGGAGGGCTTCGTGATGGCCACCGACGCCAACGGTGTGGCGGCTGTCATTTACGTGGCGGGACGTCAGCAGAGGAGGGTCGAGGTGATCGTCCGGCCCTACTCCATCGACGCCACCGCGGGGACCGCGCTCGGTTCTGTGCAGATCACGCAGGACTAGAAGGTCGGCTCCACCGGGGAGGCGGTGAACCAACCGCGGCACAACGGGGCCATCACGCCCGTCCCCGGGTCGCGGCGCGCCGTTGGGGAGACCAGGGTTGCACGTGAGTGAGCGTGGCTGACACCAGGATTGACGACCTTCGGCAGCGCCTCGAGCGGGACCCCGGCTCCCGGCTGTTCGCCCACCTTGCCGAGGAGCTGCGAAAGGTCGGTCAGGTCGAGGAGGCGATCAGCGTCGCGCGGGCCGGCCTCGAGCGGCACCCGAGCTACCCGTCGGCCCGGCTGACGCTGGGCCGGGCCCTCCTGGACGCCGGCGATGCGGCCGCGGCCAGGGCGGAGCTCGAAACCGCGGTTCGGGAGGCCCCCGACAACATCCTCGCCAGCCGGGTGCTGGGGGAAGCCCTCGAGACGCTGGGAGATCTCGGGGCGGCGCTGGCGCGGTACCGGCGAACCCTCGAGATGGCTCCAGGAGACCCCCAGGTGCAGGCGCGGGTGCGCGCCCTCCAGGACAGAGCCGGGGGGGGGGGCAGCCCGGGCACCGGGGCCTCGTCGGAAGCACGAGAGGCAACGAAGCCGGTGGCGGCGGTGCGGCGTGCGGAGGAGCCCAGGGCGCCTACGGGGGAGGCGCCCGGGCCGAACGCACCCGGAGAGGGTGACGGCGATCTCCCGCCCACGGTTCGGGTCCAGATGCCTGCGGACCCTCGGGGGGAGCCGCGGGCGCCGCTGCCGCCGACACGGGGCGCCGGGGGGGCCGCTGGGGCCGATCCGCCCCCTCCGGTCTCGGCGGGCCGACACCGGGCGCTCCAGGAGCCGCTGCCCCCCACCCTGCCCATGGGAGTGCGGACCGTCGAGGTGGGCCGGGAGGAGCCGCCGCGCCCTGGACCGGAGAAACCGGCGGCGGGCCGGAACCGGCCACCGGAGTCGACCAGGGCCGTGGCGCCCGAAGCCGATTCGGCCCCCGGCGCGGCGGCCGCCCCGGACGCCCGCCAGCCCCCTCTTTCGTCGGCGACGCTCGCGGACATCTACCTTCAGCAGGGGCTGCTGGGGCGCGCGGTGGAGGTGCTCCGCCAGGTCCTCGAGGAGGAGCCCGGCAACGACACCGTGCGGGCGCGGCTCGCGGAGATCGAGACGCTGGCGAGGGACTCGGCGGGCGACCACTCGGTCCCCGAGCCTGACGATGGGGACGAGCGGGCGGCTCGACGCCGCGCGCTGGAGAGAACGATCGAGCGGCTGGAATCGCTTCTAGCCGTCGTCCGCCGGGGGAGGTAGAGGTGGCCGGGTTCCGGACAGCACTGCAAGCGGTTGCCGACCGGGTGCCGGAGACCCAGACGCTCATGGTCATCGGAACGGACGGAATCCCCATCGACAAGCTCGCGCCGCGGCCGGTGTCCGACATCGAGACCGTGGCCGCGGAGCACACCACGCTGCTTCGCGCCAGCCTCTCCACGAGCACGGACACGGGCCTGGGGGGGCTGCGGGAGCTGACGATGGTGACGGAGCGGATGACGACCCTGCTCGTCGCAATCACGCCGGAGTACTTCCTGTTCGCGGCGCTCAGCCCCGGGGCGATCGTGGGACGGGCGCGGTTTGCCCTGCGCCTGGCGGGCCTGAGCCTGCGCCAGGAGTTCGAGTAGATCGGGGAGGCGGGTCTTCGCAGCTGGCATCCTTGACAAGGTCCCGGCCGGCGCAAATAATGCTTTCTCTTGGAGATACGCCTTAGCGCCCCAGGGAGACCGCGTGGACCTCAGCGACCTGAAAGACATCCTTCGCATCCTCGAGAAGCAGGAGATCACGGAGTTCGAGCTCGAGCAGGACGGAGTGAAGCTCCGCGTCTGCCGGTCGACGCCGGCTCCGGCCCCCCCGACACCGATCTCCGCCCCGTCCGTGGCAGCGGGGGCACCCGTGACGGCGCCACCGGCAGCGGCCGAGGCTGCCCCGGCGGCAGCGACGGATGGCGCGCCGCCGCCGAAAGAGGACGAAGCCGCCTCGGACGGTTCCGCCGAGGTCCCGAGTCCCATCGTGGGGACGTTCTACCGCGCGCCCGACCCCAACTCACCCCCCTTCGTGAACGTGGGTGATCACGTTCAGGTGGGCCAGGTCCTCTGCATCGTCGAGGCCATGAAGCTCATGAACGAGATCGAGGCTGAGGTGGCCGGGGAGATCGTGAAGATCCATCCTGAGAATGGGCAGCCGGTGCAATACGGGGACTCCCTCTTCACCATTCGGCCCGGCTGACGGCGCGGCCCGAAGCTCGCGGTCCGGAGACGATGTTCAAGAAGATTCTGATTGCCAACCGAGGGGAGATTGCCCTCCGGGTCCTCTGGGCCTGCCGGGAGCTCGGGGTCAAGACGGTGGCGGTGTACTCCGAGGCCGACGCGGGCAGCCTCCACGTGCGCTTTGCCGACGAAGCGGTCTGCATCGGCCCCCCCCGGAGTATCGAGTCCTACTTGAACATCCCCGCCATCATCAGCGCCGCGGAGATCACCGGGGCCGACGCCGTTCACCCCGGATACGGCTTTCTGGCCGAGTCCGCCTACCTCGCGGAGATCTGCGAGGCGTGCAACCTCAAGTTCATCGGCCCCAGTCCTCAGGCGATTCGGCTGATGGGGGACAAGAGCCGGGCGAAGAAGGCCATGGTGAAGGCCGGGGTGCCGGTCGTCCCCGGCTCCAGCGGGGTGATCGACGACGAGGAACGCGCGGTCAAGGTCGCCCGGGAGATCGGCTTCCCGGTCATCCTGAAGGCGTCGGCCGGGGGCGGGGGTCGGGGGATGCGGGTCGTGCACGCCCCCGGTGATCTCGTCCAGGCCGTCCGCTCCGCGCAGTCGGAGTCGCAGGCCGCCTTCGGCGTTCCCGACGTCTACATCGAGAGGTTCGTCAAGGACCCACGGCACATCGAGGTCCAGGTCATGGCGGACTCGAAGGGCAACGTCGTGCACCTGGGTGAGCGGGAGTGCTCGATCCAGCGCCGGCACCAGAAGATCATCGAGGAGTCGCCGTCGCCGATCATGACCGAGAAGCTCCGGAAGCGGATGGGGAGGACGGCGGTCGAGGCGGCGGCGGCGGTGCAGTACGTCAACGCCGGAACGGTGGAGTTCCTCCTCGACTCCGACGGGAAGTACTACTTCATGGAGATGAACACCCGGATCCAGGTCGAGCACGGGGTGACGGAGCTGGTGACCGGCCGTGACCTCGTCAAGGAGCAGATCCTCGTGGCGACGGGCGAGCCGCTGTCCTTCGCCCAGAAGGAGATGCGGTTCGAGGGACACGCCATCGAGTGCCGCATCAACGCCGAGGACCCGGTGACCTTCGTGCCCTCGCCGGGGACGATCCGCCACTTTCACCAGCCCGGCGGCCCCGGGGTGCGGGTCGACACGTTCGCGCACGAGGGGTGTGACATCTCACCCTACTACGACAGCATGATCGCCAAGGTCATGACCCACGGACGAACCCGTCCCGAGGCCATCGCCCGCATGAGGCGGTGCCTGGAGATGATGGTGGTGGAGGGGATCCGCACCAACATCCCCCTGCACCTTCGCATCCTGGACGATCCGGACTTCGTGGCCGGCCGGCTCGACACCGGATTCATGGGGCGCCTCCTGGCTCCGCGAGCGACCGGGGGGGCGTGAGCTCCGGTTCGCGTCTCGGCCCGCCCCCGGGTGGGACCCGGTGGCTGCCCGTGCTCCTCGTTCCGGTCTCCCTCCTGTGCAACCTGGGGGCCCTGCTTCCGCTCCGGACGTACTACTTCCGGGACTTCAGCGCCACCTTCTACCCCCTGAGGCTCTTCCTGGCCCGGGAGCTGCGGGAGGGTCGCTTCCCAAGCTGGAATCCCTACGTCTTCGAGGGCGCGTTCCAGCTTCCGGTGCTCTACCCGGCGGATCTCGTCCATTCGCTCTGGCCGAGCCCGGTTCTCCTGTCCTGGTTGCTGACCCTCCACCTGCCGCTGGCCGCGCTCGCCGCGTACTGGCTGTGTCGGGAGCTCGGCGTCTCCCGGGAGGGGGCCTTCGTGGGCGGGGCCACCTACGCGTTGGGGGGGCTGGCTCTCTCGTCGCTGAACCTCTACGTCTTCCTCCAGGCCCTGGCCCTGGCCCCCCTGGTGGCGGGCCTCCTGCGCCGAGCCGCGCGAGACGGCGGGCGGGCGGTGGCGGTGGCGGCGGTGGCGCTCGCGGTGGCGCTGAGCACCCTCGCCGTCGAGTTCGTGGGGCAGGCAATCCTGCTCGGGATCGCACTGGGGTTGATCGCGCGCCCATCGTGGAGGGGCCTTACCCGTTCGCTGGGCGCGTTGGCGTTGGGAGTGGGCCTCGCGGGGTTGCCCCTGGCCCTCACCCTCGGCCTCCTCCCCGAAACGGTTCGGGGCGCGGGTTTCGCGCCCGACGTGGCCCTCGGGAACGCCGTGCATCCCGCGGTGCTGCTGCAGACCGTGCTGCCCCGCCTGTTCGGTCTCCCCCAGGCGCCGGCGGAGGCGTGGTGGGGGGGACGCTTCTTCAGCAAGGGACTGCCCTATTTCCTGAGCCTGTACCTGGGACCGGTGGCGCTGGCCCTCGCCGCCGTGGGCTTGGGGGCCATGGCCCGGGCCCAGCGTCTGGTCCTCCTCGCGCTCGGGGGGGCCGGGTTGTGGTACGCGCTGGGCGAGGCGGGTGGTCTGGCGACGGTCGTCGCCCGTCTGCCCCTCGCGTCGTCGTTCCGGTTCCCGGGCAAAGCGATGCTGCTCCCCTACCTCGCGGTGGCCGTCGCTGCGGCCTTCGGGAGCGAGCGGCTGAGAAGGGACCGTCGCGCGTGGCGGCGGCTGGCCGCCGTCGCCGGGAGTCTGGCGGCCCTGGCCCTGGCCGTCGCCCTCCTCGTGGGGACCGCCCCCCCGGGGCTCGTGGCGTGGACCGGTGTCGCACCGGGCTTCTGGCCGCACGTCGTCAGGGTGGTGTCCGGGGATGCGGGGGTGGTGGTGACCCTGGGGGCGGCGTCGGCCGTCCTCGCTCTCGTGGTGCAGCGCGAGCGGCTGGGCCCCGGCGCGGCCACGGCGGCGCTGATCGCTCTGGCCCTCGCCGATCTGACCCGCGCGGGGGCGGGAGTGAACCCGCAGGCCCCCGGTTCCTTCTTCACGCCGCTGCCGGAGATGGAGCGCCTGGAGCTCGCGACTCCGGATGGGGAGCGGGTCTTCTCCTACGGCCTCCAGCAGAGCCCGAGCTTCCGGGAGTTTCTGGGTCGCGGGGGGCCCGGCCTGACGCTGGTCGGCACGTATCTCAATCGGCAGATCCTGGCGCCCTACACGAACGTCCTGGACCAGGTAGAGACGCCGGAGGCCACGGATCTCACCTCGTTCGTGCCCCGGGACCGTGAGCTGGAGCCGTCGGACTACGATCCCGCGGCGGTGCCCCGACTCCTCCCGTGGCTACGCAACGCCGCGGTGTCCCGGGTCGTGAGCCTCGACCCCCTGTCGCACCCCGACCTCAGCCTGATGGCGGTGGTGCCGGTGGGTCCTCCGGGGCTGGCCATCCATGCCTATCGCCTCGCCGATCCCTGGCCGCGAGCCTACGTCGCGTGTCGCGTAGTGGCGGGCGTGTCGAGGGAGGAGGCTCTCTTCGCGCCCTACCGAGAAGGCTTCGAGCCCGCCGGCGAGGTGGCGCTCGAGGGAGGAGGAGTAGCGACGACCTGCCGGTCGGGGCGAGCCCGGAGGACTGCTTTCGTCCCGGGGCAGGAACGGTACGAGGTGGAGTCCGACGGCGCCGGCTACCTCGTCACCCGCGACAGCTATGCCCGGGGGTGGCGGGCGCGTGTGGACGGTCACGAGGCGCCGGTGCTGCGGGCCAACGGCAAGCACCGGGCGGTGCCGTTGCCGGGCGGGGCCCGCGAGGTGCGCCTGAGCTACCATCCGCCCGGACTGCGAGTGGGCCTGGTGGCCACGGGCCTGTCCCTCCTGTCGCTCCTGGCCCTGTGGATCCAGGCGCCTTCCAGCAAGGGCGACCGGTGACCGACGAGGCCTGGAGCCGCCTCCGGGCGGTGTGTCCGCGTTGCCGGACCGCGCTCACGGCGGACGACTCCGGGGTCATGTGCGGCCCCTGTGGTGCTCGGTACCCCCTGGAGGGCGGGATCCTCCGCCTTGCCCTCGGGCGGGAGGGCGCTCCGGGCTACGACCCTCACTTCTTCCGCACCCTCGAGCGTGTCGAGGGGCGCCACTTCTGGTTCGTGGCGCGACGGGAGGTGGTCCTGGATGCACTGCGTCGAGCGGTGCCGGACCTGGATCGTCGTGCGCTCGTCGACATCGGATGCGGCAGTGGCGGCCTGCTGCAGTACCTCAGGGACCGGGGGGTCACGGTGGCGGGGGCCTGCGACGCCTATCTCGAGAGCCTCGAGATCGTCCGGCGTCGGGTGGCGGTGCCGCTGGCGCTCGTCGACGAAGGCCGCCTGCCACCGCTGGGTCCCGGGCACGACCTCCTCGCGCTGTTCGACGTGCTCGAGCACCTGGACGACGACCGGGGCATGCTGCGCTTCCTGCACTCGGTGCTGGCGCCGGGGGGGGTGGTGGTCCTCACCGTGCCGGCCCATCCCTTCCTCTTCGACGACCGGGACGAGCTCGCCCACCACCGGCGGCGTTACCGCCGGGGCGAGCTGCGGGAGAAGCTGGAGGAAGCGGGTTTCTCCGTCCGTGTGCTGAGCCACTTCATGGCGCCGCTCGTGCCCCTGCTCCTGGCCATGCGCGCGGTGTCCCGCTTCCTGCCCCGGTCGCGCCGGCACCGCCGGGACCGACAGCAGCTCGAGTTCCGCGTGGTGCCCGTCATCAACGGGCTGGGGCGTGCGCTCCTGGCGGCGGAGAGACAGGTGCTGCGTCTGGGCTCGCTGCCGTTCGGCTCCTCGATCATCGCGGTGGCGACTCGTCCGGGGGACGGGCCGGCCGCGCCCGAGGGCCTCGGGTCGGGCCGCGGCGGCGGGCGTTGAGGAGCCGAGGGCGTCCGCCTATGATCGGCCCGACGCGAGAGCAGAGGAGGGAAGGGTGACGGCGGAAAGACTCGACGGGAAGGCAACGGCCCAGGCGATCCGGGAGGAGCTGCGGGGCGAGGTGGAGCGGCTCACCGCCCGGGGAGCCCGTCCGGGGCTGGGGGTGGTGCTCGTGGGTGACGACGCGGCCTCGGCGATCTATGTCCGGAACAAGACCACGGCCTGCGAGGAGCTCGGGATGCACCACGAGACGAAGACGCTGCCGGCGAGCGCCTCGACGGAGGACGTGCTCGCCCTGGTGGAGGAGCTCAACCGGAGCCTCGCGATCCACGGCGTTCTCGTCCAGCTTCCCCTGCCGCCCCAGGTGGACGCCACCCGGGTCCTCGACCTCGTGGATCCGGGGAAGGACGTGGACGGCTTCCACCCGGACAACGTGGGTCGACTCGTGCAGAAGAGGCCGCGCTTCGTGCCGTGCACACCGGTGGGAATCATGGAGCTTCTGGCGCGTCACGGGATCGAGGTCTCCGGAAAGCGAGCGGTGGTGATCGGGCGCAGCGACATCGTGGGCAAGCCCATGGCCCTGCTGCTCATGCACGCGAATGCCACCGTCACCGTGTGCCACTCGAGGACCAGGGACCTCGCCGCGGTCGCTCGCGAGGCGGACGTGCTGGTGGCCGCGATCGGCCGGGCCGGGCTGGTTCGGGCCGACTTCGTGAAGCCGGGGGCGGTGGTGGTGGACGTGGGCATGAACCGGGTCGAGGACCCGGCGGAGGCCCGTGACCTGCTCCCCCCGGCGCGGCTCGCCAACTTCGAGAAGCGAGGCTACGCGCTGGTGGGCGACGTCCACGCACCCTCGGTGGCTCCCATCGCCGGGGCCTTGACCCCGGTTCCCGGCGGCGTGGGGCCGTTGACGATCGCGCTGCTCCTGAAGAGCACGGTCCGTGCCGCGGCGGACGCTCTGGGCGCAGGCTGACGATGCTCCGGGTCGGTCTCACCGGCGGGATCGCCTGCGGGAAATCGGAGGTGCTCGGGCGGTTGAGCGCTCGCGGGCTCGCCACCCTCGATCTCGACGCGGTGGCCCACGAGTTGATGGCCCCCGGCGGCGCCGCCTACGAGGATGTGGTGGCGGCGTTCGGGAGGGACATCCTCGCCCCCGACGCGACAATCGACCGCACGGCCCTCGGGGCGCTGGTGTTCGCGGATCCCGCGGCCCGGAGTCGACTCGAGGCGATCGTCCATCCCCGGGTGCGGGCCGAGGAGGCGCGCCGGGCGTCGGCTCTCGAAGCCGACGGGCGGGAGATCCTGGTGAGCGACGGCGCGGTGCTCGTCGAGGCGGGGATGCACCTCCGGTTCGACCGGCTGGTGGTCGTGCACTGTCCGCCGCGGGTTCAAGAACGTCGATTGATGGAGCGAGACGGGATCTCCGCCGCCGCGGCTCGAGCCCGCATCGAAGCGCAGATGCCCATCGAGGAGAAGCGGCGCTTCGGCCACCTGGAGGTCGACACGTCCGGCTCGCTGGAGGGGACGGCGCAGGCGGCCGAGGTCCTGGCCGGCGTGCTCCTGACCGAGGCTTGCGGCCCGAGGCCACGGGGCCGGCTGGCCCCGCAGCGTGCTCTGGGGGCCCTGGCCCACGCGGGGTCGACGGGTCCGCGCGGACTCGATCCGCGGACGCTCCTCGAGGCGACGCAGGCGGCCGGAGGGCTGGAGATGCCGGCTCTCGCGCGGCGGCTGCAGCCTCCGGGGCGCGGGCCCTGGTACCGGGTCGCTCGGGGCGGCGAGGCCGGCCCGTGGCCCGAGGCCCTGGCCGCGCCCCTCGCCTTGTGGGCTCTGACCCGGGGCGCGGACGAGGAGTGGCTGGCCGGCGCCGCCCACTCCCTCGCTCGCTTGACCCACGACGACGGCGAGAGCGTTGCCGGGGCCGTCCTGGCCGGCCTCGTCGCCCACGCGGTGGTGAACGGGGGGAGCCTGCGCTCCCTCGACGACCGCTCCGGAGACCGGGAGAGCCGGGCCCGCCGGTGGGGAGGGGCCCGCCCCGCGCCCCGTGTCCGGCGCGCCCTGGAAGCGGCCCTGGCCCATCCCGACGACCCGGAAGCGGCCGGGGTCAAGGCGAAGGCCTCGGGAGCCGAGCCGGGCTTCGCCGCGGCCCTCGTTGGGGCGGCGCAGAGAGGTGTTCCGGGCGAGCAGGACCCGGCCCTCCGCGCCCTCCTCGACCGTTCCAACGAGTAGCCCCTACAGCTGGCCGCCGGCGGCGGGGCCGACCCGCTCCTCCACGAAGGTGTTCCACTCGTGACAGTGCGGGCAGCGCCAGAGCATGTCGTCCGCCCGGTAGCGGCAGGCGGTGCAGATGTGGGGGTCCACGTAGAGAGCCGACTCCTCCACCGTGGCCGCGTAGCGCTCCTCTTCGGGGCCGAGCTGGCCGAGAGCCCGGAGCGTGCGCCAGATCTCAAGGTGAACGAGGAGGACGTGGGGGTTGGCCTCCAGCGCGCGGAGGAGAAGCCCGAGGGCCTCGCCGGGACGGTCTTCTCCGCGCAGGTGACGGGCCAGGGCGAGGCGGGCTCGCCAGTCGCGGGAGTCCTGCTCGATGAGTCTCTCGCACAGGGCCACGAAGCGGGAGACCTCGCCGGAGGCGGCGTAGGCCTTCCTCAGTGGCTCGAAGGTGAGGTAGGCGCGTTCCGGTGCCGCCGCGATCGCGCTCTCCAGGATCGACGCCGCGCGCCGCGGATCGCGTTCGCCCCACAGGTCGGCGAGGGCGAGGTAGGCGGCCGTGGCGCGCTGGTCCAGGGAGAGAGCGGTCCGAAAGGCAGCCTCCGCTTCGTCCCACAGTCCCGCTCGCGCCGCCTCGTGGCCCATCTCCGTCTGAAGATAGGCGAGGACCAGGCCGTCGTCCGACTTGCGGAGACGGGCCAGGCGAGTCTGGGCCTCGTAGGCTTGGCGCCACTCTCGCTGCTCCTCGAACTGCTTCTGCTGTCCCTCGAGGGCGTGCACATTGCGAGGGTCCACCTCGAGAGCCTCGTCGTAGGCCTGGGCGGCCCGGTCGAGCAGACCGGCGCGCCGATAGTCCGTGCCCAGGCTGGCCAGGGTGTGAGCGCGCTCGGCCCGGCTGAGGTCGGTCCGGGCCAGGAGGGCACGGTGCAGCTCGATGGCCCTCTCGACCCTGCCCACCTCCCGGTGCAGGTGGCTCAACACCTGCTGCACCTCGACCGCGTCGGGGTACTCGCGGAGCACCTTGGCCAGCTCGTGGGTCGCCGGCTCCAGCTGGCCGGTCGCGAGGTAGTGCAGGCCCTGCGTGTAGTGTGGAGACGCCCGGAAGAGGGGCCGCCCCTGCCGCGGGCTCCCCTCCCGGCTGGCCGACCATGCACGACCCGCGAGCAGCCCGCCGACCGCGGCGACGAGGACGGCAAGGAGTGCCGTTTCGGTCATCACCTCAAGGCGAGCCCGCGCTCGCGCCCACGGCTGCGGTCACGCGCTCCCAGTCCCCCCGCGCTCGGAGGATGGCCTCGATGAACTCCCGCAGGCAACCCTGTCCTCCTCGGGCGTCCATCACCATGAAAGCCTGGAGGCGGACCTCCATGGGGGCGTCGGCGGGTGCCGCGGAGAGACCCACCTCGGTGAGGACCGGAAGGTCGTTGATGTCGTCGCCGATGTAGGCGACCTGGCGCGCCTCGAGGCCTTCCCGCTCCAGGATCTCTCGCAGCGCGGCGAGCTTGTCCGACACTCCCTGGCTCACGATCGCCATGCCGAGCTCGGAGGCCCGCCGCTCCACGGCCTCCGAGGAGCGGCCGGAGAGGACGCCGGTCCGCAGCCCCGCGTGGTGGGCCAGGACGACCCCGAGGCCGTCCCGGACGTGGAACGCCTTGGCCTCGCCACCTCCCGGCAGCAGGAGCACGCTCCCGTCCGTCATCACCCCGTCCACGTCGCTCAGGAGAAGCCTGAGCGTGCCGCACCTCTCGGCCAGCGCCTCGTCCTTCATTCAGATCATCTCCGTCTTCCACAGGTCGTGCAGATGAAGGACACCCTCGATGTGCCCGGCCTCGTCCACCACCAGCAAGGAGGTGATCTTGCGGGCCTCGAGGAGGTCGAGAGCGCGGGTGGCGAGCTCCTTGCGCCCAACGAGGACGGGGCTCGACGTCATGCACTCGGCGGCGGAGCGGTCGAGGAGCGAGTAGCCGTGTCGTTCCATGAGTCGCCTCAGGTCTCCGTCCGAGATCATCCCCGCCAGCGTCCCGTCGGCCTCGGTGACCGTCGTGAGGCCCAGGCGCTTCTGTGTCATCTCGAACAGCACCTCCTTCATGATCGTGTCGGGATGGACCCGGGGGATTGCGTCCCCGGTGTGCATGAGGTCCTCGACGCGGAGGAGCTTCTTCCCGAGGCGCCCGCCCGGGTGCAGCACCGCGAAGTCCTCCACGGTGAAGCCCCGACGCTCGAGGAGCACCATGGCCAGGGCGTCACCCATGGCCAGGGCAGCGGTGGTGGAGGCGGTGGGGGCGAGCCCCAGGGGACAGGCCTCGATGCGTATGGCCACGTCGAGGTGCACGTCGGCGGCCTGAGCGAGGGGGGAGCGGGGATTGCCGGTCAGGGCCACGAGAGGTACTCCCAGCCGCTTGGCCCACGAGGCGAGGTACAGCAGCTCTTCCGTGTCACCGCTGTTCGAGAGGGCGAGGAGAACATCACCCTCGACGATCCGGCCGAGATCGCCGTGGGTTGCCTCCCCGGGGTGCAGGAAGAGCGACGGGGTCCCGGTGGACGCGAGGGTGGCGGAGATCTTCTGCCCGATGAGACCGCTCTTCCCCATGCCGCTGACCACCACGCGTCCCGAGCAGGCGTGCAACGTGCCCACCGCCCGGTCGAAGCTCTCGTCCAGCCGGGGAATCAGCTCGCGGATGGCCTCCGATTCGATCTCGAGGACCTTGCGGGCGGTTTCTCGGGGCATGCGGCTCAATCGTAACGCGGGCGTTCGATCAAGGCGAGGCCGGGCGGCACGAGGCCTGCGGCTCCCGGGAGTAGACGGCGAGGCCGCCCCCGGGGCCGTCGACCTCGACCCCGCGCCGGTAGGGGGCACCGGGAGGGAGACCACCGGCCGGCCAAGCCCGGGGGACCACGACGTGGGTCGCGCAGACCTCGTCCAGGAAGCGACTACGCTCCGGCGGTGTCCCCGAGTAGAAGCGGCCCGTCGCCGCCTCCCGTGACGCGTGCTCGGGCGAGGCGCTGTGCGAGGCCCAGGGCCAGCAGGAGCTCAGCCCTCCCACGTACAGCCCGATGTCGGAGGGAGCCACGACGATCTCCCCGGTTCGGCACACCTCCCCGAGGGCGGCGGCCACCCGCCACCGCTCGGCGGGGACGTTCCGGTAGGAGTTCGGCTGGAGCTGGAGTGCCGCCACCGTCGCAGCCGTCCCCGCGAACACCACCACCGCCGCCTCCAGGATCCCGCGGCGCAGCCGGCCGAGGCCGATCGCGCCCAGAGCGAGGAGAGGCACCCCGACTCCGGCGAGGAACTGGAGGGAGAACGACACCGGTCGAAGGACGACGGTGAGGAGGGCCAGCGTCGCCCAGAGAGCCAGGTAGAGCCGGTGCCTCCCCTCCGGGCCGCCGGCACCGGCCCGGGCGGCGGTGAGGGCGATCAGTGCCGCCGGTCCCACCGCGAGGGCGAGCTCGAGAAGCGAGGGCCCCGACGTCGAGTAGACCGGGGCCGAGAAGATGCGGAAGCCGGGGCTCCACAGGAACACCCAGGCGTCGTAGAGAAGCACTGGAACGAGGGCGGCCAGCGGCAGGAGGCGCCGTGGCCACCGGGTTGGGGGCCACCGCACGAGCACGGCCAGGGCCGCCACTCCGGCCAGAAGAGCAGCGTCGTAGGGGCGGGCGAGGGCGAGGATGTTCCCCAGCACCGCTCCGAGGCCGGGCCGATCCGTGGCGAAGGCGCCGAGGGCGGCGACGAGGAGCGCGGTTCCCACCACGAAGTGGGGGTTGGCCAGCGCTTCCACGAACGGATAGACCCCGGCGACCACGTCGTAGGGGCGCAGCCCGCTCTTCAGGGCCACGAGGACCCAGCCGAGTCCCCCCCCGGTGAAGACGAGGAGAAGCCCCGGGAGGCGCCGCGGCGGCGGCAGGCCCCCGCGGACCAGCCACCGGTCGACCTGGTGCACGAGCACCGCGAGGGCGGCGAGTCCCACGAGGCGGTAGGCGATCAGGGGAGCCCCCCCGAGCAGGGCGGCGAGCCAGCCCACCAGCAGCCACTCGACGTTGACGAGGGCGGGGGGGAGCGTGGGGGGGGCCAGCTTGTTGCGGAAGACGAGGGCGCCCTCTTCCGCCTGCTGGACGTAGCTCAGGTAGTTGTAGAAGTCGTCGACGTAGTAGAAGGTCCCGACGAAGACGGTGCCGGGCGGTGAGGAGAAGGTCGCCCGGAGGAGAAGCGCGCTCGAGAGGCCGGCCAGCAGCAGCCAGGTGAGGACGACCGGGCGCGCCCCCTCCCGGACTCGCACGTCAGGCGCGATCGCCGTGGGCGGCCCGTTGCACCCGTAGCAGGCGGCGCAGGAGCCCGCGCAGTCGTCCGAGACGGTAGGCGTTGGGCCCGTCCGACAGGGCCCGGGCGGGCTTCTCGTGCACCTCCATGAAGAGGCCGTCGATTCCCGCCGCCACCCCGGCCGGGGCGAGGGTGTCGATGTAATGCGCCTCGCCTCCGGAGCGGTCCCCGAGGCCGCCGGGCCGCTGCACGCTGTGAGTGACGTCGAAGATCACCGGCGCTCCCAGGGACCGCAGGACCGGGAAGGAGCGCATGTCCACCACCAGGTTGTTGTAGCCGAAGGTCGTGCCCCGCTCGGTCACCATGATCCGTCGGTTGCCGGTGGACACGGCCTTCTCGACGACGCCTTTCATGTCCCAGGGGGCCATGAACTGACCCTTCTTGATGTTCACGACGCGCCCGGTGGCCGCGGCGGCCACCACCAGGTCGGTTTGCCGGCAGAGGAAGGCGGGAATCTGGAGCACGTCGGCCACCGCCGCCGCCCTCTCGACCTGCTCGACCTCATGGACATCGGTCAGGATGGGCACCCCGTGCCGCTCGCGAACCGAGGCGAGAATCTCGAGACCGCGCTCGAGCCCCGGGCCGCGGTAGCTGCCCAGGCTGGAGCGGTTGGCCTTGTCGAAGCTCGCCTTGAAGACGTACGGGATGCCCAGCTCGTCGGTGAGGGCCTTCAACCGCCCCGCGACGGTGTGGGGGTGGCGGGGGTTCTCGATCACGCAGGGGCCGGCAATGAGGAACAGGCGCCCCCGCCGGGTCAGGGCCCTCCAGAGCCCGGGGGTGGTGAGGAGGCCCTTGTCCCTCACGAGGCCACCGCGTCTCCCGCGGCGTCGCCCTCACCTTCTCCCGACCGGCGGTTGGCGAGGCTGGCGCGGACGAACTCCCGGAAGAGGGGATGGGGAGAGAGGGGCCGGGACTTGAACTCGGGGTGGTACTGCACGGCCACGAACCAGGGATGGTCGGGCAGCTCGGCGATCTCGACGAACTTTCCGTCGGGGGTCTTGCCGGAGATGACCATGCCGCCGTCGATGAGGGTCTTCTCGTACTCCTGGTTGAACTCGTAGCGGTGGCGGTGACGCTCGCTGATCTCGCTCTTCCCGTAGCAGCGTTCGGCGAGGGAGCCCGGCTTCAGCTGGCAGCGGTAGGCACCGAGACGCATGGTGCCGCCCATCTCCTCGACGCCGAGGAGGTCCTGGAGCTTGTAGATGACCTTGTGGTGGGCGTCGGGATCCACCTCGGTGGAGTCTGCTCCTTCGAGCCCGCAAACGTTCCGGGCGTACTCGGTGACTGCCCACTGGAAGCCATAGCAGATGCCGAGGTAGGGGACGCCGTTCTTGCGAGCGTACTCCGCCGCTGCCGCCATCCCGGTGGTGCCCCGGATGCCGAACCCGCCGGGCACGAGGATGCCGTCCACCCCCCCGAGCTTCTCCGCGGCGTTCTCCGAGTTGAGCTCGTCCGACTCCACCCAGCGTCGCACCACCTTGACGTCGCTGGCGAAGCCGCCGTGGGTCAGGGCCTCGTTGAGGCTCTTGTAGGAGTCCTCGAAGGTGACGTACTTGCCCACGATCCCGATCGTGACCTCACCCTTGGGGTTCTGGATCCGCTCGACGAGCTCCTCCCAGGCCCTCATGTCCCGACCGCGGCCCTCGAGCTTGAGCTCCTTGAGGACGATCTCGTCGAGGCCCTCCGACGAGAGGACGAGGGGCACGAGGTAGATGGACTCGACGTCCTTGGCGGTGATCACCGCCTCCTCCGGGACGTCGCAGAACAGGGCCAGCTTCGCCTTGATGTCCGCCGGGAGTAGGCGATCGGTGCGGCACAGGAGGACGCTGGGCGAGATGCCGATGGCGCGCAGCTCCCGGACGCTGTGCTGCATGGGCTTTGTCTTGAGCTCGTTGGCGGTGGCGATGTAGGGAACGAGAGCGAGATGGACGAAGATCGCGTTGTCGCGCCCGACGTCCTGCCGGAACTGGCGGATGGCCTCCAGGAAGGGGAGGCTCTCGATGTCGCCGACGGTCCCGCCGATCTCGACGATCACGACGTCGACGTCGTGGCCCAGGGCACGGATCGAGGACTTGATCTCGTCGGTGATGTGGGGGATGACCTGCACCGTCCGGCCCAGGTAGTCGCCGCGGCGCTCCTTGGCGATCACGTTGCCGTAGATCCGTCCGGTCGTGATGTTCGAGGCCTGCGAGGTCTGGCAGTGGGTGAAGCGCTCGTAGTGCCCGAGATCGAGATCGGTCTCCGCCCCGTCGTCGGTGACGTAGACCTCGCCGTGCTGATAGGGGCTCATGGTGCCCGGGTCCACGTTGATGTAGGGGTCGCACTTCATCATCGCGACCTTGAACCCGTGGCCCTCGAGGAGCGCGCCGATGGACGCGGAGGCGAGGCCCTTTCCCAGGGACGACACGACCCCGCCGGTCACGAAGATGTACTTGGTCAAACCAGTCTTCCCTTCTCCGGGGCCAGGAGCGCCCTGACGCGCTCGAGGTCCTCCGGCGTGTCCACGGCGGGACTGCTCTCCCCTTCCATCTCCACGACTCGGATCCGCATCCCGTGGTGCAGTGCCCGGAGCTGCTCGAGGCCCTCCGCCTCTTCGAGGGGGGAGCGGGGAAGGGAGGCGAAAAGAGCCAGCGCCTGGCGCCGGTAGGCGTAGAGGCCGACGTGCTGGCGGGCGAGGCCCCGGGCGATGACGTCTGCGGCCGCGGCCCTCGGGTCTCCGGCCCGGGCATGGGGGATGGGAGCTCGCGAGAAGTACAGCGCGTTCCCGGCCGCGTCCGTCACCACCTTGACCACCGAGGGGGCGAGCATCTCATCCTCGGATACGAGGGGCAGCGAGAGGGTGGAGATCGGCAGGTCGGGGTCGTCGACGAGGGCTTCCACCGCTGCGTCGATCCCGGCGGGGTCGAGCAGGGCCTCGTCTCCCTGGACGTTGACGACGATCTCGGCCTCGATGGTGCCCGCCGCCTCGGCCAGACGGTCGGTTCCGCTCGGGTGCCGGGGCGAGGTCAGAACCACCTCTCCCCCGAAGCCGCGCACCGTCGCAGCGATCCGCTCGTCGTCGGTAGCCACCAGCACGCGGTCCAGGCTCCTCGCGCCGCACGCCCGCGCGTGCACCCGCTCGATAAGCGTCTTTCCGTGAATAACCGAGAGAGGCTTCCCGGGCAGGCGTGAAGAGCCGTAGCGCGCGGGAATGATGCCGACGATGGCCAAATCTTGCTCGGGGCCCGTGTACGAGGCATGGTACCCAGCACCTCATTGGCAGTCAAACCTGGGAACCCGTAGACTCTCGCTCTGAGGCGATGGCCCTGTCCTTCCGAACGCGGCGCGACCTGGCGGTGGCGGGGGCAGCCCTCCTCCTCTGCGTCCTGCTCTATCCGGGAGCCCTGCTCCGCGGAGAGCTCTTCTTCGAGAGGGACCTCCACCTCGACTGGTACCCCCGTCTCGAGATGCTCTCGGGCTGCTTGCGGGCGGGCGCGTGGCCGCTGTGGGACACGAGCATCGGCTTCGGGCAGCCCCTGCTCGCCGATCCCGGAGCCCAGGTGGCCTACCCCGTCACCTGGCTCGCCCTCGCCGCTCCCCGGTGGGCGGCGTACTCGGTCTTCGTCCTCGTCCACCTGATCGCCGGGGCGGTGGGCATGTCGCGCCTGGCCGGGAGGCTGGGCGCGGGTCGCCTCGGCGCCCCCGTGGCGGCGGTGCTCTTCGTTCTCCTCGGGCCGGTGCAGTCCAGCCTGAACCTCTGGCACCACTTTGCCGGGCTGGCCTGGATGCCGTGGGTGCTCCTGGGCGTGGACAGGTGTGTGCGCCGCCCCAGACCGAACGCCCTGTTCGGCCTCGTCGCCGCGGCGACGCTGCAGATTCTCGCCGGGTCCGCCGATGTGTGCGCGATGACCTGGACCCTCGCCGCCGTGTGGACGGCCTTCCGCCTGGTCAAGGGTCACCGAGGACATCCCGCTCGGGCCCTCGCGCGCCTCTTGCTGGCGGCCGGACTGTGCGCGGGACTGAGCGCCGTCGTCTGGTGGCCCGCCGTCGACGTGGTCTCGCGGTCTCCGCGCCAGGAGCTCCCCGAGGACATCCGGACCGCCTGGTCGATCCCACCCTTCGGTCTGTGGCGCCTCGTGGCGCCCCTGGATCCGGATCGCGTGCCCTTCTCTGCCGAGACCTGGACCGCTCTGTACGATCGTCCGGAGCAGCCCTTTCTCGCTTCGCTCTATCTCGGCCTGGTCGTTCTGGCGGCGGCAGCAGCGGCGATCCTGTCGCGTCGCGATCGACCGCGGGCCCTGCTCCTCGCCGCCGCGGTCATCGGGGGAGTGGCGATCGCCCTGGGCCCGCACGGCGGCGTCTATCCCATGGTCGTCGAGCTTCTGCCGGTCCTGAAGGTCTTCCGCTACCCTTCGAAGGCGACGCTGCTGGTGGCGTTCGCGGTGGCGCTGCTCGCCGGCCTCGGGACCGGGGCGGTGGCTCGTGGTCGGCTGTCCCCGCGCGCCCTCCTGGGGCTTTCGCTCGCGGTGCTTCTCACGGCGTCGGCGGTTGCCGTGGTCGGAGCGAGCCTGTGGGGATCGCCGGGGCCTCAGGCCAGTCCGGCGCTGGCGGCAGCGGCGGCCGTCGTGCTCGCGCTCGGGGCGCGTGGGAACCTGCGACCTCGACTCGTGGCGCTGGCGCTGGCCGGCCTCGGGGTCGGGGACCTGCTCCTCGTTCACGCGGCGCTCAACGCCACCGCTCCCGCGGCCCTGATCTTCGATCCGCCTCCCGCGGTCGCTCGGGTCGATCGTGAAGGTCGAAGGCGCCTCTACGTCTACGACTACCACTCGGTGCCCGGGACGGCCGAGCGGCACCTCGGGAGAGTGAATCCGTACCCGGTGGGCCCCCTGCCGCCGGGCTGGAGAAGGAAGCAGGTCGAGGCCGTCAGCCTGCGCCTCTATCTCCTGCCGCCGTCGGCTGGTCTCTTCGGCCTCGAGGGAAGCTACGACTTCGATATCCGCGGGTTGTATCCCCGACCCCTGAATGACCTCACCTTCTTCCTGAGGCACGTCGAGGGAACGTCTGTTCACACGAGACTCCTGCGCCTGGGCGGGGTGGGGACCGTGCTCTCCCTCCACGACGACGGTCTCGAGGGCCTGCGGTCGGATGGCACCCTCGACAGCCTGTTCCCCGAGGCCATTCGCGTGTGGAGGGTCCCCGGGGAGCCGGCGCGGACCTGGGTGGTGGGCGGCGTCAGGGTCGCCGACGAGCGGGAGGCGTTCGAGAGCCTCGCCGACCCCTCCTTCGATCCGGCAATGGAGGTGATACTCCCTGGGGGACGGCCCCGGCGCACTCCGACGTCCTTCGTCGGGACGAGCCGCATCCTCGGTCTGGCCCCCGACCGGGTGACGTTGGATGTGGACGCCTCGGCCCCGGGCTTCGTGGTTCTGGCCGACGCCTTCGATCCCGGGTGGCGGGCCACCGTCGACGGCCAGCCCGCCCGGGTGCATCGGGCCAACGTGGCCTTCCGGGCGGTGGCCGTGGCGGAGGGACGACACGTCGTCGAGATGGTCTATCGGCCGCGGACCGTCCCTCAGGGCCTCACGCTCTCCACCCTGTCGCTGCTTCTGGTCCTGGGTGTCGGCGTCGCCGGAGTCCAGCGAGAGCGACGAGAACGACGAAGGCGGAGACGCTGACGGCCACACTCGGCACCAGGAAGGGCGGGCGGTACCGCAGGACCACCACACAGTTTCCCCCCGGCACCGGGATCGCGCGATGGCGGCCGTCCGCGCGCCTCACCGGCGTCGGCGCACCGTCCACCCACGCCCGCCAGCCTGGCGCCCACCCGTCGCGGACGACGAGCACGGTGGGGGAGTCGGACTCGACCTCGATCTCGAGTCGATCCGTCCCCATCTGCTGACGCACGACCCTTCCCCGGGCGCTGGCCACTTCGCCTGCCCCTTCCACCGCCGCGGCGTCGGCCTCCAGGGTGCCCCGCTCGGCCGCCCGCCTCGCTCCCTCGGCCGCGTCCTCGACCGGGGCGACCCGGGACGCCACCCGCACGCGGGGCAGCGGATCCAGCAGGCGGTAGAGGTGCACGCGGAGTGGGGCCAGGCGCCCCGGAGACAGAACCCGGGGAGGTCCGAGCGCGGGGTGACCGAGAGGATCCGCGCTGGCGATCCAGTGAACGCCGGCCTGGCGCAGGCGTGGGAGGATGGCGTCCAGGTCGCGGCAGGCCGCGTCGGTCGGGGACAGCACACGGGTCTCGGGCACCAGCATCGTGAGGTCGGCGCTCATCGCGGTGGGCACGTGCAGCGGCACGTTGAATGCCGGTGTCAAGGTCTCGAGCGCCACCGCGAACGTCCACGTCTCGTGGGCCGTTCCCCTCGCGAGGCGCGCCTCCCGGTAGGAGGGGCTCTCCTCGAAGCTACAGGTGAAGACGCGTCCCGCGCGAAGGGAGTCCAGCTCCGCGGCCAGCTCCGGAGACGGGAGGAAGAAGCTCCGGGTCACCATCGGGTTCAGCCCGGACCCGGCTCTCAGGAGGTCAGCGGCGACGATGGCGACGACGAGGAGGGCGGCCCGGGAGGATGGCAACGTCCGACGAAGAGCCAGTCCGGCGACGGCGGCCACCGCGAGGGCCATCGCTCCCCCGGTGGCGGCGTCGACCAGCACCCGGTGAAGCAGGGCGGTCCTGGCTCGGGGGTCGAATCCCGGGGGGAAGAACGCGGTGGCGAAGGCGTCCACGGTGGCCGGGGCCACATGCGGGAGCAGCGGGGCCAGCGCGAGGACGGCCCCCAGTCCTCCCGCGCCCCCGGCCAGGCGCATCCACCACCTCGACTCGGCGGAGGCGAGGCGGGAGAGGCCGAGGGCCACGAGCAGGGCGAGGGCCAGGTGGACGGTGAAGAACGCCTTGACCGGGTAGCGGAAGGCGCTCAGGACGGGCAGGGCTTCGACGACCGCGGCCAGCCCGGCCCAGCGCCCCACGCACAGCACCAGGCCGACGAGCCCGAGGAGCACCAGACGGGAGCGCAGGGCGTGGCACGCGGAGGCGCCGACCACGGCGAGGGCGAGGGCGGCGGGGCCGAGGTAGAGGCTCAGGATGTAGGGGAAGCCTCGGGGGAAGAAGTTCTGCCCCCACCACTCCCCGGCGAGGTTGGCGAGGTTGCCGTAGAGGCCGGCGACCAGAACCTGCAGGAGGGTGAAGGGGTGGACGGAGTGGGCCAGGACGACGTCCGTCGCGAACCCCTGGCTGCGCACGCTGCCTCCGACCTGCGAGGCCAGGAGGCCGAGGACGGGTGCGGCGAGGAGGACTCCCAGGGTCAGCGCGACGCCGGCGCCGCCCAGTGCCCTCACGGGCCCTCCTGCCCGCGGACGGAACCGGCCTGCGGCTGGCTGCCCTGGCCAGGGACACGAGCCCGTGCCCGCGACCGTGTCCCTGGCGGGCCGCAGGCCGAGGACGAGACCCACGACCACGGCCTGGGCCACGATCTCGACACCGGTCGTGGACAGGGCCGCCCCGACCGCGAGGGCGGCTCCGGCCACGGCCCGCGAGCTCCCGGACCTCATGGCCTCGGTCAGGGCGAGGACGACCAGCGGCGCCCACGCCGCTGCCTCCAGGTAGACGTACAGGTTGACCGTCGACAGCACGAAGCCGCCGAGCGCATAGACGAGCGCACCCCCCGCGGCGGCGGGGGCCGGGGCTTCGACGAGGCGCCGGGCCAGGGCGTAGAAGGCGACCGCGGCCAGGGGCACGTGGAGCGCGAGCACCAGCGAGATCCCCGCCTCGTCGGGCCGCAGCAGCTGGAGCAGGTCCAGGGGGTAGCCCACGGCGGGCAGGGAGAGGGGCACGCCCTCGTGCAGGTACGGATTCCACCAGCGCACTTCCCCGGAGCGCAGCCCCTCGAGGGCCAGCCGCCGCAGGGGGAGAAAGTAGAGGGCGAGGTCGCGGAAGTAGAGGCTGGCTCCGGAGACCGCGCCGCGCAGGAAGGGAAGGAAGGCGGCGGTGCCGACGAGCGTGGCCACGAGGGCCTCTCGTCGACCGGCGGCACTCACGGCCGCAGGGGCTCCTCGTCGATCGGTCGCAGAACGCGCGCGGGGACGCCCCCCACGAGAGTGGCCGGCGGCACGTCCTCCGTCACCACGCTGCCGGCGGCGACGAAGGACCGGGCCCCCACCCGAACCCCCGGCAGCACCGTGACGTTCGCTCCGAGGAAGGCCCCGGTCTCCACCACGACCGGAGCGGCCATCGCCGGGAAGTGGGCCTGGAGGGGATGGTCCGCGTACCCGACGTTCGTGTGGGTGAGGAGGAGAACGCGCTCGGCCAACGTGACCTGCTTCTCCAGGCGAATGCCCTCGGCGAGGTCGAGGAGGCACTCGTCGCCGAGAAAGCACTCGTCCCCGACCTCGAGGCCGGACAGCCCGCGGCGGTAGAGGTTGAAGAAGCGCACGTCGTGAACGATGACCCGCCGTCCGAGTCGCGCCCCGAGCAGGCGCAGCCACGGGGCCCGCAGCTGGGGCACGAGGGCCAGTCGATAGGGGACCATGGCGAGGGTGAAGAAGCCGAACCGGAGCGCCTGGCGCCCGCCGATCTCGCCCAACGCCTTCACGGGGTTCGCTCCTTGAGCTCCTTCCGGAAGCGGAGGAGCTGCCGGAAGTAGCGTGCCGAGTCGCTCAGCCCGCGCACCGTCGACGTCTTGTCCGTCCGCCGGATGTAGGCGCCCGGCACCTCCTCGACGGTGAGCCGGCGGCGGGCGGCCCGAGCCATGAACTCGGTGTCCCAGAACCAGCCCGCATCCTCGATCTCGTCCAGGAGAGGGAGGACGGTCTCGCGGCGGAAGAACTTGTACCCGGTCTCGGTGTCGCGGAAGGGGACCCCGAGAAGGTGGCGAACCAGGAAGGAGTAGCCCCGGCTCATGAAGTAGCGATCGAGGGAGCCGATCTGGAAGGCGTAGATCCGCTGCACGGTGGCGATGTCCGCGCCGCTCTCGATCGCGCGGACGAGGGAGGGGATGTAGCGGCAGTGAACCTCGAGGTCGACGTCCAGGTATCCGGCGACCGTGCCGCGAGCGGCCCGGAAGCCGTCGGTCACCGTGGCTCCCCGTCCCTGGTTCTGATCGTGCAGGATCAGACGAAGGTCGAGGTGGCGATGCGACTCGACGATGTGCTGGAGGATCTCGCGGGTCGCGTCGCGGCTCATGTCGTCGACGAGCAGGATCTCGAACGGCCAGCCGGTCTGGGTGAGGGTGTCCCGGATCTCCGCGAAGCTCTTCTCGATGTGCTCCGCCTCGTTGTAGCACGCGAGCACGACGCTGACCCGGGGCGCGGGGTCGCTCACCGCGGGCCTCCCGTCTGCCTCACGCTCTCGACGACGTGGTCCACGTCCTCCTCCGTGAGCAGCGGGTGCAGCGGCAGCCGGAGCAGGGTGGCCGCCACCCGGTCGGTCACCGGGAGGGCGGTGTCGCCGGCGCCGATCGCCCGCCCCTGCGGGGCCGAGTGGAGGGGGACGTAGTGGAAGGACGCCATCACCCCCCGCGCGCGCAGGGTGGTCAGGGCGGCGTCCCGGCTCTTGCCGTCGGGATAGAGCAGGTGGAAGACGTGGTGGTTGGGCTTCCGGTCCGGCAGCTCCGGGGGCAACCGCACACCCGTCCGGGACGACCAGCTCTCGAGACCGGCCCGGTAGCGAGCCACGACCGCCGCCCGGCGCGCGTCGATCTCGGGAAGCTTGTCCAGCTGAGCGTCGAGGATTGCCGCCAGAACGTCGGACAGCACGAAGCTGCTGCCCTCGGCCACCCACGTGTACTTGTCGACCTCGCCCCGCAGGAAGGCGGACCGGTTCGTGCCCTTCTCGCGGATGATCTCGGCTCGTCTGGCCAGCTCCGGGTCGTCGATGGCGACCGCGCCACCTTCGCCGCACGTGATGTTCTTGGACTCGTGGAAGCTGAAGCAGCCGGCGTCGCCGAGGGTGCCGAGGTGGCGTCCCCGCCAGCGAGCGCCCAGGGCCTGGGCCGCGTCCTCGACAACTCTCAGGTGGTGGTGGCGCGCCAGGTCGAGGATGGACTCCATGTCCGGAGCCACCCCCGTGTAGTGGACCGGCATCACCGCCGCCGTGCGCCCGGTGATCCGGCGCTCGACGTCGGCGGGGTCGAGCCCGAGGGTCGTCTCTTCGATGTCTGCGAACACCGGCCGGGCGCCGACCCGCAGCACCGCGTTGGCCGTGGACACGAAGGTGAAGGAGGGGCAGATGACCTCCTGGCCCGGCCCGACGCCGAGGGCCATGAGCGCCAGCTCCATCGCGTGGGTGCACGAGGTGGTCAGGAGCACGCGGCGCGCGCCCAGCGCTTCCTCGAGACGCCTCTCCACGCGCTTGCCGATCGGACCATCGCCGGCCACCCGTCCCTCGAGCGCGACCCCGACCGCGGCGTGCTCGCGGCCGTCGAACCAGGGCACCGAGAACGGCACCGTCCGTGTCGAGCGCTCGTCGCTCACCGGTCCGCCTTCCCTCCCTCGGGAGCCGGGCGGGCCCGGCCGGGTGTTCGGGAGTAGATGGTGATCGCTGCGGGCCCCGCTCCGACCCCGGCCACCCGCTCGAAGCGGGTCCGGGGGCCCAGCCAGGCCACCGGTCGTGGCCCGGCCTCGCCGGGCAGCATGAGATGGGTGACGCCCCGTCGGTCGAGGATGCTCGCGCGCTCGTGCGCGCTCGTCGTCGCGTCGTAGAAGCGCGAGGCCTCGGCGAGTCGGTCCTCGTAATCGGATATAGCCGGGTGGGCGAGGACCGCGTGGCAGGAGGAGAGGCCGATGGCGTACAGCCCTACATCGGGGTGGGCGAAGACCAGGTCTCCCGGTCGACACGTGTCCCGGAGCACGGCCGCCGCCGCCATCCGCGTGCGGGGCACGAACCAGTGGGGGTCGTCGGCGAGGACCACCCGGGTGGCGACCACGGCGGTGGTGCCGAAGGCCACCGCCGCGAGTGCCGTCCACCTCGGCGCGAACGGAGCGAGGCCCACCGCCCCCAGTGTCAGGAGCGGCACCCCCATCCCCACGAGGAACTGCAGCCCGAAGGTCCCCGGCTGGGCCACGACGATGGCCAGTGTCACCGTCACCCACACCCACAGGTGGACACGTGCACGCCGAGCGCCGTCGTCGGAGACGGGGGCCTTCCCGGCGAGGAGGGCCAGGAGCAGGGCCGGGGCGAGCGCCGGGACGAACGCCAGGCGGGGCGGGAACTGACCGCCGCTCCGGAACGAAGCGAATTGGTCGCTGCCGAAGAACACCCACAGATCATAGGCGACGACGGGCGCGAGGCCGACGAGGGGAGCCAGCTCCCGGGGCCAGCGGCGCGGTGGCTCGGTCGCCGCCACCCCGAGAACGCGAATGAGCCCGAGCAAGGCGAGATCGTAGGGCCGCACCAGGCCGAGCGCCGTGCCGAGGCCCACGCCGAGCAGTGGCCCGGCGGGGGCGGGCATCGCCACGAGGGCGTACAGCGCCCAGACGAGGAGCGCGGTGCCGGCGACGAAGTGGGGGTTGGCCAGGATCTCGAGAGAGGGAAACAGCGCGAGCGTCAGGTCCCCGCATTGCCGGACGGGCAGGTCGGTGGCCTCGAAGAGCAGCCCGCCCAGGCCCCCGCCGAGGGAGACGAGGGCCAGGGCCGGGAGTCGGTGGGAGGCCGGCAGCCCGGCGCGGGCCAGCCACCGCTCGACACCGGCCACCAGCGCGAGGGTGAACCCGATCGCCAGAAGCCGATAGGCGAGGAAGGGCCGTCGGCCGAGCCCGAGGGAGACCTTTCCGATGAGCCACCACTCGAGGTTGACGAGCTCTGGACGAGTCCGGCCCGGCTCGAGAAGCTTGTTGCGGAAGGCCCACGCGCCGTCCTCGGACTGCTGGACATACGAGGCGTAGTTGTAGAAGTCGTCGATCCAGTGGAAGGTGCCGACGAAGACGCGACCCGGGGGGGGATCGACGGCAGCGCGGAGGTAGAGGCTGCCGGCCCAGCAGGACACGAGCAACCACACGAGCACTACCGCCCGCGTGCGCGACACGGGGCGGATGCTACCATCTGGCCCGACACATGGGCAAACTCGCGCTGCCCGGCGCCCTCACGTGGCTCGCCGCCGTCGCCTGGGTCTTTGCCGGGCCCCTGTTTGCCGGGCGCGTCCTCTACTACCGCGACGTCAGCGTCACCTATTTCCCGGACTTCGTCTTCGTCGCGGGGGCCCTGCGCGAGGGCATCTGGCCGCTCTGGCACCCGGGCGTCGACGGCGGAGCCCCCTTTCTCATGGCGTACCCGGTCCACCTGCTCCTGCTCGCGGGGGCGGGGGCCCGTGCCACCCTGGCCGTCTCGCCTGCCCTGCACGTGCTCCTCGCCATGGTGGGGATGGGGGCGCTCGCGCGACGGCTCGGCGCCGGCCCCGCCGGCATCGTTCTCTCCGGAGCCGTGTTCGGGCTGTCCGGGTTCATGCTCGGATCCGTGCTCTACCCGACGTTCCTGGCGGCGGCGTGGGCGCCTCTCGCCCTGACGCTCTTCCTGTCCCTGGTCGAAGAGCCCACGCCGCGGAAGGTGGCCGCCCTCGCCCTCGTCCTCGCCCTGCAGGTCTCGACCTTCGGCGCGGCGGTGGTCGTGCAGACGGGGCTAGCGGCCCTCGTCCTCCTACCGTCCCGGCCTGGCCGCCGCGCCGTCCTGGCGGCCTCGGGCGCGCTCGCCCTTGCCGGGGCCCTCGCCGCACCGGCACTGCTCGGCGCCCTCTGGCTCCTCCAGGGCACCGCGCGGGGGCACGGCTTCGCTCCCGAGGTGGGGCTCAGCTACTCGGCGTCGGTTCCCGTCCTTCTCGAAGCGGTGCTACCCCGGTTCCTCGGCGACCCACTGACCTTCAGCGACGTGGGCTTCTGGGGGCAGCCCTTCTTTCCGGGAGGAGCGCCGTTCTTCCTGAGCCTGTACCTGGGGCCCCCCGTCCTGCTCCTGGCCACCCGGGCCGGTCGCCTCCAGTGGCGCCCCTGGACCCTCGTTGCCCTGGGCGTTCTCCTGAGCCTGGGGGCCCACGGCCCCCTGGCCCCGGGGCTCGCGGTCCTGCTCCGGCCCGTGCGGGGGCCGGTGAAGTTCTTCATGCTGGCGACGCTGGGCCTGTCTCTCCTCGCCGGCCGCGGCCTCGAGCGGCCGGCCCGCGAGGGTTCCCGCCGTGGCCTGCTTCTGATCCCTGGCCTGCTGGTGCTGGCACTCGCCGCCGCGGCCTGGACCGCCCCCGCCCTCGTGGCCTCGGGGTGGGCGGTCGTGGTGCCCGAAGCCGCGCACCCGCGGGCCCTGGACGTGATCGCGCGCCAGTGGCCGCGCGAGCTGGCGGTGACCGGCGCCCTCACGCTGGGCGTGGGGCTCGCCGTGCTGGGTGGTCGCCGCTGGCTGTCGGTCGCGGCCCTGCTGGTCGTTCTGGACCTGCTGCGCGTGAACGGGGGTCTGAGCCCGTCGGCGGAGGGGAAGTTCTACGACCTTCTGCCCCAGGTGCAGGCCCTGATCGGGAAGACAGAGCAGGAAGGCGGCCCCTTTCGCTGGTTCTCCTACGGCGTCGCCCACTCGCCCCCGCTCACCTGGGATCCGGCGGTGGCCAGACAGGGCTCCGCGGTCTGGCTCTTCTATCTCGATCGCCAGTCCCTGCTGGCCCGGACCCACGTCCTGGATGGACTCGAGGGGGCCTTCGACATCGACCGGATGGGACTCGCCCCAACGGGCTCGACCCTCGCTCCGGCCGAGGCCCATCCCGGGCGGTACCGCGAGATCCATCCGCGCCTGAGGGCCGCCAACGTCCGCTGGGTGCTGGCGTTCCATCCGCTCCCGGAGGACCTGGTCCGGCGGTACGGTGAAGCCCGCCTGCCCGGCGTCCGGGAGCCGCTCGTGCTCTACGAGCTGCGGCGGCCCCTCCCGCGGGCGTTCTGGGTGCCGGACGCGGGGACCCCGGAAGCCGCCCCCCCCGCCGGCGCCGACGTGCGGTATCGGCGCCTCGATCCCCACACGGTGGAGGTCGCGGCCTCGACCCCACCGGGCTTCATCGTCGTTGTCGATGGCTACCACCCGGACTGGATGGCCGAAGACCGGTCAGGGCCGATTCCCCTCCACCGGGCCTTCGGGCGGTGTCGGGTCTTCCCGACGCCGGGAGGAACGCAGGTATTCACTTTGCGGTACCGCCCCTCCTGGCCCCGTCTGGCCTTCGCCCTGGCGTTTCTGGGCCTCGTCGGGCTCGTGGTCCTCACCCGCCGCCAGGCCGCTGTGTCGCCTCTCACTTGACCGGGCATGGCCCGTGCTATTCTTCTCCGGCGTGTACGGAAAGCGACAGAAAATCGGACAGATGGGATCGTGGACGGAGCTTGACTCTGTCTAGACCAAAGCGTTAGCATCTGACGACTAAATTGCTGTAGGAACTAACTTTTTCGGCTGAGAGCGAATGCCCGTCAGACTTGGTGAGTTGCTGCTGAAGGAGAACATGGTGACTCCTCAGCAGCTTCAGGACGCCCTGAATCATCAGAAGACGAATGGGGGGAAGCTGGGCAAGGCCTTCGTCTCGCTCGGGTTCGTGAAGGACGAGGAGATCACCAGCCTGCTCTCCCGACAGTACGGCGTGCCTTCGATCAACCTCGATCACTTCGAGGTGGATCCCGCGATCATCAAGATCATTCCGGCCGAGACCGCCCGGAAGTACCAGGTACTGCCGCTCTCGCGCTCCGGGGCGACCCTCACGATCGCCATGGCAGACCCGACCAACGTCTTCGCCATGGACGACATCAAGTTCATGACCGGCTACAACGTGGAGCCGGTCGTGGCCTCGGAGACGACCCTCGAGGAGTCGATCGATCACTACTACGGGTCGACGCGCTCGCTCGAGTTGCGTCGCGACTCCGGAATGGGGCTCCCGAGCGGGGGCGACAGCCTCAAGGACATGATGGAGGGCCCCGGTCTGACGGTGGACGACATGGCCGGGATCGGCGGGCTCTCCGAGATCGACCTCGACTCCATGAGCGACGCCGAGGCCGACGTGGAGACGGTCAAGCAGGAAGAGGACGAGATCGACCTCGGGGAGCTCAGCAAGTCGGCCGACGCCGCCCCGGTGATCAAGCTGACCAACGTCCTGCTCGTGGACTCCCTCAAGCGGGGGGCCTCCGACATCCACATCGAGCCCTACGAGAAGGAGTTCCGCGTCCGGTTCCGCATCGACGGCATCCTGTACAACGTGATGGCGTTGCCGATGAAGCTCAAGGACCCGCTGACCTCCCGCGTCAAGATCATGGCCAAGCTGGACATCGCGGAGAAGCGTCTCCCCCAGGACGGCCGGATCAAGATCAAGATGAGGGTCGAGAACCGCACTCGCGACCTCGACTTCCGCGTCTCGTGCCTCCCCACCCTGTGGGGCGAGAAGATCGTGATGCGGCTCCTCGACAAGTCGAAGCTCATGCTGGACATGACCAAGCTGGGCTTCGAGCCGCACTCGCTCGAGCGCTTCAAGAACGCGATCTCCAAGCCCTACGGGATCGTGCTCGTGACCGGACCCACCGGCTCCGGGAAGACGAACACCCTCTACTCCGCCATCGCCGCGCTCAACAAGCCCGAGACCAACATCATGACGGCCGAGGACCCGGTGGAGTTCAACCTGGCCGGAGTCAACCAGGTCCAGGTTCGCGAGAACATCGGGCTCAACTTCGCGGCGGTCCTGCGCTCCTTTCTGCGCCAGGATCCGAACATCATCCTGGTCGGAGAGATCCGCGACTACGAGACGGCGGAGATCGCGGTCAAGGCCGCCCTCACCGGGCACCTCGTGCTGTCGACGCTCCACACCAACGACGCCCCCTCCACCGTGTCGCGCATGGTGAACATGGGTATCGAGCCGTTCCTCGTGGGGACCGCGGTGAACCTCATCCAGGCCCAGCGTCTCATCCGCCGGGTGTGCAAGAACTGCAAGATCGAAGACGACGTGCCCTCGAAGACGCTCATCGACGTCGGCTTCGCCCCCGAGGAGGCGAGCGAGGTCAAGGTCTACAAGGGCAAGGGTTGCGGGGCCTGCAATGGCACCGGCTACAAGGGCCGCATCGGCCTCTACGAGGTCATGGAGATCACCGAGGGAATCCGCGACCTCGTCATGGTCGGGGCGACCGCGGTGGAGATCAAGAGAAAGGCGCTCGAGGAGGGAATGCTGACCCTCCGCCAGAGCGGCCTCGAGAAGATCAAGGCCGGGACGACCACCATCGAGGAGGTCCTCAGGGAGACCATCCTCTAGAGGCGACCAGGTACGTGTCGGGCCGAGTCCCAAACGGGGGGCTCGGTCCGGCCGTCGTGACAAGGGGGTTCTGACGTGGCCGTCAGCCTTCACCAGCTGCTCAAGACGATGACCGAGATGGCGGGGACCGACCTCCACGTCACCACCAACTCCGCCCCACAGATCCGTGTCGACGGGAAGCTGCGTCCGCTCGACCTGCCGCCGCTCAACGCGGTGGAGACCAAGCAGCTCGCCTACAGCGTGCTGACCGACGCTCAGAAGCACCGCTTCGAGGAGAGCCTCGAGCTGGACTTCAGCTTCGGCATCAAGGGCCTCGCCCGCTTCCGCGCCAACGTGTTCATGCAGCGAGGGGCGGTGGCGGCGGTCTACCGGACGATCCCGTACGAGATCAGGGGCTTCAAGGAGCTCGGTCTGCCTCCGGTGGTCGCCCAGATCTGCGACAAGCCGCGCGGGCTGGTGCTGGTCACGGGCCCAACCGGCTCCGGCAAGTCCACCACCCTCGCGGCGATGCTCGACAAGATCAACTCCGAGCGCCACGAGCATATGATCACGATCGAGGACCCGATCGAGTACCTCCACCAGCACAAGAAGTGCGTGGTGAACCAGCGCGAGGTCCACGCCGACACCCACGGCTTCGCGGCCGCTCTGCGCGCGGCGCTCCGCGAAGACCCCGACGTGGTGCTCATCGGAGAGATGCGCGACCTCGAGACCATCGAGTCCGCGCTCCGGATCGCCGAGACCGGCCACCTCACCTTTGCCACCCTGCACACGAACTCGGCGTCCCAGACCATCAACCGCATAGTCGACGTCTTCCCCTCGCACCAGCAGTCGCAGGTGCGGGCGCAGCTGTCGCTCGTGCTGGAGGGCATCATGTGTCAGTCCCTCCTTCCCCGCGCGAGCGGCACCGGGCGCGTGTTGGTGATGGAGATCCTCGTCCCCAACCCGGCGGTGCGTAACCTGATCCGCGAGGACAAGGTCCATCAGATCTACTCCGCGATGCAGACAGGCCAGGAACGGCACGGCATGCAGACGTTCAACCAGTCCCTGGCCAGCCAGTACTTTGCCAAGCAGATCAACCTGCAGACCGCCCTCGGGGTGAGCTCTAACCCCGAGGAGCTGCAGGACATGATCAACCGCGGTGCCGGCCTCGCCCCCGGGGCGAGCCGTCCGCAACGGCCGGGGACGCGCTAGTCGTCCCGGGAGGAGCTGATGCCAGCCTATGTCTGGAAGGGCAAGACCCAGGACGGCAGGGCCGTCTCGGGCGAGCGCGTGGCCGACAACAAGGACGCGCTCACCGCGCTGCTGCGGCGGGACCGGATACTGGTCTCCTCGGTGAAGGAGAAGGGGCGGGAGATCTCCCTGCCGAAGTTCGGCGGCGGTGTCCCGGCCAAGGACCTCGCGATCTTCACCCGGCAGTTCTCGGTGATGATCGACGCCGGTCTGCCCCTGGTCCAGTGTCTCGAGATCCTCGGTAGCCAGCAGGAGAACAAGACCTTCGCCAAGGTCCTGCAGCAGACCCGGATGGACGTCGAGGGGGGGGCGAGCCTCGCCGACGCCATGCGCAAGCACCCCAAGGTATTCGACGACCTGTTCACGAACATGATCGCCGCCGGTGAGGCGGGCGGTATCCTCGACACGATCCTCAAGCGCCTGGCCACCTACATCGAGAAGAACGTCAAGCTGAAGGCCCAGGTCAAGGGGGCCATGGTCTACCCGGTGGCGGTCCTGGGAATCGCCGGCATCGTCATCGCCGTCATCCTCTGGAAGGTCATCCCCACCTTTGCCGCGATGTTCGCGGGACTGAACGCGGACCTTCCGCTTCCCACGCGCTTCGTCATCGCCCTCAGCAACTGGTTCGTCCGGCTGCTGCCGTTCCTCGTCATCGGCGGCGTGCTCGCGGTGTTCGCGTTCCGGCGCTACTACGCCACCCACGGCGGGCGGCGGGTCGTCGACAAGATGATCCTCAAGCTCCCGATCGTGGGCGTGCTCATGCAGAAGATCGCGGTGGCGCGGTTCTGCCGCACCCTCTCGACCCTCATCTCCTCGGGGGTGCCCATCCTCGACGGCCTCGAGATCACCGCCCGGACGGCCGGCAACGCCATCATCGAAGACGCGATCATGGCGGTGCGCAAGGGCGTGGAGAGCGGGCTCACCGTGGCCCAGCCCCTGAAGGATAGCGGGGTGTTCCCGCCCATGGTCGTCCAGATGATCGGCGTGGGGGAGCAGACCGGCGCCCTCGATGCCATGCTGAGCAAGATCGCGGACTTCTACGAGGAAGAGGTGGACCAGGCGGTGGCGAACCTCCTGACCCTCCTCGAGCCGGTCATGATCCTCTTCCTCGGTGTGACCGTCGGCGGCATCATCATCGCGATGTACCTGCCGCTGTTCGACCTCATCAGCAAGCTCTCCTGACGGTCGGGGAGGGCCGCTGGCGCCCCGGCGGCACCCGCCGTCGGGGCGCGATCCTGGCCCGGGGGCCATGCAAGTCGATCTGGAGGCGCGCCTCAAGAGGCTGATGTTCTTCAGGGTGGTGATGGTGACCACCCTGCTCTTCATCGCGACCTACTTCGAGGCCGTCGTCTCGGAGACGCTGCCCCGCTTCAACCCCCTCTACTTCGTCATCGGCGCCATGTACGCCCTCACCGTGGTGCACGCCCTGGCCCTGCGGTTCATTCCCTCGAGGACGGCCCTGGCCTACGCCCAGGTGCTGGGGGACCTCCTGATTCTCACCGTGCTGGTGTACGTGACCGGCGGCGTCCGCACCGGCTTTCTGCTCCTCTACCCCCTGTCTGTGCTCTCGGCCACCATGCTGGTGCCCCGCCGGGGGGCCCTCGTCCTGGCCGGGGTCGCGACGCTGCTCTACGGGGGACTCCTCGCCGCCGTGCGCCTGGGCGTGATGCCGCCCGCCGACCTGAAGGACGTGCTCGACGCTCCCGCGCGTGCCCTCTTCTACTCCGCCTTCGTCCTCGGCGTGGCCTGCGTGACGGTGGCCCTCCTGGGCTCGTACCTGGCCGAGGGCCTCCAGCGGGCCGGACGTCAGCTGGAGGAGGCAGCGGTCGAGGTGGCGGACCTGCGGGAGCTCAACCAGGTCATCGTCGACAGCATCCAGAGCGGCCTCATCATGACCGATGCCACCGGGCGCATCCGCCACGTCAACTCCTTCGGGGCGGGCATCCTGGGGCGTTCGGCCGGGGAGCTTCTGGGCCTTCGCCTTCGCGACGTGCTGGACTCGCCCCTCCTCGGGCAGGCCGAGCTCGAGGCCCGGGCCGCCTCGCGGGCCCTCGCCCGTCTCGAGATCACCTACCGTCACCCGAAGGGAAACGACCTGGACCTCGGCGTCTCGGTGACCCCCCTGGCCACCGCCGACGAGGCACAGGGGGGCTACCTGGTGGTGTTCCAGGACCTCACCGACGTCCGGCGCCTGGAAGCCGAGGTCCGCACCAACGAGAAGCTCGCGGCGGTGGGTGAGATGGCCGCCCAGCTGGCCCACGAGATCCGCAACCCCCTGGGCTCGATCCGGGGCTCGGCCCAGGTCCTGGCCGGTGAGCCGGGCTTCAACGACGAGCAGGGACACCTGCTCAGCATCATCTCCCGCGAGTCGAAGCGTCTGTCTGACACCCTGAACCGGTTCCTGTTCCAGGCGCGCTCGACGGGAGCCCCGCGTGACGTCGTGGACCTCCGGCCCCTTCTGGAGGAGGCCGTCACCCTGTTCCGGAACGGCCCGGAGATCGGGGCCATGCACCATGTGCGCTTCGAGGCCGACGAGGGCCCCCACCTCTGCCTCGCCGATCCGGCCCAGATCACCCAGGTCTTCTGGAACCTGGCTCGCAACGCCCTGGAGGCCATGCCCGGCGGGGGTGACCTCGAGATCCGCCTCCGTCGGCTGGGAGGGGAGGTGCTCTTCATCGTCCGGGACCAGGGGCGCGGCATCGATCGCGAGGAGCGGCGCCGGGTCTTCGAGCCCTTTCGCTCGACGAACCCCATGGGCACGGGCCTCGGGCTGTCCATCGTCTACCGGCTCGTCCGGGAGCACGGTGGCGACATCTCGGTGCGCTCCGGCCCGGCCCGGGGGACCGAGGTCGAGGTCCGCCTGCCCCGGGTCTCGGTGGCCCAGTCCGTGGGGTCGGGGCGATGAGCCGGATCCTGGTCGTCGACGACGAGCAGTCGATGCGGGAGATGCTCGGCATCGTGATGCGCAAGGAGGGCTACCAGGTCGTGACGGCCGACAGCCGGTCCCAGGCCGCGGCGGTGCTGGGCAAGCAGGCGATCGACGTCGTGGTCACCGACGTCCGCCTCCCGGACGGCGACGGGATCGAGATCCTGCGCCACGTGAAGGCCGCCACTCCGGAGACGATCGTGATCGTGATGACGGCCTTTGGCACCACCGAGACCGCGGTGGCCGCCCGCAAGCTCGGTGCCGAGGCCTACGTCCAGAAGGGCGACCTGGACGTCGACGAGCTGAAGATCGTCGTCCGCGACGCCCTGGCGAACCGTCGCCTTCGCGAGGAGAACGTCATCCTCAAGCGAGAGGTGGGCCAGCTCCACGGCCTCGACCGCGTCATCGGCACCTCGGCGGTCATGGCCTCGTTGTTCGAGATGGTCCGGGCGGTGGCGCCCACCAGCTCCACTGTGCTGGTGACCGGCGAGAGCGGAACCGGCAAGGAGCTTGTGGCCCGGGCCATCCATGGCCTCTCCAGTCGGTCGGACGGACCCTTCGTGAGCGTCAACTGCGGGGCGCTGCCCGACACCCTCCTCGAGAGCGAGCTCTTCGGGCACATCAAGGGGGCCTTCACCGACGCGCGCCAGAGCAAGAAGGGGCTCTTCGAGGCCGCCGATGGCGGGACGCTCTTCCTCGACGAGGTGGGAGAGACCTCGCCGCCGATGCAGGTGAAGCTCCTGCGGGCGCTGCAGGAGCGGCGCATCCGCCGGCTCGGAGGCACCGAGGAGATCGACGTGGACGTCCGGGTCATTGCCGCGACCAATGTCCCTCTCGAAGACCTGGTCCGGGAGAAACGCTTCCGGGAGGACCTGTTCTACCGGCTCCAGGTGATCCCCGTTCGGACGCCACAGCTGCGCGAGCGCCGGGAGGACATCGGGCTTCTGGCCGAGCACTTTCTCGAGAAGTTCGGCCGGGAGATGGGCAAGCGGGTCACCCGGATATCGAAAGAGGCGATCGCGCTCCTGGAACGCTACTCGTGGCCCGGGAACGTGAGAGAGCTCGAGAACGTCATGGAGAGGGCGGTGGCGCTGGAGACCTCCTCCGCGGTGCAGCCGGAGCGGCTGCCCGACGCCGTCCGTGAGCCGGGGCGCACGGACTCGGCTCCCCTCATCGGTCCCGGCTTCAGCCTCGACGCGCACCTTCGCTCGGTCGAAGCACGCCTCCTGGGCGAGGCGCTGGAGATGGCCCAGGGAGACCGGGCGGAGGCGGCGCGGCTGCTCGGAGTGTCTCCGCGGTCTCTTCGCTACCTCGTCCAGAAGCACGCCGCCCAGCCCGAGCTCTCGAACAAGAATTGACGCCGTGACAAAAATTGTCACCGCCGGCCGTCCTGGTTTGGCTGTAAGTCTCTGTTAAATAGTGAGTTGGGTACCGACGCGTGTCGGCACGCAGCTTGCTTTAATTGGGCCTCGACCAAGGGACCTTGGTGAAAGGAAGGATGAACTAGATGAAGAACCAGAAGGGTTTCACCCTCATCGAGCTGCTGATCGTCGTGGCGATCATCGGCATCATCGCCGCTATCGCGATCCCGAGCCTGCTGCGGGCCCGTGTCTCGGCGAATGAGGCGGCGACCATTGGCGACATCCGGACGGTGATCTCCGCCCAGGCCGCCTACCAGTCGGCCAACGGTGGCTGGTACGACAACAACCTGCTGTGCCTCACCAACCCGAACGGCTGCATCCCGAACTACCCGTCGAACTCGCCGACGTTCCTGGATAGCCAGCTGACGAGCCTGCTCCCCAAGTCGGGGTACAGCCGCTCGTTTATCGGTGGCGACACCCCGGGCCTCCGCAATACGTCCACCACGTCCACGAGCAGCACGACGTCCTACGTGTACTGGGCGACGCCGACCTCGGGGGGCCAGACCGGTGTGCGCGGCTTCGCCGGGGACGCGAGCGGTCTACTCTGCTTCAGCACCGACGGGAGCCTCGCGGCCACGACGGGCACCGTCGGACTCGACACCTCGAACGCCGCGACCTGCAGCGTTCTCCAGTAGGACGCGTCACACGACGGTCGGGTGAACCGGCGGTCCGGGGGGGCCAGCCCCCCCGGGCCCCGAGCACCGCCGGCCGGACCCCAGAGGATGGCCAACCAGGGGTCGGGGAGGAGCCATGCCGCAAGGTCGACAGGAGCGGGGCTTTACTCTCATCGAGCTGTTGATCGTCGTGGCGATCATCGGCATCATTGCCGCCATCGCAATCCCGAGCCTCCTTCGGGCGCGCATCTCGGCCAATGAGTCGGCGGCCATCGGCGACATCCGAACGGTGATCTCCGCCCAGGCCGCCTACCACTCCACCAACGGCGGCTGGTACGAGGGCAACCTGAGCTGTCTCGTCGCTCCGTTCTCCGGCTGCATCCCCAACTACCCGTCGAACTCACCCACGTTTCTCGACAGCCAGCTGGTGAGCCTGCTTCCGAAGTCGGGGTACAGCCGATCCTTCGCTCCGGGGACCGTCCCTCCGGGCATCAGTACGGCCACGCAGTCTCCCACGAGCGCGACGTCGTACGTGTACTGGGCGACCCCGACGTCACCCGGCCAGAGCGGGGTGCGGGGGTTTGCCGGGGACTCGAGCGGCGCCTTGTGCTTCAGCGCCGACGGCAACACGGCCGCCACCACCGGCAGCGTGCTCCTGCTGTTCGGCGATCCGACCTGCAACATCCTCCAATAGGGTCACTTGTCCTGGCGCCGGGCGGTCGGTAGACTCGCTCGTGATGGAGGACCACCTTCCGCTGGTCACGCGAGGGCTCTGCAAGAGCTACCGCGTGGGCCACATCCGTCAGTCGCGCCGGCCGGCCCTCCACGATCTCGACCTCGAGGTGCGGGAGGGCGAGATCCTGGGCTACGTAGGGCCGAATGGCTCGGGGAAGACGACCACTCTCAAGCTCCTGACCGGCCTCCTCGCTCCTGACCGGGGCGAGGCCCGCTTCTTCGGTCTCCCACTGGCCGACCGGGCCTGGCGTCACCGCGTCGGCTACCTGCCCGAGCATCCCTACCTCTACGACTACCTGACCCCCGCCGAGTATCTCGACTACGTGGGCCGGCTGTTCGGCCTTGCCGCCGGGCGGCGGCGCGACCGGACGCGGGAGCTGCTCGCCCTGGTCGGGCTCGAGAAGGCTGCCGACGTCGCGATGCGTCGCTTCTCGAAGGGGATGGTGCAGCGAGCCGGTCTCGCCCAGGCCCTGGTCAACGACCCGGACCTCCTCCTGCTCGACGAGCCGATGTCGGGTCTGGACCCGCTGGGCCGCCGACTGGTGCGGAAGCTGATCCTCGACCTGCGGCGGGAGGGGAAGACGGTGCTCTTCTCCACCCACATCCTGTCTGACGCGGAGACCCTGTGCGACCGGGTCGCCGTCCTGCGGGCCGGGCGCCTGGTTCGAGTGGGAGCCCTCGGGGAGATGCTGCGCCTCGACGTGACCCACATGGAGGTCCTGGCGGTGGGTCCGGAGGCCGGTCTTCCGCTGCTGGAAGGTGAGGTGGGGCGCGAGGCGGTGGGCGACCGCATCCGGCTCGAGGTGGAGGAGGAGGCCCTGGGTCGGGTGATCACGGGGATCGAGTCCGCGGGAGGCCGCGTCCTCGCCGTGCAGCCCGTGCGGCAATCGCTCGAGGACTACTTCTACCGGGAGATGGGCGGAGACCGTGGCGGGACGGCGGAGGAGGGGCCTTGGGAGACAGCCTGAGCCGGCTGGCCGCGGTGGCCGCGAACACCTTCCGCGAGACCGTGCGGGAGAGGGTGCTCTACAACCTGGTCTTCTTCGCGATCATCATGACCCTGGCCGGACTGCTCCTCGGCCCGCTGTCGATCCGGCAGGACGAGAAGGTGCTGAAGGACATCGGTCTCGCGGCCATGGACCTGTTCGGCACCCTCATCGCCATCTTCATCGGGGTGGGCCTGGTGAGCAAGGAGATCGAGCGGCGCTCGCTGTACCCCCTCCTCGTGAAGCCGTTGTCCCGGGGTGAGTTCTTTCTCGGCAAGTTCACCGGGCTGGCCTTCACCCTCCTCGTCAACGTGGCGGTGATGACGGTGGGGCTGTACGCAACCCTCCTCGCGACGGGGCGGAGTGCGGATCCGCTGCTCCTGGCCGCGGTCTACCCGATCCTCCTCGGCCTGCTCCTGGTCGTGGCCCTGGCCATGCTCTTCTCGACGTTGACGTCGTCGACCCTGGCCGCGGTGTTCACCGTCGGTGTGGTGATTGCCGGCCGCTTCTCCGACGTCGTCCGCAACATGCAGGAGGTCATGCCCGGGACTCCTCGATGGCTCTCGGGGATCCTGTATGCCGTGATCCCCAACTTCCGCAACTTCGACTTCAAGGACCGGGTGACGTACGGCGACCCCGTGCCTCCGGAGGTGCTGGCCTGGGTGACGGTGTATGCCGCCGCCTACATCGCGGTCGTCCTCGGCCTCGGCCTCGCCTCCTTCCGGAGCCGGGACTTCCAGTGACCCGCTCTCTCGCCGTCCTCCTGCTCCTCCTCGTCCCGGTCGTGCCCTGGAGCCAGCGACGCATCGACGAGCACGCGGGCGCCTACCGGGCCCAGGAGGAGGTGCTCTACCTGTGGTCGGGGGAGCAGGTGCGGAGGCTCTTTCCAGGCTTCGAGGCCCTGGCCGCCGACGTGTACTGGCTGCGCACGGTCCAGTACTTCGGCGGCGAGCGCCTCTTCTCCGGGGACAGGCGTTTCGAGCTCCTCCGGCCCCTCATCGAGATCACGACCGCGTTGGATCCCCGGCTCGAGATCGCCTACCGGTACGGCGCGGTTTTCCTGTGCGAGCCCCCCCCGTCCGGGGCCGGTCGACCGCGCGAGGGGATCGAGGTGCTCGAAGAGGGGACGCGGAACGTGCCGGGCTCCTGGCGGCTGCGGCAGGACCTGGGCTTCTTCCGCTTTCTCTACCTGCACGACGCGCGCGGTGCCGCGGCCGAGCTCGAGAAGGCCGCGACCCTGCCCGGGGCGGCCTTCTGGCTGCGGACCCTGGCCGCGGATCTCCTGGCCAAGGGGGGCGACCTCGAGGCTTCTCGCCGCATGTGGCAGCAGATGTACGACCAGGCGGAGGAGGGGATTCTCCGGACGCACGCCGAGGAACAGCTCAGCATCCTCGACTCCCGGGAGGCCGCGGAGCGCCTGACCGTCCTCGTGGCCGACGTCGAGCAGCGTCGGGGCCGGCGGCCGGAGCAGCTCGAGGAGCTCCGCCGGCTCGGGGTGTGGCTGGGGTCGCTCGAGGATCGGGCCGGCGTGCCGTTCAGCTATGATGTTTCAACGGGGAAGGTGTCCGTCGCCCGGGACTCTCCCATGTGGCGGCCCCAGTGACCCGCCGGAGGAACGAATGATCCGACTGCCGTTTCCAGGCCGCTGCGCCGCCCTGGCGCTCCTGCTGCTCGCGCTCGCTGTCCCCGCGCCCGCCGCGCCCCCGCAGCGGGCTCCCTCGAAGGGAGACGTCGTCCCGGCCTTCGAGACGACGCGGATCGACGGCCAGCCGCAGAAGGTCGACTTCCCGAAGGGCTCGAAGACGGTCCTGCTGTTCTTCTCGAGCGGCTGCCCCCACTGCCAGAAGATGATCCCCGAGTGGAACCGGGCCTACGCGCGCCGGCCGGAGGGGCTCGAGGTGGTGGGGGTGATCCTGGACCAGGAGCCCCCCGGCTTCTGGCAGTCCCGGTCCGTCACCTTTCCGGTGGTGCGCTCCCCGGGTCGGCAGTTCCTGCAGAGTCTGAACGTGAACCGGGTCCCGCTGACCCTCCGGGTGGCCGAGGGGGGCACGATCGAGGACCTCGCCGTCGGGACGACCGACCCCATCCGTCTCGGTGAGATCTTCAAGCCGTAGGCGAGCCGGCCGTCCCCACGGACTCCCAGACGAGGAGCGCTCGCAGTGCAGTGAGCGCCGCCGCGGGCCGGGTCCATCGATCCAGCGCCACCAGGGGTCGCACCAGTCCCGCGGGCAGGAGTGACCTCTCCCGGAAGCCCAGGCTCATGAGGTACGCGAAGGCGTTCAGTCGGCTCCGCCCCGGGGGCTCGAAGCCCAGATGCCTCCACTCCCACGCGGGTGTGCGATGCACGAGCCGCCAGGGCACGGCGGCGTTGCCGTCGAAGCTGTCCTTGTCGGGCCCCGGGAAGGGGTCCCACGGGTCGACGCGGAGCCGGCATTCCTCCTGGTGGAAGAAGCGGTAGACGGTCCAACCCAGGGGGCTGATCCAGGGCTCCACCAGGCTCAGCCGTCCGACCCCGCCGAGCACGCGGGCGGTCTCCCGAAAGAAGCGCCCCGGCGTCGGGAGGTGGTGAAGCACGTCGATCCCCACGACCGCCTCGACGCTGCCGGTGGCGAGGGGAAGCCGTCCGGCGTCGGCGACGATGTCGTTCCACGGGGCGGCGAGCAGATCGGACGACGTCCAACGCAGGTCGGGTCGGCGCGCGCGAGCAGCGGCGGCGAGAAACCCGGGCCCGGACCCCACCTCCAGGACCCGGGCGTCCGGGGGGACGGTGTCGAGCAGCAGGTCGAACCACACCTGGTAGACGGCGCGCAGCTCCGGTCTTGCCTCCCAGATGCGGCGGTGCTTCTCGAGCCGATCGAGGCTCACGGTATCTCCTCCGATTCTCGCCGAGCGGTGCCTTCGCCAGGTGAAGGGCGACGCCGCAAAACGAGGCCGCCGAGGGCGGCCAGAACCGAGAGGCCGGAGATCCCCAGACCCCACGGGACGCTGGCCGGCCGATAGGTGAGGGCGACGTCGTGGGCTCCGGCGGGGACCGGCACGGCGCGGAAGGCGAGGTTGGCGCGAAGGACGGGGACCATCTGCTCATCGACCGTCGCCTTCCAGCCCTCGTCGTAGCCCTCGGGGACGAGCAGCAGGGCCGGGTGGCTGGTGACGGAGCGGAGGCGCAGCCGGTCCGGTCGCGCCTCCGTCAGGTCGACCTCCCACTCGAAGTCCTCCGGGGCCCGGCGCGGCTCGCCGCTCGGGAGGATCACCGCCGTCTCGGGGTCGAAGTCGGGATCGACGAGGGCCCGGTACCGATCGAGCCCGGTCGCCACCCGCACGCCGGCGACGGCAGAGACGAGCGGCAGGGGCCGGGGCACGCGATACACGTTGACGTCTCCGACGATCGGGTCAGCGACCGTCGCCACGTGGGCGAGAGCGTCGAGTCCCTGCTGGTGCAGGGCGACGACGTGATCCACGCCACCCACCCGCAGCAGACGGAGAAGCTGCGCCGGGTCCCGGGCCGCGGCGGTCACCAGGAGCCGCAATCCGCGCCGACCCCGCGAGTCGAGTCCGACGACGTCGAGGTCGTAGCTTCCGCCGAGGGTCCAGCGCGGGAGGGCCGCCGGATACACCTGGCCCTGGACCAGGAGGCGCCAGGACTTGTCGAGTCGGGCGAGGGCCGGGCGCAGGGCCGGTCGGAGTGACTCGGTTCCCGCGAGGCGCATGACGTAGTCGAACACGTACACGCGCCGCGCTCCGTCCCCGCGCAGGACGTCCACCGCGCTCGGGGTGGCCTGCACGAAGGCGCGCGGGGCGCCCGGGTTCAGGTCTCGGTGAGCGACGAGCAGATCGAGGATGGCCACGACCACGATCCCCGCTACCAGGGCACCTCGGCGGGGAGCCGGGGCCCGCCCGGCGAGGGCCACGAGTCCGGCGACGACCAGCGCCGCACTGGCGGACAACGCCGCGGTGGCGAGGACGGAGTCCGTCGCCCCGGGGAGCAGGGGGTGGTCTCGTGACGGAGCCAGCAGCCCCTCTCCGGTCTCGTGAAGCCACTGCACGACCAGCAGTGTTCCGACCCCGGCGGCGCCCATGACCCCGGCCAGGGCGTCCCCGGCCCTCCGTGTGAGCCGTCCTCGTCGCAGCGCGTCGAGGCCGACGGCGGCGAGGAGGGCGAACCCGAAGGCCGCCAGAAGGCAGGCCTTCACGGGGTAGCGAAGGACCGCGAGCTGGGGAAGGGTCGCGGTCGCCCAGAAATAAGCGAGACCGTGCCGCCCGAGGGCCAGCAGCAACGACAGCCCGACGAGGAGGGCGGCGCCGCCGGCCAGTCGCCGTCGGGTGGAGGCGAAGGCGGCCAGGGCCAGGGCGAGCGCGGGCAGACCCAGGTAGAGCGAGGCGAGGAGGGGCTCGCGCCCCTCATAGAGGAGCGCTCGCAGGCTCTCGCGGAGGGGCAGGTCCTGGGGGAACAAGGGAACGAGGGCCTGGAGGAGCGTCACCGGCCGTGCCGACCACAGCATGTGACTCACGGACTGCTCCGCCCGGGCCGTCCGGCCCAGGAGGTCCAGTGCCGGGATCCACACCGCCGCCGTCCAGAAGATGGTGAGGGTGGCCGCCGTCGCACCCGCGGCCAGGAGGCGCCGGTTTCGGCTCTCGAGGGGTCGCGCCCACGAGATCCGGGCCACCAGCAGGCCGGCCTGGGGGAGAGCGGTGAGGATCACGAGGTCGAGGGATCCGGTGAGGACCTGGGCGGACTGGAGCAGGGCCCAGGTGAGGATGGTTCTCCGCGAGGGGCGTTCGAGGGCTCGCGCCGCCCCCGTCACGACCCACGGCATCCAGGCCGCCCCGGCGAAGTGCTGCCACAGGTCGACCGCGGAGAGGAGCGGACCCGAGAGCATCCAGGTGGCCGCCGCGGTGGTGGAGGCGCCCCAGGAGAGACGCAGGGTCCGGGCCAGCCACAGCATGCCCGCCCCGGCCAGCAGCAGGTGAACGACGGCGTACAGCGTGTAGTAGTCCTCCGGGCGCAGGAGGAGGTTGAGCCAGGTGAGCGGGTAGAGGACCTGCGCCCCCGGGTTGGCGAGCATGGGCTGGCCGAACCCGAGATACGGGTTCCACACCGGCCACGCACCCCGGTGCAGCACATTCGCGAAGCTCTCGCACTGCCCCCAGAAGAGGGCCATGAGGTCGCGCTCGAACAGGACCCGTCCCCGGAACAGGATGTCGAAGAAGACGGCTGCGACGACGACGACCACGGCGAGAAGGGCCGCCGCGAGCCGACCGCGGCCTGCCGGGATGCGAACGCGGCTCACAGGAACTTGAGCTTGCGGGCGGCGAAGGCGCTCATCTGGAGGAGCAGAACTCCGTGACGGAAGCGCGAGATGTTGGTGTCTCCATAGGTGCGCTCGTGGTAGCGGACGGCAAGGTCCACGATGCGCATGTTCAGACGCGAGGCGCCGAAGAGCAGGTCGAAGTCTCCGAAGGGGTCGAAGTCGCCGAAGTATGAGCGGTTTGCGGCGATCCTCTCGTAGTCCTCGCGCCAGAGCGCCTTGGTGCCGCACAGGGTGTCACGCACCTGCTGGCCGAGAAGCCAGCTGAAGAGGAACGCGAAGAACTTGTTCCCGAGGAGGTTCAGGAAGCGCATGGCCCGGCCCTCCATGGGGTAGACCATGCGGGAGCCGTTGACCATCTCGCCCTTGCCCCGGGCCAGGGCGGCCACGAACTTCGGCACGTCGGAAGGGGCGACACCCATGTCCGAGTCGAGGATCAGGACGATCTCCGCCTTCGCCTCGGCGAAGGCCGCTCGCACCGCGTCGCCCTTGCCCCGACCCGGCTGCTTGAGGAAGCGGAGGGGGCGCTCGGGGTTCTCGGCCATGACCTGTCGGATGACGGCCTCGGTGTCGTCGGTTGATCCTCCCTCTACGAAGAGAAACTCGCTGCCGGCGGGCAGGTCGGGGAGGCTCTCGACGAGCGGGCGGATGTGGCCGGCCTCGTTGCGGCAGGGGATGACCACGCTGGCGGTGGGCCGTGTCGGCCGCTCGGCGGCCGACCGCGCGGGCGCGGGCCGCGCGATGATGCCGAACATGAGGGAGAACAGGTCGAGGAGCGGAAGCCGGCCGACGTACCGGTTGGCCAGATTGGAGACCAGGGGTAGCCACACCGGAGCAACGATGTGGGCATCGTCTCGAACGACCTCGAAGTCCGCCAGGGACAGCATGTTCTTGATCTCCTCGGGCGGGAGCCAGGACTCCGGTGGCTGCCGGTACTTCATTCCGAGGATCTCGGCCAGCCGCAGGAGCGGCTGCCACAGGCGGCTGTAGCTGTAGATCAGGAGCCGGGTGTGCCCGTGACAGACGCCCTGAAGCGCTTCGAGGGCGGACTGCACGTCGGTGAGGTGGGTGACCACGTTCACGAGGAGAACGACATCGAAACGTCCCCCGGCCTCGGCGAGGACCGCGGGATCGGCGGCGTCCCCCTCGATGAAGCGCAGGGAGTCGCGGCCGTGCCGTTCCCGGGCCGTCTGGATGGCCGGGCCGGAGATGTCGATCCCCACCCCCATTGACGGTCGCAGGGAGGCGAGCAGGTGTCCGGACCCGCAGCCGAGATCGAGGACCCGCTGGCCCGGGGGCACTCTCACCTGGAGGATCCTCGCCAGGTAGTCGTAGTAGTAGCGGTGTCGTTGGTGCGAGGCCTCGAGCCCCTGGTGGTGGCTCTCGTAGAAGCGTCGAACCTCGTCCAGGATCGGGTCCGTCGCCGCCGGCGCATGGGATTCTGTGGTCATTCGAACGCGCAGACGGTAGCACGCTCGCCGGATACGCCCAAGCGGGGGAGCCTCAGGGGGCGACCGGCCGCCGGCGACGCAGGGCGGGCACGCCGAGGGCGGCGAGGACGAGCCCCGCCGCGATGGAGGTGGCCAACCCCCAGAGCACGCTCGGCGGGCGATACACCATCTCCACGGTGTGGCGCCCTGCCGGCACCGCGACGGCGCGGAAGACGCCGTTTGCCGGGAGCACCGCCGTCGGCCTGCCGTCCACGGTGCCCCTCCAGCCCCGGTCCCATGCGTCGACGCTGACCACGTAGCCGGGCCTCGTCAGCTCGGCCACCACCCTCACCCGATCGGCGAAGAGCTCCTGGATCTCGACCGGGCCGACCGCGTCGCCCGGCCCCTCCCCCTCCACTCGCGTCGGGAAGCCGGGGAGGACGACCTCTCTCGCCGCCTCGAAGGAGGGGTCGAGAAGGACGGTGGTCACCGACTCGCCCGGCACGATCCGGGCCCGGCTCACGGCATAGACGCGAGGCAGGGTCCCTGGCACTCGGAAGGTCCGGATGGGCTCGCCGAAGAGGCTGGTGAATGTCGGTCCCGGGACGAGATCGCCGAAGCCCCGCTCGTGGAGCGACACCACGTTCCGGACCGCGCCGAGGCGCAGGAGCCTGGAGTGCGCCGGGGTGGTCTCGACGTCGCGGAGCAGGAGGTTCAGCGTCACGAGGGGAAGGGGCTGGAGGCCCCGCTTGTCGAGGTCCCAGCTCCCCTCGACGCCCCAGTACCCCGCGCAGGGGGGGACCGGGTAGACGCGCATGCCGAACGCGGCGAGGGGACGCGGATCGATCCCGGGGGCGGGCTGGGCGACGGAGTAGGGTCCCTGGCGTCCCAGCAGACGCTGGGAGGTGCCGGAGAGGATCTCGTACTCGTACACGTAGGTCCGCGCGCGACCAGCGAGGTCGAGGGCGCTGAGCACGGGCGGCGGCACCTGGAAGAACTCGGCCGGGACCGTGGAGTGCAGGTCGTGGTGCGCCAGCAGGAGGTCGGCGACGAGGCAGGCCCCGACCAGGGCGCGCGGCCACGCCACACCGCGCCGCGCCCGGAGCAGGGTCAGGGCCGCGGCGCCGGCCAGAAGGGCGTGGCCGAGCAGGCGCACCAGAGAAGGGAGGGCGTCGCCGGCCGCGCCGGGACGGTCGAGGAGCAGACCTCGATCGGTGGCGACCGAAAGGCCGGGACCGAGAAACGTGGCCCCGACGGTGAGGAGAACGGCCGAGAAGAGGGCAAGGGAGGCGGCGAAGACCCGACCCCGCGGCCGGTGCCGCAGGGCGCCCAGGCCCAGCCCCGCCAGCATGGCCATGGCGAAGCCCACGAGAACCGTGACCTTGGTCGGGAAACGGAAATGCTCGGCCAGGGGGACCAGACGCACCGCGAGGCCGTAGACCGGTGTGTGCCCTCCCATGGAGACGAGGAGGGCCAGGGCGGCGACCGTGGCGAGGACCAGGGCCAACCGTCGGGACCGCCGCTGGACGAGGCCCAGCGATCCGAGGGCCAACGCCACCACTCCGACGTAGAGGGAGGCGAAGAAGGGGTGTCGGTAGCCATCGAAGAGGGCCGCGTGGGCGGCCGGGGTGTAGGCGATCCGCCCGCTGGCGTCGAGAGGTACGGCGAAGCGGACCAGCCCCGCCGGCGGCACCGACCACTGGGTGCGCGAGTTCCCCGGCAGCGCGCGTCGGGCGCTGTCGGCCGCCAGCTCGACCGTGGGCAACCACTGGCCGGCCGACAGCGCGGCGGCGAGCAGGATCCCCGCGACCACCGGCGCCACCGCTCGGGGAGAGCGCCTCCAGGGGGGACCCGCTGCCAGCCACCAGGCCCCGACGAGGGCGGCGGTGAGCAGGACCATGTCCCCCGAGCCGGCGAGCACCTGGAAGCCGAGGCAGAGGGCGAAAGCGGCGATTCGGGCCGGGGACGGCCGTCGGGCGAGGCGGTGGGCGGCGAGCACCACCCAGGGCATCCAGGCCGCGCTGGCGAAGTGGTGCCACAGGTTGACCAGGGACGCGACGGGGCCGCAGAGCATCCAGGCCGCGCCGGCGACGACTGCCTCCCCCTGTCTCAGGCCGACGCTTCGGGCCAGGAGCGTGAATCCGACCGCGGTGAAGACGAGGTGTCCCAGGGCGAAGACGTTGTACACCGTCCACGGAGCGAGAAGCAGGTTCAACCAGGTCGTGGGGTAGAGGACCTGTGCGCTCGGGTCCGCGAGGAGGGGCTGGCCGAAGCCGATCGTCAGGTCCCAGAGAGGGAGGAACCCGCGCCGAATCGTCTGGGCGAAGACGAGGGCCCGCGGGTACCAGTCCATGTGGAGGTCACGGTCGAACAGCGCCTCCCCGAGCAGGATGGCGCGGGGAAGCAGGAGCGCGGCAAGGACGAGGTGGACCGGCCACCCCCCGGGGGCTCGCAACGCCCAGCCGGCCCATCCTCGAAGACGGGTCATTGCGGCTGGAAGAACCAGTAGTGGAACGCTGTGTACCGTCCGGAAAGGCGGAGCTCCGTCCGGCCCGCGCCTACGGCCGTCCCCGGCACGCGGAGCACGTGCTCGTTCCAGCCGCCCGCGTTGTCGAGCTCGAACCTCGCCACCTCGCCACCCCCGACGTGCACCACGATGCCTTCCCGGGGGATCTCGAGGGCCGCTACCAGGCCCGGCCCGGCTCTCAGGGCTCGCGCCTCGGCCCGCGGGTGGGATCGGACCACGATCACGAGGTCCCGGCCCCCCCGGGTGTCGATGTGGAACCTCTCGTCTCCGAGGATGACCCGCCCGCCGTCGGCTACCGTCACGGGCCCGCTCGGCCCCGGGTAGTCGTCGATCCGTACGAACCCGCCGAGCTCGAGGTCCCCCCGGCGCGACCGGTATTGGTAGCCGTGAGCGGTTTCGTCCTGGCGGTCGCAGACGTTGAGGCGGTCGACCTCCTCCAGACCGGCCACCGCCGCGAGGGTCTCCGGGAGGTAGAGCCTGCGGTTGCGACCCAGCAGCTCCCAGCGGGCGCGGAACAGGACGAGGTCGTCACCGAAGCTCGTGGTCTCGAACAGGGGCGGGTGAGCCGTGAGGTGGGGGAGGAGCTCCGAGCTCTCCAGGCCGGACCGCGAGAGGAGCAGATAGGGGGGGCGCTCGGGCGGGGACAGTCGTCCGAGGGCCTCGAAGTACCCGGCCTCCTTCTCCACCGTCCGCGTGCCGCCGAAGCCGGGGCTCGTCACACCGTGCAGGTTGAGGTTCCGGTGTCCGGTGAGGTACTCGATGCTCGTGGCCCCGTTGGCGATGGCCGCCCCCGGGGGCAGGTGAGCCCGGATCCACCGTGCGGTGGGGATCTCGCGGCGCCAGGTGTAACCCGCGTTCTCCGCGTAGACCGCGGCGAAGTGCGCGGTCGACAGCAGCCCGAGGGCCACGAAGAGCCCGGCCAGGGTACTAAAAAGGGCGCGCTCAAAGCCGGCATCGTCGCCGCCCGCGAGCCTCGTTCCCACCCCCAGGCCCACCGCCACGAGGGCCAGGAGCCCGGGGAAGCCCCACATGAGGTAGCGGTTGAACTGCACCCCCATGAAGACGTTGGGGCCGGCGAGGGCGAACAGCACCGCCACCAGCACGAGCCACGCGCGGACCGGCCGGCGCAGGTCCGACGGGGCCCGCAGCGCGGCGAGGAGGACGAAGACAAGCCCCAGGGGGGGGAAGACGAACGCCGCCTGCCCCGGGGAGAAGCCGATGGGCGCCTCGGAGGGGTAGAGCCCGAGGAGAAGCCCGCGGACGACGTCGACCCCGTACTTGGTGGCGACGTCGAGGGTGTGCACGAGGCCGTAGTTCGGGAGAAGGGCCTTGTCGGCCACCGACGTGCCGAGCCAGGACCCGGTGAGCACGCGGAGCACGGCAAGGAGGGTCAGCCCGGCCGCCGCCGGGATACACGGAAGCAGCCGGGAGGCTCGCGTGGCCGAACCGGGGCGGAGCAGGCTGGCCGCGCCCAGGCCGAGAGCGAGCAGCAGCCCCTCCGGACGGGCCATGGCGAGGAGCGTCCCGGCCACGGCGAGGCCCCGGGCTCGTCCGCTGGACCAGTACGCGAGCCAGCGCTCGAGCACGAGCAGGGCCAGAAAGAGAAAGAGCGCGATGTCGGAGCCGTACAGGAAGCCCCAGACCACCGGCCCTCCAAGGGCCACGAGCAGCCCGGCGAGCAGCGCTTCGCGCGAGGTGGCCAGCAGGGCGGCGACCCGGTACGCGAGGAGGATGGACCCGAGGTAGAGTGCGGCTCCGAAGAGCACGGCGAAGGCCACCAGCCCCTCGCCGCGGGCGCCCAGGGCGTGGGCGAGGGCGAGGATGGCGGTGTGGAGGACGCTCGTGGAGCCGGTGGTGGGCGCCTCCCCGGCGTTGTACTGGAAGGGGTGGCCCTCGGCCATGGCCCGGGCGTACTGGCACACGACGTACAGGTCGGGCCCCTGGGCCACGAAGTGGCCGTCGGTGACCCAGAGCATCAGGACGAGGAAGCCGCTGGCCACCAGCACGCCGAGGAGAAGGAGCGCGCGCACGGCGCCATCTTAACTCGCACCCTTCACCCGGGCTTCGACCAGGCTCCTTGACTCGCGGGTGAAGGACCTCCAAGATGCCGGGCGAGCGATGCCCTTGCCCGACTGGACGCTCCTCTTCCGGACGCCGGCCTTCGAGGTGACGGCGCTTCTCCTGGGCCTGGTCGTCGGCAGCTTCGGCAACGTCTGCATCCACCGCCTGCCCCGGGGGCAGTCGGTGGTGTTCCCCCCATCGCGCTGCCCGAGGTGCGACACCCTCATCCGTCCCTGGGACAACCTCCCCGTGCTGAGCTGGCTCGCTCTCCGGGGGCGGTGCCGCGCCTGCCGGGCTCCGATCTCGCCCCGCTACCCCGCGGTGGAGGCCACCAACGGTCTTCTCTGGCTGGGCCTTGCCGTGCAACGCGGCCCCAGCCTGCAGACGCTGGCCTCCATGATCCTGGTGAGCGCGCTCCTCGTCCTGAGCCTCATCGACCTCGAGCACATGCTCCTGCCCGACGCGATCACCCTGCCCGGGATCGCCTTCGGTCTCGCCGCGAGTGCCCTGCCCGCCTCGCCGATCCGCCCCCTCGAGGCGGCGGCAGCGGCCGCCGGCGGGTATCTCGCCTTTGCCGCCGTGTGGTGGATCTGGCACCGGTTCCGGGGGATCGATGCCCTCGGCCAGGGTGACTGGAAGCTCGCGGCGATGCTCGGGGCCTGCCTGGGCTGGCAGAAGATGCTCCTCACCGTCTTCCTCGCATGCGTGATCGGGGCGGCGGTGGGGGTCGTCGTGCTGCGCCGGCGCGGCACCGACCGGCTTCCCTTCGGGACCTTCCTCGGCGGGGCGGGGATCCTGGTCGTCTTCGTCGGGGACGCGCTCCTCGTCTGGTACCGGGGGCTCTTCGGTGGCTGACTCGGCCCGCACCCCGCTTCGCCTCGGTGTCGTGCTGGCCCTGGGGGTGGTGGCGTTGTTCGAGGTCCTGACCCTCCTCCAGGGCGTTCGCTCCACTCAGAGGCTCCAGGCCCGGGCCACCCGCGACGTCCAGCGGACGGTGGAGGACGACCGAGGCCGGCTCACGGCGGGCCTGGAGCAGCGCGGCCGCGCCGGCTGGGGCGACGCGGCGGTCCGCGCCCTGGACCGCCGCCTGGCCACCGAGGTGGAGGTGCTCGATCCGGAGGGTCGGGTCCTCTTCGCGCACCCCGCTCCTCCCCCGGTGGCCCACACCCTGGGGCCCGCGGAGCGCGACCGCGTCCGAGAGGGGCACGTGCTCACCTTCGTCGCCCACAGCGGGAAATCGCTCCGGGCCCTGAGCTACCTGGGCTTCAGCTCCGGAGGACGCCCCCTGGTCCTGCGGGTGGCCACGCCGGTGCCAGATCTCGAAGAGGAGAGGCGGGAGCGGCGCCAGATCCTGCTCGGCCAAGGGGCGGCCCTCGGCGCCCTGCTCCTCGCCGTGGTGCTCGTCCTCCTCCCTCGTCGAGAAGGGCGGGCCGCGCCCCGGGGGGCGCTGCACGCCTACGAGGAGGCGATGGAGCTCCTCCGCGACCGCGGCGAGGAGATGACGGCGAGACACGAAGCCGAGCGCCAGCGCATGGAGGACGCCATACGCGAGAAGGACGCCCTCGCCCGGGCCGGCGAGCTGACCGCCGGGATCGTCCACGAGGTCCGCAACGGCCTCGGAACCATCGTCGGATACGCACGACTCCTGGAGCGTGGAGAACAGCCGGTGGACGCCAGCGAGGCCGCCGGCTCCATCCGGGAGGAGTGCGAGACCCTGGAGGTCGTCGTCCGGCGCTTCAACGAGTTCATTCGCCAGGAGCGGCTCAACCTGGCTGAGCTGGACCTCGCACCGCTGCTGTCGCGGGTGGTGGCGCGGGAGATCCGGGGACGGGAGGAGATCGCTCCCTTCTTCTCCGGGCTCGAGCAGCCCCTGGTGATGCGCGGCGACGAGGAGCTGCTCGAACGGGCCTTCGAGAACGTCGTGCGCAATGCCGCCGAGGCGGCCAGCGAGGGGGGGGGGCGGATCGAGATCGAGGCTGAGGTCGACGAGGACCAGCTGGAGATCCGGATCGGCGACGACGGGCCGGGGCTGCCCCCGGACCACCCGGGTGAGGTCCGTCCGTTCTTCACGACCAAGACCGGGGGCCTCGGCCTCGGCCTGCCGCTGGCCCGCAAGATCCTGCTGCTCCACTCCGGCTCGCTCCGGCTCACCGACAACCCGGCGGCCGGCGTGACCGTCCTGATCCGGCTGCCCGTGCATGGACCCGAGTCCTGACCCGGACGTTACGAATAGTAGCGTTTTCTCTGTTCCCACTGGCAGTGTGATGTCTTCGGGGTCTCCGTAAAGAGCTCATGAGAAAAGAGAAAGCGCCGCGATCGGGCCGAGGTACGGGCTTTGCTAATGAAAGGAGTGCCATGCAGAAAGATGTGTCGGTTCCACGACGGTACGACCAGGGTTTCGGCCTCATCGAGCTGCTCGTCGTCGTCGCGATCATCGCGATCATGGCGGCGGTGGCCCTGCCCAACATCGGGAGCTACATCCGCAACTACAAGGTCCGGGGAGCGGCGCAGGACGTGGCCAGCGAACTTCAGGCCGCGCGCAGCAAGGCGATCATGACGAACACCAACGCCGGCGTGTACTTCACCATCGTCGACTTCAACAGCTACCGCTGGCTGATGGCCGACAACGTCGGAGAGGAGCTGGGGCCGCTGAAGGACCTGCCCGACGGCGTCCAGTTCGTCCCCGCCACCACTTCGTCGCTCCGCTTCAGCCGGCTGGGGGCGATGTGCGATCCGGCCCTGTCCACGTGCCCGAACCTGCCGGGAATCAACGTGTGCAGCGCCGAGGAGGTGGCCGGCGGCCGCTGCCTCAGTGCCACGGGGAGCGGCCCCTTCATCGGCCCGGATCCCGGTGGCAGCGGGGGCCTGGTCGTCACCGTCATCGAGGCGAATACCAGCCTTCGGCGCACCGTGAGCCTCTCACCGGGTGGCCGGATCCTGCCGCAGCCATGAGGGAGCAAGCCATGCAAGCCACAAACCCCGTGGTCGGGGACAACGTCGCTCGGCGAGGTGAGTCCGGCTTCACGCTGGTCGAGGCCCTCGTCGCCATCGTCGTTCTCGTGTTCGGCCTGATGGCGGTCACCAACCTGATGCTGGTCGCCGCGAGCTCGAACTCCGTGGCCAACCAGGGGACCGCGGCGGTCGCCTCGTCCACGCGCATCGTCGAGCTCATGAAGGCGACCCCCTTCGCGACCCTCTCGCCGCCTCCCGGCACCGGTGGCACCGTCGTCTTCGAGGATCCCCTGACGAGCGGCCCTCCCTGCGCGACGGCGGTGGTGAGCGACTACCACTGCACCGACGACATCCCGGGGGTCGGCAGCATCCACACGCACTGGCAGATCACCCAGACCACCGATCCTCGCCTCGTCTTCATCCAGGTGCGCTCGGAGGGGACCGGGACCCTGAGCGCGGCACGATCGCGTGCCGAGTTCACCACCTTCCGGGCCTGCACGAACTCCGACCCCGCCACCGGCAGCTGCCCGTCGCCTTGAGGATGGGGAGATGGAATCGAACAGACCGGCGATCGACCGACGACTTCAGCAGTCTTTGGATGGCAGGCCAGGCGCAATGAGGAGTGGACCCATGACCGACGGACGAATCAAGGGACGAGACAGGGCGGGAGAGGGCGGCTTCGCGCTGGTGCTGGCGATCCTGTCGCTCATGCTGCTCACCTTCCTCGGCCTCACCCTGGCCACCACAACCTCCACCGAGCTGCAGATTGCGACCAACTACCGGTGGAGCCAGATGGCCCTCTACAACGCCGAGGCCGGGCTGGAGGCGGCGCGCATCGTGCTCGCCGACGCCGCCGACGCCACCACCGGGTGGCAGGACATGCTCCCGGTGCAGCGCGTCGGACCCTATACCGGGGGGTACTGGGACGACACGTCCCCCACGTCCGCCCCGGAACCCACTGCCCCTTCTGTCACCTGTGCCACCCCGCCGTGCCGCGACTTCGAGCTGAAGGGGTGCGACACCCGAGGCAACATCGGCTACGGGATCATCCTTGACGACAGGGTGGTCACCGGAGGCCTCACCCGCCTCGAGAACACCAGCACCTTCATGGGCCAGAGCCTCAACGGCGCGTTCACCGTCTGGATCCGGCGGAACCTGATCGTCAACGACGACGGCCAGTACACCGACAGCGACGACAACAACGAGCTCGTGATCGTGTCGGAGGGGGTGGCGCCCTACGTCGGCGCCTCGACCGCCTTCACCCGGGCCCGCCAGGCGGTGCGCGTCCTCGAGACGCGCTACGCGCTCCTCTCCACCACCGTCTCCACCCCCTGCGAGGGCGGGTCGGGGCAGGAGGGTGGCACCCAGACCGGCGACAACTTCAATCCCTGCGCCGCGATCACCTCCGGCGCGGGCGGCAGCCTCGAGGCCGCGTTCGGTGGCGCCGGAGCCGGCCTCCTCACCGGCACCGGGGCCCAGTAGGGGAGGCCGACATGCGCGCCGAATCGTCGAACAACGTGACCGAGGGAGAGGGATCCATGACCCAGCGCAATCGAGGCCGCGGGTGGCGGCTGTTCAGTCTCGGGCTGGCCACGGGCCTGCTGTTCGTCCTGGCCGGGGACCCGGGCCGAGCCCTGACCTACCCCATCTCCGGGACCGACCCCCTCGAGGTCCTGGACCTGAAGATCAAGCCCAACGTCGTCGTCCTCCTCGACAGCTCGGGCTCGATGCGAGGGCGTCTCGCCGGCGGCAACGTCTCCGGCGACCACCCCCGGTCGAAGCTGTACCAGGCGAAATCGGTCCTGAACGACATCGTGGCGCTCAACGAGAACAAGGTGAGCTTCATGTTCGGGACCTACACGCAGGCGGGCTCCCGGCTGTCGAATCGGACCGCCGGGGACGCACGCTTCATGTACTACACGCGCAGCGACCTCTGGCCGAGCATGCTCACCGACGAGATCACGATCCAGCGGGCCCGCAACGACACGAACGACCGGGGCTTCCAGGCCTGGCAGTGGATCGACGCGCAGTGGAACACGCTCTGGTTCGACACCGGCGGCGGCGTCGACTGCGCGGCCAGCGTGCCCGCGGGCTTCTACCAGACCGGGGCGAGCCTGGCCACGGCCCTCCAGAACGCGATGAACGCCACCTCCTGTGGAAGCGACTTCACCGTGG
>JAJDNS010000033.1 GCA_022340585.1 Acidobacteriota bacterium
AAGCGCTTGATGGAGAAGATGGTGTTCTCCGGGTTCGTCACCGCCTGGCGCTTGGCCACCTGCCCCACCAGCCGCTCGCCCTCCTTGCTGAAGGCCACGACCGAAGGGGTCGTCCGCGCCCCCTCCGGGTTGGTGATGACGGTGGGCTCTCCACCTTCGAGGACCGAAACGACCGAGTTCGTGGTTCCGAGATCGATCCCGATCACTTTGCTCATGCTCTGTGACTCCTCCCTAAGAAATAGTTCCTTTCGGCCGCTTTGGCCGGAATGGGGCGTCAGGAGCAGCCGATCCGGTCCGGGCCGACAACGCAATGATAGGACCGGGATGACCATTTGTCAAGCATAAAATATGAGGCCTATAGACTCATATACGCACAAAGAGCTCGAGATGAGTGGTTCGTTCTAGCCTGGGCACGCTGGGCATGACCCCAGGAGAGATCAGGGATGGAGAGCCGCCTCGTATTGCGGAGAGATAGAGATTCTGCTAACCTGTTGATGGATCGGAAGATTCGGGGATGCGAGAAGATTCAGGCGAGCGGGACACCGGGGCTTCCCGGGCACAGGCGGGTGGGCTGTTGCCTCGGCAGCTCTGTCAGGTGGTGGGCCTGAACCAGAACTACACGTCGCGGGTGGGGACCGGATACCACATCCAGGTCGAAGACCGAGGCCCGGTCTTCGACGAGGCCACCGAGGCGTGGGTGCGGCGGGTGAACACCATCGCCTACGCCAACTACGGCGAGCCCACCGCTCGCATCATCTGGGGACGGGACGAGGACTTCCCGGACCTCAGGACGCAGGAGCACAATCGGTTCATCGAGGGAAAGATCCAGGAGGCGGCGGAGGCCGCGCGCGCGCTCCTGGAGCTCCGGGAGCAGCGGCAGACCGCGCGCATCAAGTCCCTCTTGCTGCACTACCACCAGTCCCGCGGCGAGGAGGCGAAGGCGGAGTTCGAGGAGGCGAACCGGCTCTACCCCTTCGTGTTTGCCCGGGCCTGGCACGAGCTGAAGGGCGAGCGACCGCCGACCGCGGTGCCCGCGGCCCCGGAGCCGCCCGAGCCTGAGATCGACGAGACCATCTATCCCCTGGACCCGTCCCAGCGGGAGCTGGTCCTGGAGATCGAGCGCGTCCGGGAGGAGCTCGAGAAGGACCTGGCCGAGCTCAAGCGATCAGGAGCCGCGGACGACATCCTCCTGGCGACGTGCGCGAAGATCCTCTACCGAGCCCACGAGAGCCTCACTCAGCGGGCGGCGACGGGAAGCGACTTCGCAGCGAGGCGGCTGGAGATGACGAAGAACAGCCTCGTCACCACCTACCGGCAGGTCCGAGCCCGGCTCACTCGCCAGAGGGCGGAGACGGCCCCGCGGGGGGCTCGCTAGCCTCCTCGGCCTCCAGGGGGGCGGCGGCGAGGGCGTCGCTGAGGTTGTAGCGGACCTCGGGGGCCAGCTTGGTGATGCGCATCCCGTCGAAGCCCCGCACGCGACAGGCCAGGGCCGGATACTCCAGCGGATCGCCCGGTCGTTCGAAGTGGACCTCGCAGTAGCGGCACTCGCCGTTCCAGCAGTAGCGACCCATGCCCACGTCCTCGGAGAGGTACTGGAACTGGCGCAGGAGGGTGTTGTTCTCCGGGACCTGGAACACCTTTCCGAGGATCACGAGACGGATCAGCTTGTCCCAGGGCTCGTAGAAATCGGACACGCCGGCATTACAGCACGGGGGCCGGAGCCGGGCAACGCCGGGGCCTGCTAGAATCTCGCCCCTTGGCTGCACGGATCGCCTTCATCGGCACGCACGGGGTGGGGAAGACGACCCTCTGCTACGACCTCGCCGCCGCCCTGAAGAAGCGGGGCGTGGCGGTGGACATCGTCAAGGAGGTAGCGCGACAGTCGCCCCTGCCCATCAACCGCCAGACGTCGCTGGAGGCTCAGCTGTGGATCCTGAGCACGCAGATCGCCGAGGAGATCCGCTCGGCCGCCGCCCACGACGTGGTGGTCTGCGACCGGAGCGTCCTCGACAACTACGCCTACCTCGTCCTCGCCGCCTCCCGCCAGCGGTGGCTGGAGCCCCTGGTCAACCGCTGGATGAAGGGCTACGACCTGCTGATCAAGGTGCCCATCGTCGGCGCCCCCTCGCCGGATGGCGTCCGCGATACCGACGAGCTGTTCATGCGGTCCATCGATCGGCTGGTGGACGAGCTCCTGGCCGAGCGGAAGCTCGAGTGCCTGCGCCTTCCCCCCGCCCGGCGCGAGGAGTGGGCCGCCATCGTCACCGAGCACGCCCTGGCGGTGCCCGGCGTCGCCGCGCGCCTGTTCTGAAGTCCTCGCGCCGAGCCGCCGTCCTCTCGCCCCACCCCCAAGACGTCGGGCGCTCCGGTTTATGATCGAGTTGTTCGGGGAGCCATGAACCGGCAGTCCTGCAGGTCTCGGGTCTCGGCGCCGGCTCTCGGCCTCGCCTGGGTGGCCCTTATGGGCGCGGGACCGCCCCGCGCCGAGGCCCAGGCCGGCGATGCCATGGCGTTCGTGCGTGTGACCGGCGACGTGCGGGCCGAGTTCGTCGGCGTCTGGCGACGAGCCATCGTGCGAGAGGACGTGGAGGTCTCCACCGGCAGCGGGTTCGTCATCGCCCCGTCCGGGCTGATCCTGACCAGCCATCACGTGGTGGACGACGCGCCCACCGTGAAAGCCGTCGGTGGCCAGGAAGCGGAGATCACCCTCGACAACCGCCGGGTCGAGGTGTTCCTGGGGGGCGCCCGGGGCGGCGCGTTCGAGGCGCACGTGGTCGCCACGGATTCGGAGCTCGACCTGGCGGTGCTGCAGGTGGCCGCGGTGGACCTGCCCTACGTGCCGTTCGGGGATTCGGACGCGACGGAGCCGGGTCGGCCGGTGCGGGTCCTGGGTTTTCCGTTCGGCCGGCAGGTGGAGGTCGGGCGGAGCCCCGGGGCCGCCGCCCCCCCCGGGGTGACGGTGACGTCCGGTTCGCTCTCGGCGACCCGGGCGGACGACGAGGGGGCGACCCGTTACCTGCAGACGGACGCCTCGGTGAATCCGGGAAGCAGTGGCGGACCCATGATCGACGAGGACGGCTACGCGGTCGGCGTCGTCCGGATGAAGCTGGCGCGGGAGGCCACCAGCCCCGGAGCGGGTTTTGGAGTGCCCATCAACCTCGTCAAGGATTTTCTCGAAGCGCATGGGCTCCTGGGGCAGCTCCCGGTGGAGCGGCTGCGGAGGGGTGTCGTGCACACCCTCGACTGGAAGGGGGTGGCCATCGAGCTCCCCGACGGCTATCAGGACACGTCGCGGCGGAGGCTGTTCGTGGACACTGGCGAGGAAGCCGAAGGTGTCTCGCTGCGCCTGGGGCGTGTGGCCACCCCCTGGAGCGTGGGCGAGCTCGAAGAGGCACTCCTCGGGGGGCAGGCGTGGCCGGGGTTCGTCCCGGGCCCGGCGGGCAAGGGGCGGCCGCGGACCGGGGGGAAGGGCGCCGTCCTGGGCTCGGCGAGGGGAGAGCGGCCCGACGGGCGCGGTTTCCGGGTCGAGTACGGGCTCGTGGACCTGGGGGCCGAGAAGATCGTGGCCCGGTACCTGGGTGCTCCCGATGCCCTGGCGTTCAACCTGAGCCTCGTCCGGCGCTCCCTGGAGACCCTGGAGGCTCGTCCGCTCCTGACCGACGAGGTTCGGGCGCCCCTCCGCGCGACCTTCGAGCTCGCGGCCTACCCCGGCGGAGCGGCGGGCCGCGTGCCGCTTCCGTCGGCATGGAGCCGGGAGCCGGCGTTCCGGGCGTCGTGCTCGCGGGTGCCGGGGGCCGAGGCGGGCCTGGCCGCCAGCCCGGCGGGGGACTTCACAGTGGTCCTCCGGGCCCTGCGGTGGACGGAAGGAGCCCTTCGGCCGGCCGCGGTCGCGCGGGCGTGCGACCCGATGGCGAGGGTCGAAGACCCGAGCTACGGGGGCCGCTTCCGGCGGCTGGGGGTCCCCACGGGAGTCTGGGGCGCCTTCGTCGAGCGGCCGGGGGAGGTTCTGCTCCTCGAAGTCGAGGCGCCGGAGGACAAGCTTCCGTTCCTGCGTGACCTCTACGCGGAGTGGCTGGAGCGCGTCGCGAGGTGATCGCGGGCGGGGTATCCTCTAGACCATGGGACTCGAGGAGACGCTCACGAAGGACCTGACGGCGGCGATGAAGGCCCGGGATGCCGTGCGCACGTCGGTGCTGCGCATGGCCAAGGCCGCCCTCAAGAACCGGGAGATCGAGAAGGGCGCGGCCCTGGACGACGCCGAGGTCGTCAAGGCTCTCCAGGGCCTCGTCAAGCAGCGCGAGGACTCGGCCGAGCAGTACGCCCGGGCCGCTCGTCCCGAGCTGGCCGAGAAGGAGCGCGCCGAGATCACGGTTCTCCAGGGCTACCTCCCGGCCGGGGTCTCGGCGGCGGAGATCGAGGCCGCGGTGGCCCAGGCCGTCGAGGCGACAGGAGCCGCCTCGCCGAAGGACATGGGGAAGGTGATGAAGGCGGCGATGGCCGCCCTCGCCGCCTCCGGCAAGGTCGTCGACGGGAAGCTGGTCAACGCGGCGGCGAGGAAGAAGCTCGGCGGGTGAGCACGACGAACGGATGAAGGACATCGTCCGGCGAGTGGGGCAGCGGTTCATGGTGGGCTTCGAAGGCCTCACCGCGTCCGCCGACGTCAAGGCCCTGATCCGGGATTTCGGCGTCGCCCACGTGGTCCTCTTCGACCGCAACGTGGAGGGGCCAGAGCAGCTGGCCGAGCTGGTGCGGGAGCTGCAGTCCACGGCGCGGGGGGCGGGCCTGGCCACCCCCCTGCTCATTGCGGTGGACCAGGAAGGGGGCCGCGTGGCCCGCCTCAAGAACCCGTGGACGGTGTGGCCTGCTCCCCGGGCGCTGGGCCGCACCGGGGACGAGGAGATGGCCCGCCGCATGGGCGCCGCCGTGGCCGCGGAGCTCGCGGCGTGCGGGATCCGTCTCGAGTTCGCTCCCGTCGTCGATGTCGACACCAACCCGGACAACCCGGTCATCGGGGATCGCTCGTTCGGGGACGATCCGGACCTGGTGGGACGCCTCGCCGCGGCGATGATCCAGGCGCTCCAGGAGGGGGGAGTCGCGGCGTGCGCGAAGCACTTCCCGGGCCACGGGGACACCGACGTGGATTCTCACCTGGACCTGCCCGTTCTCTCGCACCCGCGCTCGCGCCTCGAGGAGGTGGAGCTGCCCCCCTTCCGCCGGGCGATCGAGGCGGGGGTGGCGACGGTCATCACCTCCCACGTGCTCTTCCCGGAGCTGGACGAGGACCTTCCGGCGTCGCTGTCCGCTCCCCTCACCACCGGTCTGCTCCGCGAGGAGCTGGGCTTCGAGGGCGTGGTGGTGACCGACGACCTCGAGATGAAGGCGGTGGCCAGGCGCTGGAGCCCGGCCGAGATCGCGGTGAAGGCCGTCCACGCCGGTGGGGACATCCTCGCGTTCGGCCGCGACCCCGACGGACAGGTGGCGGCGATGGAGAGCCTCGTCCGCGCGGTCGAGGCCGAGGAGGTGGCGTTCAGTGAGATGGAGAGCGCGGAGCGGCGGGTGAGGAGGCTTCAGGAGCGGTTCCTGGCCGGCTATCGGGATCCGAGCCCGGCCGAGGCACGAGAGGCGGCGGGGAGGGGAGAGCACCGGGACCTGGCGGAGCGCATCGCCGCCGACTCCGGGCTCCCGGTTTGACGGTGCCCTCGTGGAAGCCACGGGCACTCCGGCCCGGAGACCTCCTGGGGATTGCCGCCCCGGCCGGGCCGGTGGAGGAGGAGCGGCTGCAGGCCGGCGTGGTCGAGCTGGAGGCCCTGGGCTTCGCCGTGCGCCTGGGGGACGGTGTCCTGGATCGGCAGGGCTTCACCGCCGGATCCCTGGAGCACCGTCTGACCCAGCTCGAAGGACTCCTCACGGATCCCGAGGTCGCCGGGGTGGTGTGCGCTCGCGGGGGAGCCGGAGCGGGCCGACTCCTCACCCGGCTCGAGGCGGCCTCCTTGAGGACCCACGCCAAGCCGCTCCTCGGCTACAGCGACGTGACGTGGCTGCACCTGGCCCTCGGCCGTCTCGGGGTGGTCAGCCTTCACGGTCCCATGGCCGCGCGGGAGCTGGCCGACGGTGAGCCCGCCTACCACCGGGAGAGCCTGTGGCACGCGCTGACCGGCGAGGGCGACCCCTTCGTGAGCGCCCCGGAGCATCTGCACACGCTGCGGACCGGCTCCGCCGAGGGTGTCCTCCGGGGCGGCTGCCTCTCGATCCTGGCCGCCGCGGCCGGGACGCCGTGGGCCCTGCGGCCGGGGGGCGAGCCCACGGTCCTCTTCGTCGAGGACGTGGATGAGCCGCCCTACCGGGTCGACCGGATGATCCTACAGCTGCGCGCCTCCGGCGCCCTGGACGGCGTGCGGGGAATCGTCTTCGGGGAGATGAGGGGCTGCGCGCCGGGGCCGGAGGCGGACTATTCGCTGGAGGAGGTGCTGCTCGAGGCGCTCGCGGGCCTGGCCGTGCCGGTGGCCTTCGGGCTCTCCAGCGGCCACACCACGCGGCCCAACGTCACGCTGCCCCTGGGGGTGGCGGCCCGCCTCACCTGTGGGACGAGCGAGGCGCGGTTCGAGGTCCTCGAGGTTCCGGTCGCGTGAAGGTCCACCTCTCCGCCGTCTGCGGCACCGCGATGGCCTCTCTCGCCGGGCTGCTGCGGAATCTCGGCCACGAAGTGACCGGCTCCGACCAGGACGTCTACCCCCCCATGTCGACCCAGCTGGAGCTCCTGGGCATTCCCATCCTCTCGCCCTATGCCGAGGAGAACGTTCCCGCCGACGCCGATCTGGTGGTGATCGGAAACGCCTTGTCTCGAGGCAACCCCGAGGTCGAGGCCGTCCTCGACCGCGGCCAGCGGTATACGAGCCTTCCCGCGCTGGTGGGCGAGGAGTTCCTCCGGTCCCGGCGCTGCCTCGTGGTGGCGGGGACCCACGGGAAGACGACGACCACGAGCCTTCTCGCGTTCCTCCTGGACCGCGCGGGCCGCGACCCTTCCTTCCTCATCGGGGGCCTGCCGGTGGACTTCCAGAAGAGCTATCGGCTGGGGCAGGGCGAGCACTTCGTCATCGAGGGGGACGAGTACGACTGTGCCTTCTTCGACAAGCGGCCCAAGTTCGTCCACTACCAGCCCGACGTCGCGGTCATCGGCAACATCGAGTTCGACCACGCCGACATCTACCGGGACCTCGAGGCCGTCGAGACGGCGTTTCTCCGACTCTTGAACGTGATCCCCCGGCGCGGGTTGCTTCTGGCGGGGACCGAGAGCCCCCCGGTGCTGGAGCTTCTGCCCCGCGCTCACTGCCGCGTAGAGACCTTCGGCCTCCACGACGGGGCCGACTGGCGTGCCTCCGACCTTCGCCCGGAAGGGGACGTCACCCGATTTCGCCTCTGGCGGCGTGACCGGGACCTGGGCGAGTTCGTCGCCCCCCTCCCCGGCGCCCACAACGTGCGGAACGTCCTGGCCGCCCTGGGCGCCGCCGCCGCGGCCGGGTTGGAGCTGGACACGCTGAGGTCGCCGCTGGCGGCCTTCCGGGGCATCCGGCGACGCCTGGAGGTACGGGGGCAGGTGGACGGGGTGACGGTCTACGACGACTTCGCCCACCACCCGACCGCGGTGCGGGCCACCCTCGAGGCCCTGCGCGCCGCGCCCGGACGCCTCGTGGCCGTCTTCGAGCCGCGCTCCTACACCTCCCGCACCCGTCTGTTCCAGGAGGAGTACGCGCGGGCGCTCGGGGTTGCCGACGAGGTCGTGGTGGCCGCCGCCCACCTCCCGGAGCGCATCCCGGAGGACGAGCGGATCTCGGAGTCGCAGCTCGCCGACGCCATCCGGTCTCGGGGGGCAAGCGCGGCGTTCCTCCGCGACGTGGACGCGATCGTCACCCGGCTGGTGGAAACACTGAGGTCGGGAGATCGCGTCGCCATCCTGTCCAACGGAGGGTTCGGGGGGATCCACGAGCGCCTGCTCGCGGCCCTGGAGGCGGCGCGGCGTTGAGCGCGGGACCTTCGAAAGTCCCTGGTGCCGATCCGTCCCGTGTGATATAGCTCACCTCGCAATTCCCCGTGAACCCAGTCGTGGCCGAGGTTTCGCGTCGCTGCTCCCCGGCGGTCGCCGCCGGAGGGGGAGGAGACTGTCGAGGAGGACCGCCATGAGACGTGAGCTGCTGCTCGTCGTGCTGGCCATCGGAGGGCTCATCGCCGTTCCCCCCATCGGGGCGCAGGAGACCGAGCCGGAAGCCGTGGAGCAAGCGGCGGCGGACCGCGGGCCGGACCAGGCTTCCCCCACCGGGGAGGAAGGGGTTCGCCTCACGGAGGAGGTCACCGTCGTCAGCGGGACCAAGGTGGAGCAGAAGCTCGTCGATGCGCCCGCCACGATGAGCGTGATCACGAGCGAGACGCTCGAGAGCGAGCCCGCCCAGAACATGGCCGACGTCCTGCGCGCGGTGCCGGGAGCGAACGTCATCCAGAGCAACGCTCGAGACTTCAACCTGACCACCCGGCAGGCGACATCGACGCTCGCCACCTCCCAGCTCGTGACGGTCGACGGTCGCTCCGTCTACCTCGATTTCTTCGGGCTGGTGCTGTGGGATTTCGTGCCGTCCCCGACCTCGGGCGACATCGAGCAGATCGAGGTCGTGCGGGGCCCGGCGTCGGTGGTCTGGGGCGCCAACGCGGTGAACGGGGTGGTGAACATCATCACCAAGACGCCGCGGCAGAACGAGGGCTTCAGCATCCTCCTGGGCGGGGGGCTGTTCGACCGCGACGGGGGCTCGCGTGAGTCCGACGGGAACGGGTACCAGTTCACCGGCGGCTTCACGTACGCCGACGCGGTGGACGACACGTGGTCCTACAAGCTGAACGCGGGCTACTTCTACTCCGACCCCTACTCGCGCCCCGTGGGGACGGTCCCCCTCGATTGCCATCCTCTCGGTGTCAGCCCGTGCCGAACGGAGACCGGCGCCGCGCTGCCCGGGGGGTATCCCATCGGTGGCGCCGCGTTCCCGGCCGACGTCAACGCGCCGGGCGCCTTCGAGAACGACGGGACGAGCCAGCCCAAGATCGACCTGCGCGTGGATCAGGACCTAGCCAGTGGCGGTCGGGTCACGTACCAGGGCGGCTACGGGGGCACGCAGGGGATCGTCCACACCGGCATCGGGCCGTTCGACCTGCAGGACGGCTCGTACATGGCCTACGGCCGTGTGGTCTACGACAAGGGGGCGCTGCGCATCAGCGCGTTCGGGAACTTCGTGGACGCCGAGGCGCCGAACCTCCTCGTCGTCGACCCCGACACGCTGGGTCCCGTCATCCTCGGCTTCAAGACGCAGACCTACGACCTCGAGTTCGGCAACTCCAACGTGCTGGGGGACAACCACGTCGTGACCTACGGGGGGAACTACCGGCGCAACAACTTCGACATCTCCCTCGCCGAGGGCCCGGACCGCAACGAGTTCGGGGCCTACGGGCACTGGGAGTACTTCGTCGACAAGTTCCGCATCTCCGCGGGTGTGCGCGCGGACAAGTTCGGCAACCTCGACAAGTGGGTCTGGTCGCCGCGGGTGAGCGTGATGTTCAAGCCCACCACCGACCAGTCGATCCGGGCCTCCTACAACCGCGCGTTCGTGTCGCCCTCGTTCATCAACAATTTCCTCAATCAGAACATCCAGTTCCCGACCCCGGTCGATTTGACCCCCCTCGGGCAGGCCCTGCCCCCGTTGCAGCCCCTGGTGCCGCCCCCGTTCCTGTTGACCGTGAACTCGTTCGGCAATCCCAACATGCGGGAGCAGTCGATGGACGCCTACGAGATCGCCTACACCGGGACCTTCGGCCGTACCACGGCCGGGATCGCCGCCTACCTGACCGACACCGACGACAACATCAACTTCACCTATCTCTTCCCCGAGGGAAACCCGGGGTATCCGTTGCCCACGTACTACGACCCCATGAACCCGGCGAGGGGAGTCACCGTTCCGACGGCGACGACGCCCGCCCAGCCCTTCACCCTTTCGCCCACCCTCATGGCCATCCTGGGGCAGATTCCGCCCCAGCTCGGCGGTCCGATCCTGCTGCCGGAGAAGGCCGCCACCTACCTGAACCTGGGCCCCATCCGGAACCGCGGGATCGAGCTGTCGGTGGACCACCGGTTCAACGATTCCGTCTCGTTCTTCGCCAACTACTCCTGGCAGGACACCCCGGAGATCCTGAGCGCCGACTCGGACCAGATCCCCTACCCGATCAACGAGGTGGGGATACCCTCCGAGCACCGCTTCAACGCCGGCGTCGGCTACGACGGAGCGGTCTTCTTCGGGAACGCGAGCGTCAACTACGCCAGCGAGGCGCTCTGGGTGGACGTGCTCAACGCCTCCTACGCGGGCTTCACCGACGGCTACACGATGGTGAACGCCACGGTGGGGGTGAAGCTGGCGGACGGAAGGGTGCGGCTGAGCCTGAAGGGCACGAACCTCGCCAACGAGCAGATCCAGCAGCACATCTTCGGCGACCTCCTCAAGCGGAGCGTCGTGGCCGAGGCCCGCCTCTTCGTGAAGTAGACCGGGAGCAGGGGTCGAGGCACGGGGACGTGTCGCTTCGACGAGGAGGCTCGAGCAGCGTGGGGCAGCCCAAGCCGGCGGAGCCGGTGGCGGTCATCGACATCGGCTCGAACTCCGGGCGTGTCATCGTCTACCGGCCCGAGCCCGGGGGACACCTGCAGATCCTCGCCGGGAGCCGCGCCCCCCTGCGGCTGGTGCGCGACCTCGACCAGGAGGGCCGCATCGCGCCGGAGGCCCTGGAGCGGGTCTTCGAGGCGCTGCAGGACTTCCGCGCGCTGGCCCGCGGCTCGGGGGTGAGCCGGACGGTGGCCGCCGGCACCTCGGCGCTCCGGGAGGCGCCCAACGGGAGAGCCTTCATTCGCCGGGTGCGGCGTGAGCTGGGACTCGAGATTCGCCTCCTCTCCGGTGTCGAGGAGGCCCGGCTCGGGTTCCTGGGTGCGGTGAGCGGCCTCCCGGTGGACCGCGGCGTCCAGTTCGACCTGGGGGGCGGCAGCCTGCAGGTGGCGCGCTTCCACGACCGGCGGCTCCTCGGGGCCACCAGCGTGCCTCTCGGAGCGCTGCGGGTCTCCCACGCGTTCCTGAAGTCGGACCCGCCGCGGCCCGCGGAGGTCCGCCAGCTGCGCGAGCACGCGCGAGCCGTCCTCGGCGAAGCCGGCCTCGCCCCCCTGGGGAAGGGTGAGGGGCTGGTCGGGACCGGAGGCACGCTCCGCAACCTGGCCCGGGTGGAGCAGCGAGACTCGGGGTACCCCATCTCCCGCCTGCACGGCTTCACCTTCTCCCGGCGGCGGCTCCGGGACGTGACGGCCGGCCTGACCAGGCTCCGCCTGAAGAAGCGGGGGCGCACCTCCGGTCTCAACCAGGATCGGCGGGACTCGGTGGTGGGTGGAGCCCTCGTGGTCGAGACCCTGATGGACGTCCTGGGCGCGGGGGAGGTGCTGGTCTCGGGCCAGGGGGTGCGGGAGGGGCTGGCCATGAGCCTGGCCACCGACACCCTGGGCGCGCCGGCGACGGTGCGGCAGCAGTCACTGGACGCCCTGGCCGCGCGCTTCGCCGGCTGGTCCCTGGACCGCGCCCGGCGACGGGAGTCCGCGGCGGCCGCGCTCCACGGGGCGCTGGAGCGGTGGCCGTCCCCGGAGGTGGCGGAGGCCCTGCGGCACGCGGCGTGGATCGTGGACATCGGCCGGACCATCGACTTCTTCGACCGCCACGAGCACGTGGCCGATCTGGTGCTCGAGACCGACCTCGGGGGGTTCACCCACCGCCAGGTGGCCCTGTTGTCGGCGATCCTCCGGCGAGCCGGGGACGAGGACGTGAAGCCGCGCTCCTACGCGCCCCTCCTGGGACGCGATGACCGGGGCAGCCTCGACCGGGCCTCGGTGGTCCTGGCCGTGGCCGACGAGATCACCGAGCGCTGCCCCCCGGGCTCGACGGGGGGAGTGACGTGCCGGGTCCGGGCCGGGGAGGCGGTGGTGAGCGTCCCCGCCCTCGAGGCGTGGGGGGTGCGCAAGCTGCCGGAGCGTTTCGAGCGGGCCTTCGGGCGGCGGCTGAGGGTGGTGCCGGGCGGAGGAAGACGGCGCCCAAAGCGGCGATAGTCTGGCGCGGGGCGGAGGGGGAGGGAACAACGGAAGGGGTCAGGCCCCTTTCATTGCACCGCGGGCGAGAACGTCGGAGCGGCGCAACAAACGGGGCCAGACCCCGTGCTCAGGAGATCGGGATCGTCGAGGCTGCGGCGGCCGGGTGGCCGACGGCAGCCGCCCGAGCCAGAGCTCAATGACCCGGGACGTCGAGGCCGCGGCGGTCGGGACCCGGCGAGGACGCTGCTCTACTTCGAAGCCTGCGGGCCCGCAGCCGGGTGACCGACCGCGACCGCCCGAGCCCGAGCTGGGCGACCTGGGATGTCGAGGCTGCGGCGGCCGGGACCCGGCGAGGACGCTGCTCTACTTCGAAGCCTGCGGGCCCGCAGCCGGGTGGCCGACCGCGGCCGCCCGAGCCCGAGCTGGGCGACCTGGGACGTCGAGACCGCGGGCGCCCGAGCGGGAGCTCAGGGCTCAGGGAGAGCTGGCTTCAGGGTTCTCTCGAAGTGCTCGAGGGTCGCCCGGTCGCGGGCGATGCGGTCGGCGGTGGTCCGGAAGCCATGCTTCTGACGGGGGTGGATGAGGAGCCGGTGGGGCCGGTCGGCCTTGATGAGCTCGGCGGCGAACGCCAGGGTGTTCGCCAGGTGGACATTGTCGTCGCTCGACCCGTGGATGATGAGCAGGTCTCCGTCGAGCTCCCCGGCCCGGGCCAGGGGTGAGCTGGCCGCGTAGCCCTCGGGGTTGTCGGCGGGCGTGCCCATGTAGCGCTCGGTGTAGATGGTGTCGTAGTACTTCCAGTCCGTGACCGGGGCCCCGGCCACCCCGGAGCGGAAGACCCCGGGCGCCCCGGCCAGGGCGTAGAGCGTCATGTAGCCGCCGTACGAGCCGCCGGTGATTCCCATCCGCGAGGCGTCGACGTAGGGCAGGGAGCGCAGGTGCTCGATCCCGACGAGCTGGTCCTCGAGCTCGAGCTGGCCCAGGCGGCGGAAGATCGCGGACTCGAAGGCCTTCCCGCGCCCCGCCGAGCCCCGGTTGTCGAGCTTCCAGACGAGGAAGCCCCGGCTGGCCAGGAGGTGCTCGAAGGGCGAGACGTGCCTCCAGGAGTCGGTCACGGTCTGGGCGTGGGGCCCGCCGTAGACGCTGACCACCACGGGGTAGCGCTTCCCCGGGTCGAAGTCGGCGGGCTTGAGGAGGGAGGCGTAGAGGGTGGAGCCGTCGCTGGCCATGAGCTCCACCCACTCCAGGGTGCCGCGCTCGAAGGCGAGGATGGGGGCGTCGGAGTTGTCCTCGATGGTCCACCGCTTCGTCCCGTCCCGGCTCGAGACACGAAGCTGCGGGGGGGTCTCGGCGTCCGACCAGACATGGGCGTAGTGGCGCCCGTCGGGGGAGAGGACAAAGCGGTGGGTCCCGTCCTCGGTCGTCACCGGCGAGAAGCCGGTCCCGTCGAGGCGCACGCGGTAGACCTGACGCTGGCGCGGGTCCTTCCGGGTGGCGGCGAAGTACACGAAGCCCGAGCGCTCGTCGAGGGCCAGGGCCTGCCCCCGGCCGGCGGCCGAGAAGGAGACGCGGGCGTCGACCATCCAGGGACCCCGGGTCACGGCCCGGCACTTCCCGGCGAGGTCGCAATCCTGGATGTGGGCGTAGCCCTCACGCTCCGACAGCCAGAGGAAGCGCTTGCCCTTCTTGTAGAAGTGGGGGGGGAGAAGCAGGTTGACGAACGTGTCGGACCGCTCGGTGATCACGGTGCGGGGCGCACCGAGGGCCTCGTCCGGCTCCCTCGGGACCGGAAGGAAGCGGAGCCGCAGCTCCTTCTGGGCGCGCCCGATCTGCTGGAACACCACCTCGCGGGACTTCGGCGTCCAGACGATCTGGGGTGCGACGTAGTCGTCCGCGGCTCCCACCGAGACGACTCTCTCGGGTCCCGCCGAGCCGTCCTTCTCGATGCCCACGACCCCGACCTTGACGACTGAGTTGGGCGTGCCGGCCAGGGGATAGCGTTGCCACTCCACTTCGTTCCGGGCCGGCAGGAAGTCCACGATGGGGAAGGTGTCCACCCCGGACTGGTCGAGCTGGAGGTAGGCGACGGCCCGTGAGTCGGGCGCCCAGGCGAACGCGAGGCCGGTGCGGTTCCCGAGCTCCTCCTCGTAGACCCAGTCGAGCTTCCCGTTGAGCAGGGTCTCGGAGCCGGTGGTCGTGAGGCGGGTCTCTCGGCCGCTATTCACGTCGACGACGTAGAGGTCGTTCTCCCGCACGAAGGCCACCCTCTTCCCGTCCGGGGAGGAGGTGGGGAACTCCTCCTTCGCCGCGGTCTTCACGAGAGGACGGACGGCGCCCGTATCCACGTCCACGAGGTAGACGTCGTCGTCGGCCGGCACCAGCAGGCGCCGGCCGTCGGGCATCCAGGTGGCGGAGTTCAGGGGATGGAGGCGGCCCGTGCCCCCGGGCAGCGCGAGCGCGCTCCCGCGGAGGAGCAGGCGCTCCTGTCCGTCGCCGGTGTCGAAGGAGTAGAGGTCCCTCTCTTCTCCCTTCGAACGAAGGTAGGTGAGTCTCTTTCCGTCCCGGTGCCAGGCGAGGCGCGCGGGCACGGAGCCGGAGAGCCCGGGCTCGCTCACCTTCTCGACGGTGAGCTTCTCGAGCCCCTCGGAGCCCGCGGGGACCGCGAGCAGCGCCGCGGCCAGGAAGACGGCACAAAGGAGGCGCAGGGGGGACCTACTGCGGTGCGTGCTCATGATGGACCTCGGGGAGGGCCGGAGGACCCTCGGGGGTACGCGCGGCCGGCCGCCGGCCTAGAAGAGCGTGTAGATGAAGGGTGCGACCGCCGAGCCCTGGGTGAACACGACCAGCAGTCCCAGCAGGGCCAACATCAGCACGATGGGGCCCAGCCACCACTTCTTGCGGACCTTCATGAAGGCCCACAGCTCGGGAAGGATTCCGACCTTCTCCTTCGATCCCTCGAACGCCATGTGTCGACTCCTTGTCCCGATCCCTGGCTCCCGGTCCGATGGGCGCTAGTCCAGCTCGTAGAGCGTCCGCCAGTCCACGTCCTCGCGGAGTGGCGGTTGCTCCTTCTTGTCGAGCACGTGGTGCCCGAGGACGAGATGATCCATGTTCGTCCGCATGAAGCAGAGATACGCGTCGTGGGGGCTGCAGACGATGGGCTCCCCGCGCACGTTGAACGACGTGTTGATGACGATCGGCACTCCGGTGAGGCGCTCGAACTCGGCGATGAGGTCGTGGTACAGGGGCGCCTCCGGGCGGGCCACGGTCTGGATGCGGGCGGAGTTGTCCACGTGGGTGACCGAGGGGATGACCCGCTTGCCCTCACGCACCGGAGCGACCAGGAGCATGTAGGGGCTGTCGCAGTCGATCTCGAACCACTCCTTCGCCTTGTCCGCCAGCACCGAGGGCGCGAACGGGCGAAAGCCCTCCCGGAACTTGATCTTCATGTTGAGGTTGTCGCGCATCTTGGGATCCCGGGGGTCGGCGAGGATGCTGCGGCCGCCGAGGGCCCGGGGCCCGAACTCCATGCGTCCCTGGAACCAGCCCACCACGTTCTGCTCGGAGATGAGCCGGGCGGTGCGCTCCACGAGCTGACGGTCGTCCAGGGTCTCGTACTTCGCTCCCGCCTCTTCCAGGTACTTCGCGATCTCGGCGTCCGAGAAGTCCGGTCCGAGGTACGAGTGGGTCCAGGCCTTCGCCCGGGGCTGCTTGTCCAGGGTGTTGTAGAGGTAGTGGGCGACGCCCACCGCCCCCCCGGCGTCGCCGGCGGCGGGCTGCACCCACAGCTCCTTCATGGGCGTCTCGCGGATGACGCGGCCGTTGGCCACGCAGTTCAGCGCCACGCCACCGGCCATGCAGAGCTTCGTGAGGCCGGTGGTGTCGTGGAGGTGGCGGGCCATTCTCAGGACGACCTCCTCGCAGACCCTCTGGATCGAGGCCGCGATGTCGAACTCCCTCTCGCCCATTCGGGTCTCGGGCTCGCGGGGAGGGCCGCCGAAGAAGTCGTCGAAGGCGCCGTTGGTCATGCGGAGGCCGTGATCGTACGAGAAGTACCTCATGTCGAGCTTGAACGAGCCGTCGTCGTTGACGTGCACCATCTCGTCCATGATCCGGTCGGCGTGGACGGGCTTGCCGTAGGGAGCGAGTCCCATGACCTTGTACTCGGCGCTGTTGACCTTGAAGCCCAGGTAGTAGGTGAAGGCGCTGTAGAGCAGGCCGAGGCTGTGGGGAAACCGGATCTCCTTGAACAGCGAGATGTCCGTTCCCCTGCCGACCCCGTAGGACGCGGTGGCCCACTCTCCGACCCCGTCGATGGTGAGGATCGCCGCCTCCTCGAAGGGGGAAGGCAGGAAGGCCGAGGCGGCGTGGCTCATGTGGTGCTCGGCGAAGAGAATGGGCCCGGCGTACGGCTTGAGCTCCTTGCGAATGGTCGACGGAACCCAGAGCTTCTCGTGGAGCCACACCGGCATCGCCTTGCGGAAGGAGTTGAACGAGCGGGGGAAGGTGGCCACGTAGGTGCTGAGGATCCGCTCGAACTTGAGCAGTGGCTTGTCGTAGAAGCCGACGGCATCGAGGTCTTCGGGCTCGATCCCGCCCTCCCCGAGGACGTAGCGGATGGCGTGGGCGGGGAAGTCGGAGTCGTGCTTCTTGCGGGTGAAGCGCTCCTCCTGGGCCGCCGCCACCACCTTTCCATCCCGGAGGAGGGCGGCGGCGGAGTCGTGGTAGAAGCAGGAGATTCCGAGTACGTTGGTGGGCATCAGAACTGGTGTCGGGCGGCCTTCGCGGGGCCGAGGGGGTTCGGCTCGTGGGGGCGCCAGAACGTGGGCTCGGGAGCCAGGCGGCGGTCGAGGGGATCACGGCCGAACAGCCGCTGGACGAGCCCGATGGGGCCCACCGACACGACGTAGACGATGGCGAGGAGGACGGCGGTCCAGACCGCTCCGATCCCCTGGAAGAAGCGGGTCCACCCGGCGTAGGCCCTCGACCTCGGGGCCAGGTACCGGAAGGCCAGCTCGATCAGGACCACGATGGTGGCGACGGCGACGATCTTCCACCGCAGGGACAGATCGACGAACCACGTCAGCGCATCTTGCCCGCTCAAGTGCCTGAAACTCCTCTAGATAACAAACACTCATGATACGGCGGGGGGAGGGGAGGGGTCAATTCACGGGGCGCACACTATAATCTGCCCAATGGCGAGGGACGACAGGCGTTCCGCCTTCCTGTACCAGCAGCTGCGCCAGTGGACGGATCAGGTGGCCGCGGCGGGCAAGGCCGACGAGTTGTTCGAGCTCGAGCTGTGGCTGCGGAGCTTCGAGCGATTCTTCCGCATCGGCAACCAGCCGCTCTCGGAGCGCGAGACCCAGGCCCTGGGCCTGCGCAGCTGGTCCGAGGAGCTCCGCCTCGTGGACGACGCCCTCCTGCGGGTCGTGCGGCTGTGCACCTCCATCCTCACCGAGGAGCAGGTGGACCTGACTCGCTTCGACCGCTACGTCGAGACGAACCTGGTCCGCGAAGAGGGGCTCGACCCCTACATCAGGAAGCTCGTCCGCCTCACGACGCCGCAGGCCGCCCTGACCCTCCTCCGCGAGTCGTTCGAGGACCTGCACCTCCTGCTCCTCGACCTGGTCCGGCTGTCCCGGCTTCCCTACGCGACGTTCAACGCGGTGGGGAAGATCCTGTACCGCGAGGTCCGGCGAAGCGACCTCATCGCCATGATCATCGACAAGAAGTTCAAGCCGGTCCACGATCGCATCCGCAACCCGGCGATCCGGTCGCTGATTCGAGAGATCCCGGACCCCCTCGAGCGCCGGCAGGCGGCCAAGGTCTTCCTCGAGCTCTTCCGCCTCCTCCACTACCTGGAGTTCACCGACCCGAGCCGCCTCGACGAGGACGTCCTGCGCGACACCCTGCTTCCCTTCGCGCTGATCACCTCGGAGACGCGGCTGCTCCTCTCGTACGTCGAGAGGCGGATCCTCAAGGGACGGGACCCCGATCGGCCCCTCCACCAGGTCTACGACTCGTTCGTCTACTGCATCCCCCTCGAGCTCAAGAAGGTGCTCAACACCGAGCTGACCGACATCTCGGTGACGCGGCAGGCCGAGAACGTGCGCACCCGTGTCGAGAACTCCCACGGGATCCTCAAGGACTGCTTCCAGCAGTCGGTGGTGCAGCTGGCCCAGGCCTTCGTGCCGACCCTCGACGGGGCCCGGATCTTCCCCGACTTCATGGCGAAGCGGGAGCAATCGGTGCGGGTGCGTGACGGCCTGGTGCGCGTGACGCGGTCGGTGCGGGCATTCCAGGACGACCACAGCGAGGAGAAGGCCGACCTGATGAAGGGCGAGATCTCGGACTTCTACGACCACAACATCAAGTACCTGATGTACCGGGACTGGTCGGGCTTCGAGCTCTTCTACATCGAGATCCTCAAGTGCCCCAGCCTCAGCGGGCTCACCCAGATCGCCCACCGCTTCGAGACCTTCCTGGTGACCCTGCTGCGCGAGGTGCAGAAGCGCTCGATCCTCGAGGGCGCTCCCGCGAGCGGTGAGGTGGAGGCGCTCGTGCCGGAGGCGTGAGCGTGGACCTTCCGTCCCCGGAGTCGGTCCACACCGTGCTGCTGGACGCGGGAGGAGTTCTGGTTCGTCCGGACTTCGAGCGGGTGGCGGCGGCCCTGCGGAAGCGGGGCGTGGACGCGGAGGCGGCGACCCTGCGGGCGTCGGAAGCCCCGGCCAAGCGCGAGGTGGACCGGCCCGCCGGGGAGGGGCTGGCCACGGACGAGGAGCGGGGCTTCGTGTACTTCAACCTGCTCCTGCGTCACGCCGGCATCGCCCGCTCCGACGCCACCGACGCCGCCCTGGCCGAGCTGAAGGCCTGGCACGACCGCCACTGCCTGTGGGAGGAGGTCCCGGAGGGGGTGGAGGGGGCGCTGCGACGGCTCCGCGCGTCGGGGCGGCGGCTGGCGGTGGTCTCGAACTCGAACGGCACCGTCCGGCGGCTCCTCGAGCGCCTCGGGTTCCTGGATCTGTTCGAGGAGGTGCTGGATTCGGCGGTGGAGGGGGTCGAGAAGCCGGACCCTCGGATCTTCCGGCTGGCCCTGGAGCGGCTCGGAGTCCCTCCGGAGGAGGCGCTGTTCGTGGGCGACATCTACCACGTGGACGTGGTCGGGGGTCGGGGAGCGGGCCTGCGGGTGGTGATGGTGGACGAGACCGGGCTCTACGGCGATGCCGACTGTCCACGCGTGCGCTCGCTGGCCGAGCTCGCCGACCACCTGGTCCCCCCACCGGGGCAGGGCGGCGATTTTCTGCTAGACTCCGAAACGGCACGATGAGCCCCGAGAAGGATCCCTTCGCCCAGTTCCTCAAGCACTACGACGAGGGGACCGTTCTCTTCGAGGAGGGGGACGAAGGCGAGGAGCTGTACATCATCCGTGCCGGCAAGGTTGCCATCAAGAAGCGGGTGCCCCACGGCCAGATCACCCTGGCCATCCTGGAGAAGGGCGACTTCTTCGGGGAGATGGCCATGCTCGAGCACATCCCGCGCACCGCGGCCGCGGAGATGGAGGAGAGCGGCAAGCTGATCGTGATCAACTCCGAGGTCTTCGGGGACATGATCAAGGCCAACCCCGAGATCGCGGTGCGGATGCTGCGAAAGTACTCCCTGCGGCTGCGCGAGACGACGAAGCAGATCGAGGAACTGGCGGCCAAGGCCGAGGCCAACGTGGTCGCCGGCGTGGTGCCCGAGGCGGAGTCGTCCCCGGTGGCGGCGCCCCAGGCTCAGGGACCGGAGGAGGCGAAGGCGGCGCCCCAGCAGACCGAGGCCATCGCCTACTTCATCTCGAAGGCGAGCGGGAACGTCTTCCCGGTCTTCAAGGCGGATGCGCTCATCGGACGGTACGACTCGGTCACCGGAAGCACGCCGGAGGTGGATCTCACCCAGGAGGACGCCGCCCGCAACATCTCCCGCCGCCACGCCCGCCTCGTCACCAAGGACGGGCAGCACTTCGTGGCCGAGGAGATCGGCACGATGAACGGGACCTTCCTGAACAACGAGAAGATCCCCACCGGGGTGCTGACCCCGATCAAGGACGGCGACGAGCTCACGCTCTGTCGCCTCTCGATCACCTTCCGGGTCCCGGGCTCCTCCCGGTCCTGAGCCGTCAGTCGGGCTGGAGACGCGACGACCGCAAGGCCCGGTCGAGCGGTCCCGGCTTCCAGCCAAGCTCCTGGCGCGCCCGGGCGGAGTCGAGCGACGTGTCGGCCGGCCTGCGGTCCGGGCCCCCGTATTCGGCCTGGAGGGCAGACTCGATTCCCCGGGAGGGCAACCCCAGGACCCGCGCCACGCGGAGCCCGAGCTCCAGGCGGCTGAGACGCTCGGGGCCTCCGAGGTGGAAGAGGCCGGCCCCGCCCCGCTCGAGGAGGAGCGCCACCCCGTCCGCCACCGACTCCGGGTCCACCGGCGTCCGGTGCTCGTCCGCGAAGAGGCGCACGGTCCGCCCCTCGCGCAGAGCCCAGGCGATGCTCTCGCTCGCGGTCCCGCGGGGACCGTGGCCGCGACCGGCCACCAGCGCCACCCGGGCCACCGCCGCCGAGGGGTCGGCGGAGAGCAGGGCCTGCTCCCCCTCGAGCTTCGTGCGGCCGTAGACGCCGAGAGGGAAAGGCGCGGCGCGCTCGTCGGACAGGGCCCGCTCTCCTCCGAAGACGAGGTCGGTGGAGAGGCCCACGAGCCGGATCCCGCGGGCCCGGCAGGCGGCGCCCAGGCGGCCCGGGAGGCGAGCGTTGAGGTCGGTGGCGAGGTCTGGCCGGCGCTCGCACTCGTCGGCACGGCTGAGCACGGCGGCGTGGACCACCGCGTCGGGCCGGGAGGCGTCGAGGGTGGCGCCGAGAGCGCCCTGGTCGGTGAGATCGAGGGTGAGAGCCGGCAGGGCGGGGGGCGTGGGAGCGTCGTGACGCAAGGCGACGACGGCGAAGCCTCGGGCGGCCAGGAGAGTCGCGAGGCGGCCCCCGAGAAGGCCGGCGGCACCGGTGACGAGGACCTTCACTCCGGAGCCCGCCGGTCAGCCGACCATCACGGAGCCGCCGTTCACCGAGAGGACGTGACCGTGCATGTAGGAGGCGAGGTCGGAGGCGAGGAAGGCCACCGGCCCGGCAATCTCCTCGGGGCGGGCCACCCGGCCCAGGGGGATCGCGTCGACCACGACCCGGCCTTCGGGGGTCTTGAGGGCCTCCCGGGTCATGTCGGTCCGGACCCAGCCCGGGGCCACGACGTTGACCCGGATGCCGGAGGGACCGAGCTCCTTGGCCAGGGACTTGGCAAAGGCGATGAGGGCACCCTTGGCCGCCGCGTAGTGGGAGTAACCACCCTCTCCTCGCTGGCCGGCGGTGGAGGCCACCAGCACCATGGCGCCGGCGCCCCGGGGCACCATCCGTCGAGAGGCCTCGGCGCAGACCGCCCGGGCGGAGCCGAGGTTGACGCGGAGCGTCTCGTCCCACTCCGCGTCGGTCATCGAGGCGATGGGAGCCTGCTTCCAGATCCCGTGGTTGACCACGAGGATGTCGAGGGGGCCGAGGCCGTCTTCCGCCTGCTGCACGACCCGCTCCGGCTCGCTCGCGTTCGCGAAGTCGGCCTTCAGCGCGATGGCATCGGTGCCGGCGTTCTGGACTGCGGCCACCGTCTCCCTGGCGGCGTCGTCGTCGTGGCCGTAGGCCACGGCCACGCGAGCCCCCAGGTGCCCGAAGAGAACACACACCGCGCGGCCGATCCCACGGCTGCCACCGGTGACCAGGGCTGTCTTTCCGGCCAGGCTGAGCATGGGGGACCGTAACCGCGCGGCCGCACTCCGTCAAGACGTCGGTGCCCCCCCCCTCAAGGGAACGAACGGATGATGCGGGCTACAATCCGATCGTGGCCTTCATCACCTTCGAGGGAATCGAGGGAAGCGGGAAGAGCACCCAGCTGGGCCTGACCGCGGAGCGGCTGGGCGACCGGGCGGTGGTGACGAAGGAGCCCGGGGGCACCGCCATCGGGCGCGCCCTGCGCGAGGTGCTCCTGGATCCCGCCCGCCGAGAGCTGACTCCCATGGCGGAGCTGCTCCTCTACTTCGCCGATCGTGCCCAGAACGTGGCCGAGGTCGTTCGACCGGGCCTGAGCCAGGGGCGCGTGGTCCTGTGTGATCGCTACGTCGAGTCCAGCCTCGTCTACCAGGGCTGTGGCCGGGGGTTGTCCCGAGAGGCGATCCTGAGCCTGGCCGAGCTCGCGACCGGGGGCCTCCGTCCGGATCTGATCGTTCTGCTCGACCTTCCCGTCGAGGAGGGCCTGGCCCGGGTGGGCCGGCGCGGCTCCCAGGACCGACTCGAGTCGGAGAGGACGGCGTTTCACCAGCGGGTGCGGGAGGGGTACCTCGACCTCATGGCGGCGGAGCCGGAGCGGTGGTGCCGGCTGGACGCCACCGCGGAGCCCGGGACGGTCTTCGCCCGCCTGTGGGAGACCCTGCAAGCCCGGAAGCTCACGGGAGGGCCGGGATCGTGAAGCTCGCGGGTGTCGTCGGTCACGACCGGATCCGGACGATCCTCTCCCGGGCTCTCGAACGGGACCGTCTGCCCCCGGCGCTGCTTCTCAGTGGGCCCGACGGGGTGGGGAAGAAGACGATGGCTCTCGCCGCGGCCCAGGCCGCCCTGTGCGAGACCGCTCCGGCGCCCGAGCCCTGCGGGGAGTGCCCGACATGCCGGCGCGTTTCGGCGGCCCTCGAGCCCGTCCGCCTGCAGGAGCAACGGGAGGAGGCCGACCGCCACCCCGGCGAGGACGAATGGCGGAACCTCCGCCTTCACCCGGATCTCGTCCTCGTCGAGGGGTGGTGGCTGACACGGACAGGGCGCCCCCGCCCCGAGCCGGAGATCCGGGTGGGCCAGGTGCGCAGCCTCGTGACCGAGGTGGCGGGCGCGCCCTTCGAGGCCCGCCGGCGGGTGTTCGTGGTCGACGACGCCCACGGCATGAACGAGTCCTCGCAGAACGCCCTCCTCAAGAGCCTCGAGGAGCCGCCCCCACGGTCCCACCTCATCCTCGTCAGCTCGAGACCCCAGGGCCTCCGTCAGACGATCCGGTCCCGGTGCCAGGTCCTGCGTTTCGGCCCCCTGAGCCGGTCGGCGGTCGCGGCATTCCTCGCCGAGCGCCACGGGGTCCCCACGGAGGAGGCGCAGCTGCGGGCCGCCCTGGCCGCCGGCAGCCTGGGGACCGCCCTGGACTTCGAAGCGGAGGGATACCGGAGCTCGCGGGAAGGGTTGCTCACCCTCCTGGAGAAGGTGGAGGATCTCGACGCCCTGGATCGTATGACACAGGCCGAGGTCCTGGAGCAGGCCGAGGACCCGGCCCTCGTCCTCACCACCCTGCGTTCCCTCTTGCGGGACCTGGCCGCCCTGCGGGCCGGGGCGGGCCCACAAGCCCTTCTGAATGCCGACGTCGCCGGGCGCCTGGAGCCGCTGGCCCGGGGGCCCCTCGGGGCCCGCGCGGGTGCCCTGGCCGAGAGCGCGGCGGGAACCCGGGGTGCGTTGCGCGGGTTCGCCAACAAGCTGTTGAGCTTCGATCTCCTCGTCGACGCCCTGTCCGACAATTGATTCATTGCACCGGCCCGGACCGGTGTGCTACTAGTTGTCTCAACAAGCAACCCGCCGTCTCGACGAGCACCCTGAAGCACATCGATCTCGTCCAGGAAGGGCGACACCGGAGCTCTCCGGAGGAAGGCCGGCCAGAGATGAACCGCAAGCTGATCCGTCCCGACCTGACGGACCTGAAAGACCACCGACACGCCCCGGTCACCACGCCGAAGTACTTCCGCCAGCGGAGGTCCGCGCCTCCCGACCAGACCAACGCCGAGGGGAACTACTACCTGAAGCAGATGGCCAACAAGACCCGGATGGTCATCGTGCTCAAGGACGGCGAAGAGCTGCGCGGCTGCATCGAGTGGTACGACAAGGCGGCCCTCAAGGTCCACCGCCCCGACGGGCCCAACATCCTCCTCCTGAAGGACAACGTGAAGTACATGTACAAGGAGAACGAGGAGAGGGGCGAGCAGGGCTAGGGACGCCGGCGTATACGTCGGCCCTTCACGACGCCTACATCATGGACGGACTCCGGTAGACGCCTTCTCGTCCAGCCGGCTTACGAGTCCACGCCCTGCACGCGCCGTCGCTCCTGGCTCGGGGAGGGCGGAGGGGAGAGCCAGGTCGGTCGGTCCTCCGAGGGCGCATTTGACGAGGTCGTGGCGTGTGACGTTCGCCCATGACGCAGGACGTCGATTCATGAGCTAGAACGTTCGTCCATGACGCCGTCCGCGGGCCCCCGAGGCCCTCGACCCTACTCGCACCTCAGCGGTAGCGCTCTGACGAGCAGGCCCAGTCGAGCAGACGACGCCGTCGGCCGGATCGGGTATCGTTGAGACCCATGGGACTCGCCTGGATCGACGAGAACGTCTCCTGGACGCTGGCCGTGCTCGCGTGCGCGACCCTCGGCCTCGCTCCCTTCGCCCCACCACACATCGTGGAGAAGCTGGGGATGCTGTGGCGAGGGGAGCTGGTGCGCTCCATCGACTGGTTCGACCTCGCGCTCCACGGGGCGCCGTGGGTGCTCCTCGTGCTCAAGGCGGTGTCGGTGCTCCTGCGCCGGCAGGCCGGCTGACCCCCTCGAGAGGACTCTCCATGGCCGAACGTCAACCCTCGTCGAGAGCCTGCTTCCTGTGCGGTCGGGACAACCCCGTCGGGTTGAAGATGGTCTGGGAGAACCACCCCGAGGAGGGGGAGATCCGCTGCACGGTGACGGTGGAGGAACACTTCAACGGCTACCCCGGGGTGGTGCACGGGGGGATCCTGGCCGCCATGCTGGACGAGACGGCGGGGCGGGCCATCCTGCTGGAGGGAGGGCCCGACGACCTGATGGTCACAGTGAAGATGGAGGTAACCTACCGGCGTCCCACGCCCACGGGCACGCCCCTCCTCGTGGTGGGCCGGGTCGTGAGCCGCTCGGAACGCCGGGCCGAGACGAAGGCCGAGATCCGGCTGCCCGACGGCACCGTGAGCGCCCGGGCCACCGTGTGGCTGGCCCGTCCCCCGAAAGAGATCCTGGCCGACTGGGAGGCGGAGCGACCGTACTTCCGGGTGGACGAGCCGGGCTGTTGACGGGCCGACTCCCCGGGACGAAAATAGGCGAAGAAAAAGCGAAATAGCAGGGACGCCTCCTGAAGAGAGGCGCCGGCTGTCTCGTCGGTTCTCGCCATGCCCGTGGAGCTCCACGCCGCCTCCGCCTTCTCGTTTCTCCGGTCCTCCTCGCTTCCCGAGGCCCTCGTGGAGCGCGCGGCTTCCCTGGGGTACACCGCCCTCGCCCTCGTCGATCGTGACGGTCTGTCCGGAGCCCCCCGCTTCTTCAAGGCGGCCCGCGCGGCGGGGATCCGGCCCCTGGTCGGGGCGGAGCTGAGCCTCGAGGGAGGCGGGGCGCTTCCCCTCCTCGTGGAGAGCCAGCGGGGCTACCGCAACCTGAGCCGGCTGATCACACGGACGAAGGCGGACCGCCCCAAGGGCGAGGGGCGCCTGCCCCTGGAGTGGCTGGAGGCAGGCGCCGCGGAGCCGGGGGGAGGCCTCGAGGGGCTGGTGGCCCTGCCGGGCGTCGAGACCCTCGGGGGCCGGCCCGACCCCGACCGTCTGACCCGGGTGCTGCGCGCCTTCGGGCGGGACAACGTGTTTCTCGACGTGCAGCGGCACCGTCGCCGGGGGCAGGAAGCCGCGAACCGCGCCCTGCTGGACCTGGGCGACGCGCTGGGGCTGCGCGCCCTCGCCACGAACGGGGTCCGTCACGCGGCCCCGAAGGGAAGGGCGTTGCTCGACGTGCTGACCTGCATCCGGGAGAAGCGGACCCTCGCCACCGCCGGCCGCCTTCTGTCGGAGAACGCCGAACGGCACCTCAAGCGACCGAAGGCGCTCGAGGACCTGTTCGCCGACCGGCCCGAGCTCCTCCGAGGCGCCCAGGCGCTGGCCGAGCGGCTCGAGTTCACCCTCGAGAACCTGGGCTACCGTTTCCCCGACTATCCGGTGCCGGCGGGGGAGAGCCAGTTCTCCTTCCTCTGCCGGATGACGGAGGCGGGGGCCCGCGAACGCTACCGGCCGTACCACGAGAAGGCGCGCCGGCAGATCGAGCGCGAGCTCCGACTCATCGGGAAGCTGGAGCTCGCCGGGTACTTCCTCATCGTCTGGGACCTCGTGAACTTCTGCCGGCGCGAGGGGATCCTCGTCCAGGGACGAGGATCCGCCGCCAACAGCGCGGTGTGCTACAGCCTGGGCATCACCGCGGTGGACCCGGTGGGGATGGAGCTGCTGTTCGAGCGCTTCTTGTCGGAGGAGCGCGGGGAGTGGCCGGACATCGACCTCGATCTCCCGAGCGGGGACCGGCGGGAGCGGGTCATCCAGCACGTCTACACACGGTACGGGGCGGCGGGGGCGGCCATGACCGCCAACGTCATCACCTACCGGGACCGCAGCGCCTCGCGGGAGATCGGCAAGGTGCTGGGGATCCCCCAGGAGGAGATCGACCGCCTCGCCCACCACATGCGTCGCTTCGAGTACGTGGACTCCGGCGACACCCTGGACGCCCGGCTGGAGCGAGCCGGCCTCGACCGGGACGACCACCAGGTGCGTCTCTTCGCCCGTCTCTTCGAGGAGATCCAGGACCTGCCGCGGCACCTGGGCCAGCACTCGGGCGGGATGGTGGTCGCCCAGGGCCGCCTCGACGAGGTGGTCCCCCTGGAACCGGCCGCCATGCCCGGCCGTGTCGTCATCCAGTGGGACAAGGAGGACTGCGCCGACCTGGGGATCATCAAGGTGGATCTCCTGGGCCTGGGCATGATGTCCGCCCTCCAGGACACGATCGCGACGCTGAGGCAGACCGGCGTCGAGGTGGATCTCGCCCGTCTCCCCCCCGACGATCCGAAGGTCTACGCCATGCTCCGGAGGGCCGACACCGTGGGGGTCTTCCAGGTCGAGAGCCGGGCCCAGATGGCCACCCTCCCGCGCATGAAGCCGGAGCGGTTCTACGACCTGGTGGTGGAGGTGGCCATCATCCGCCCCGGTCCCATCGTGGGGAAGATGGTGCACCCGTACCTGCGCCGGCGGAACGGCCAGGAGCCGGTCACCTACGCCCATCCCCTCCTGGAGCCGATCCTGAAGCGGACGCTGGGGGTGCCCCTCTTCCAGGAGCAGCTCCTCAGGATGGCCATGGCGGTGGCCGGCTTCACCGGGGGAGAGGGCGAGGAGCTGCGCCGGGCCATGGGCTTCAAGCGCTCGGAGCAGAAGATGAAGCCCATCGAGACCCGGCTCCGAAAGGGGATGAAGGAGCGAGGGATCACCGGCAAGACCGCCGACGACGTCGTCCGTTCCATTGTCTCCTTCGCCCTCTACGGCTTTCCCGAGTCCCACGCCGCGAGCTTCGCCCTCATCGCCTACGCCAGCGCGTGGCTCAAGACGCACCACCCGGCGGCGTTCACGTGTGCGCTGCTGAACAACCAGCCCATGGGCTTCTACCACCCGAGCACCCTCGTCAAGGACGCCCAGCGTCACGGGGTGCACTTCCGGCCCATCGACGTCACGGTGAGCGCAGCCGAGTGCACGGTGGAGGAGGGGGAGGTGCGGCTGGGGCTGGGCTACGTGCGCGGCCTGCGGGCCGAGGCGGCGGAGCGCCTCGTGGCCGAGCGGGGGCGCGCCCCCTACGCGTCGCTCCAGGACCTGGTGGATCGCAACGATCTGCGACGGGACGAGCAACGGCGCCTGGCCGAGGTGGGAGCGTTGAACGCCTTCGGCCTGACCCGGCGGCGCGCGCTGTGGCAGGTGGAGAAGGCCGGTCGTCCTCGCGGCCCCCTGTTCCGTGAGGTCGAGCCCGAGGAGGCCTCGCCGGTCCCGGAGATGGACCTCGCCGGGCGGCTGTCCAGCGACCTCCTGGGCACCGGGATCACGGCGGGACCACACCTGGTGTCGCTGCTGCGGGAGGAGCTCCGGGACCGGGGAGTGGAGCGGGCGAGCCGGCTCCCGGGCCTCGGCGACGGCGATCGGGTCCGGGTGGCCGGGACGGTGATCTGTCGTCAGCGGCCGGGGACCGCGAAGGGCTTCATGTTTCTGACCCTCGAGGACGAGACGGGCCTCGTGAACGTCATCGTGCGGCCCGACCTGTTCCACCGGGAGCGGCCGGTGCTCACCGGGGCGCCGGTGCTCGAGGTGGACGGGGTGCTGCAGGCGAGCGACGGTCTCTCGGTCCGGGCCTTCGCGGTGCGGGCGGTGCTGTCGGCCACGCCCCCGGCGCCCTCTCGCGACTTCCACTGAGGGGACCGAACCGCCCGCCGCCGGCGGCCCTGGCCGAGGACCTCCCTCGTTGTGGGCGGGCCGGACCATGGAGTAGTCTGGCTCGCACCAGGAAGGAGAGGGGCGTGGCGGAGTCCAGGGGCAAGTCGCCCTCCCGGGGACCGAACCGGCCTTCGGCCGGCGACCGCGGCCGGGGGCACAGCCGTACGACTGTGTCCTCGGCGGGAGGGGCTCGGCGACGGCGAGGGCGGGCCCCGGCGGAGACCGCCGTCGACCTGTCACCCTCGCGCTACATCGTGAAGGTGGACCGGGAGACCGGGGCCGAGCTCCCCGACGAGATCGAGCCCGCCGAGCTCCTCGTTCACGCCCACCGGGACCACCACCCGGTGGAGATCGCGGCCCAGTTCCTGGCCAGCCGGCTCGTTCGGGTCACGGGGAACGAGGCCCTGGTGAAGAAGGGCCTGAAGACCCTCGACCGCCTCGGTGCCCGGGCCGCGAGCACGGTGGCCGACCTGAGCGGCGACCCCGCCGACGAGGGCCGGGTGAAGCGCCTCCTCGGGGTGACCGCCCGCGACGTCCTCTTCCGCTTCCGCGAGACCACGCACCTCACCGAGAAGGAGGTCAAGAAGAGGGTGGGCGCCCTCCAGAAGGACGCCCGCGACCGGCTCCGGGCCCAGGGACGTCACCCCCGGATGCGGGTTCTCCTCACCGGGGGCACGGGGTTCCTGGGAAAGGAGATCCTGGCCCAGGCCGCGAGCCACCCCCACGTCGAAGAGGTCGTGTCGGTGGTGCGGCCACAGGCCGTGCGCGACCGCAGGACGAAGAAGGTCCTCCGGGTGCTGACGCCCCGGCAGAGGGGGGCGAAGCTGCTGAAGCAGCTCCACATCACCGGGAAGGCGGCCCGACGGTTCCGCTTCATCAAGGGAGACATCGAGAAGCCCGGCTTCGGGATCTCGGCGGCCGAGCTCGCGAAGCTGAAGAAGAGCCTGACCCACGTCGTCCACTGCGCGGCCAGCGTGTCCTTCGACGACACCTACGAGAACTCGTTCCGCGCGAACGTCCTCGGGAGCCGCAACGCCCTGGCCTTCTCGAACGCGCTCCAGTCGACGCCGGGCTCGCCCTTCGTGGCTCACGTCGCCATCGAGACGTCCTACATCCACGGGCGGCGGAAGCGGTCCATCGCCCAGGAGGACGCTCTCGTCTTCCCCCGGCACTTCTACAACAACTACTACGAGCTCACCAAGGCCATGGCCTCGATCGAGACCGACCGGGCCCTGATCGAGGACGGGCTCCGCGTGACCCAGCTCCTGCCCTCGATCGTCATCGGTCACTCCCGCACCGGGAACAACCGGGGAGACACCAAGGTCCTCAACGCCCCGGTGAACGCCTTCGGCCGGGCGAAGGAGGCCATGGATTCCCTCGGAGGCACGTGGCCGGACCGGGCCCGGGGCTGGCTGGTGGGGCTGATCGCCACCACCTTCCCGGCGGACCGGTCCGCGGAGCTCAACCTCGTCCCGGTGGACCGGGTGGCGACCGGGATCCTGGCCGCCCTGGGGACCCCGGAGGCCATCGGGGCCCGCATCCACCTGGCCACCGACAACCGCATCCGATCGGAGGAGATCGTCCGGGTGGCGGGCGAGGAGCTGGGGGTGGGCGTGCGCATGGCCGACCCGACCCTCACCCGGAACCTGACCCTTCCGGTGGTGAAGGCCGTCCTCACCGCCATGGGCGAGGAGCGCCTGGCCGGGGTGCTGGAGAAGCTGGGGACGATCTTCGGGGTCTACGGGGAGTGGGGACAGCCGATCCACGACGTGGGGAACGACGTGCGGATCCTGGGGCTGCCCATCCAACGCCCTGACACCTCGGCCGCCTTCCGGATGCTCTGCCGACACAACCACCACGTGCAGGCCTTCGGGCGGGTGCGCGACGGTGACGAGATTGCCCGCCGGGAGCGGCTGTGGGAGGAGACGATCGACGCGATCGAGTTCGAGTCGGGCCGCCAGGTGGCCTCCCTGCGGGCGAAGGAGTTCCGCCGTGTGCTGGCCGAGAGGATCGAGCTGCGGTCGTTTGTCCGTCGCTGACGCCGACCCCGGCGACAAGGTATCGTCCTGTTCGTTCGTGGCCGGTGTGGACGCGGGGGCCAGGGTGGGCGGTGTGAGAGTGGTGGTTGCGGTTCTCGGGCTCGTGGCGAGCTGGGGTGCCGCCCCACCGGCCGAGGCGGAGAGCGGTCGGAGGCTCGGGGCGCTGGCCGAGGGGTAACGGGGTGAAGACCGCGAGGACGCCGTGGCCCAGGTCGGCCTCTGGACCCGGGACGAGCTCGAGGCGGAGACGCAGGGCCTGGTGGAGACGGTGGAGGCCATGGCTACCGCCCGGGACGCGACCCCGGGAGATGTGGCGGGAGCCCAGCGGGCCCTGCAGGCCGGCGCGGTCCTGCTCTGTCACGCCGGCCTGCGTGCCCGCGCCCGGGGCGACCTGCAGTCGGCCCGTCCTGCCCTTCGGAACGCGTGCCGGCTGACCGAGACGTCGGGGCTGATCGCCCCCGGCGGGCCGGGAAGGGAGTTCGCACGGCGCTTCTACCTGGTCACCGGCCTGGCGTTCCAGGCCATGTCGGATCTGGCGGCCGCCCACGAGATGTACTCGGAAGGCCTCCGGCGCGGGGGCCGCGACGCCCAGTTGCTCCTGGGCCCCGGCCGGGTCACAGAGACGATCGTCGCGCTGCGCACCTACGAGCCACCGCGGGGAGCGCGGGGGGACTCCCGACCCGGCATGCGGTTCCACATGGAGGGCGGGGTCGGGGAGGGTGGGCAGCTCCCGCCGGCGACCCTGGACGACGTACAGGCCCTGTACGCGGAGGCTCTCGAGCGCGACGGGGGCCTCCTGGAGGCGCGTCTGCGACTCGGGCGCGTCCTCCAGCTTCGGGGGCGGCACGACGAGGCCCTGGTCGAGCTGAACCGCGTGAGCACTGAGTCCCGACGGCCGACCGAGCGTTACATGGCTCGGCTGTTCGAGGGGCGAACCCGCGAGCAGCTCGAGGATCTCCCAGGGTCGGCGGCGGCGCTCGCGACGGCGGCCGGGGAAGTGCCCCGGGCGCAATCGGCCCTCGTGGCCCTCGGTCGGGTGCTCGACCGGCTCGGCGAGCGGGACCGGGCGCAGGAGACCTACTCGCAGGCCATGGTGCCCGAGAGCAGGGCCCCGCGCGACCCGTGGCTCGCCTACATCAGCGGGTTCGACGCCGTGCGGGGGCAGGCGCAGATCGGCCCCGCCTTCGAAGAGCTGCCCGGGGCAGCGCGGTGACGGGGCTCGCTGGCGCTCTGCTCGCCCTCGTCCTCGGAGCGAAGCTCGTCCACCTGAAGGACGCGGCTCGGGTCTTTCTGGCCGGCCTCGGTGAGCACGACGAGGCGGCACTGGTGACGTTCAACCACAAGCTCGTGCTGCGCCAGGACGCCGGGCGCGACAGGTCGGCAGTCGATGCCGCCCTCGACCGGGTGAGGGCACGGGGGGAAACGGCGGTGATCGACGCCCTCTACGTCTGCCTGAAGAGGCAGTGGGGGACGGGACCGCCGTTGGTCGTGCTGTTCACCGACGGCCGGGACTCGGCCAGCTGGCTCGAGAACGAGGACATCCTGCAGGCCGCCCGTGAGTCGGCGGCCGTGCTCTACGTCGTGGGGGCGGAGTCGGTGCCCCGTCGCCCCCGGGAGCAACCCCAGCCTGGCTGGTCGGCGCGGACGTTCGGGAGGGTCGCCTGGGAGCCGATCGAGTCCGGCTACGTCCGGCTGCTGAGGCGGGCGGCGGAGACGACGGGCGGGGCCTGCTGGCCGGTGGAGTCGACCACGCGCCTCCGGGAGGCCTTTCTCAGGATCCTCGAGGCTTCAAACGCTCGGTACGTCCTCCGCTACGAGCCGAGAGGCGTCGAGCCCACCGGCCGCCACCGCCTGAAGGTGTCGGTCCGCCGTCGCGGCGTCGAGGTCCGGGCGCGACAGGAATACGTGGTCGCGACGGCGGCTGCTCCCTAGAGCGGCCACAGATGCCGCGAACCTTAGCCTCGTCGAGCCGCGGAGTGGGCGGGACGGGACGCTCCGGGGCATTCCCGTGACCCGGGCCTGATTCATCCTTTGAGCCGGCCGACGGGCTGCCGTATGCTTGGCGCGAACAAGCCAAGTCCAGGGGGCTGCGCCAATGACGATCGACAAGGATCTCATCGACCGACTCAGGGCCCGCGGTGAGGAGGTCTTCACCCAGGTCTCCGCCGAGCTCATGTCCAACCCGCGCTTCATGAGGGCCATGGAGGGGGCGCTCAAGGGCAAGGAGAGGGTCGACGCGGCCGCCGCCCAGGCCATCAAGTCGATGAACATACCCACCCGGACCGAGTTCAAGCGCGCGTTGCGGCGCATCGACGTCCTCGAGGGCGAGGTGGCCGACCTGAAGGCGCGGCTGAAAGCGGCGGCGAAGGGGAAGACGAAGGCCAGGGCCAGGGTCAAGAAGAAGACGAGGAAGACGACACGCTCGCGGGCCGCCAGGAAGACGGCGGGCTAGCATGGCCCGGGTGGCGGTCACCGGAACGGCCTCGTACCTGGGGGGGCGGATCCTCCGACGCCTCGTGGACGCACGGGGGGCGGACGAGATCGTCGCGGTGGACATTGCCTCTCCGCCGGCGGCGCTGCAGGGGGTCCGCCACCGCATGGTGGACCTCACCCTTCCCGGGGCCGACGCGCGCCTCGTCGACGTGTTCGAGGAGGAGGGCGTCGACACCGTCGTCCACGCCGCCTTCTTCACCAACCCGCGGCGAGACGCCGCCTACTCTCACGAGCTGGAGTCGATCGGGACCCTGCACCTGGCGGCGGCGGCGGCGGCGAGCGGGGTCAAGCACCTGATCCTCCGGTCCTTCACCCACGTCTACGGGGCGCGGGGAAAGAACCCGAACTTCCTCACCGAGGAGCACCCGGCGGACACGAGCTCACGGCTGGCCTGGGTCCGCGACAAGGTGGAGGCGGAGGAACACGCGTTCTCCTTCTCGAAGCGCTATCCCACCCTGGGCGTCAGCGTGCTGCGCCTCGCCACCCTCTTCGGTCCCGGGGTCCACACCTTCTACACCCGAATCTTCTCGAAGCGGGTGGTCCCGGTGGTCCTGGGATACGACCCGCTCGTCCAGCTTCTGCACCCCGACGATGCCCTCGAAGCGGTCGACGCCTGCCTCGCCGCCGGTCCCGTCGGGATCGTCAACATCGTCCCCCGCGACACCCTGACCCTCCTGACCGCGCTGCACCTCTCCGACAAGCTGACGGTTCCGGTGCCGCACCTGGCCGCCTACCCGGTGGCCGACTTCTGGTGGGCGTCGGGCGTGGGCGAGGGCCCCGGGGGCTTCATCGACTACGTCCGCTTCCTCTTCGTGGCCGAGGGCGAGAAGGCCCGGCGGGAGCTGGGGTTCGAGCCACGCTACACCAGCCGGGACGCGCTCATGGCCTTCCTGGAGTACCGCTATCCGGAGACGGCGGCTCGGGCCCGCGCGACACAGGAGGCGGAGGCATGAAGGAGCCGGCGAAGGTCCTTCCGATGAAACCCGCCGCGGCGCGGCGGAAGCGGAAGAAGGGACCCTCCGGGGAGGAGGCCCTGAAGGGGCGCCTGGCCGAGCTGGAGCAGAAGCTCGCGGGGATGGAGGAGGGCCGGGACAGGGAGGGGCTCCTCGTCACCCTGGCCCGGGTCCTCGACGCCGGGGCCCGGGGGGTGAGCTGGGCCAGCCTGGCCCGGCTCCAGCGGGCCGCCTACTTCGCGTGGCACTCGGAGGAAACCGACGACTTCGGCGCGGACCGGCGCTTCGCGGAGACGCTCGAGCCCCTCATCGAGTTCCTCTACGCGGTGTGGTGGCGAGTGGAGACGTCGGGTGTGGAGCAGGTGCCCGCCGAGGGACCGGGGTTGATCGTCACCAACCACTCCGGGGTCCTGCCCTACGACGGGGTCATGGTCCAACTGGCGGTGAGACACGAGCACCCGGCGAAGAGAGTGTGCCGGATGCTGGCCCTGGACATGTTCGCGCTCCTGCCGGTCCTGGCCCCGGCCCTGTCCAAGTCGGGCTCGGTGCGCGCGAACCCGGCCAACGCGGAGCGGCTCCTGCGTCGGGGCGACCTGGTGGGGGTCTTTCCGGAGGGCGTCAAGGGCGTGGGCAAGCGCTTCAAGGACCGCTACAAGCTCGCCCGCTTCGGCCGCGGGGGCTTCATCCGGATCGCCCTCCGCACCGGAAGCCCCATCATCCCGTGCGCGGTGGTGGGAGCGGAGGAGATCCACCCGGTGTTTGCCAAGGCGGACTGGGTGGGACGGCCGTTCGGGCTTCCGTACTTCCCGATCACCCCCACCTTCCCCCTCCTCGGCCCCCTCGGGGTCATCCCCCTGCCCACGAAGTGGTCGATCGACTTCGGAGACCCCGTCGACCTGAGCGAGTACGGCCCGGAGGCGGCCAGCGACCCGATCCTGGTGAACCGGCTCTCCCAGCAGGTCCGGGACACCGTCCAGGGCATGATCGACAGCCGGGTGGCGCGCCGCCGTTCCATCTGGTTCGGTTGACATGGCCTGAATGCGGGGGGGGGCATTCAGGCCCTCCCCGGCGCTCGCCTCGACGCAGTCCCCCCGGGGGCCCGTCTCGTCGCTCAGCCCCGGCGGCTGCGTAGACGGGAGTCGAGGCGGTCCAGGGAAGCGTCGAGCGTCCGGGCGAGGTTCGAGCGGTGCGGGTGGCGAGGCGGCACCTCGGGGGCGAGAGCAGGATCGGCCATGCGGATCCCGTGGCGGGCGAACAGCGTCCGGTAGCGCTCCGCGTCCCTGGCGAAGAATTCCAGGGTGGTGCGGTAGCCGTGCTCGGCCACGACCTTGCGGGCGCTGTAGCGCATGATGTTGTAGCTGAACATCCGCATGTCGTCGCGGGTGGGCTCGATCACCAGGATGTCGACCTCGGGGTGCTCCCGCGCGTAGCGCTGCAGGCCCAGCTCCATGCGCCCGTGGAGCATGATGCGCAGCGTCTGGTCGAGGACCCAGGTGACTCCCCGCCGGCTGATGTGTCCCCCCAGCGGACCCTTCTCCCCGTCCTTGTTGTGAAAGGGGACGATGGGGTTGATGCAGATCACGAGGTCGGCCCCGTTCTGGATGGCGAGGTTGATGTGGGCGGTCTTGCGCACCCCGCCGTCCACGTAGTCCCGGCCGTCGATGCGCACGGGCCGGTACAGGCCGGGAAGGGCGACCGAGGCCTGGACCGCCTTCGACACCGGCACGTCGGTCCGACCGTCCAGGCCAAAGGCCACGGCCTCGCCGGTGTCGATGTCCACCGCCACCACCAGGAGGCGGCGGGGGAGCTTCCGAAACGAGTCGCCTCGCAGGCGGGAGCGGAAGAGCTGGTGAAGGAACTTCTGGATCCCCGAGGAGTCGAGGAGCCCCGGCGGGAGCATCTCGAACACCGACCACGCCACGTCCGAGAGATTGCGGCCCTCGGCGGTGAGGGCGGTGGTGATGGCCTCGGTGAGGACCTTCGGGGCGCGCGCCGAGCGCTTCAGGAACTCGAGCGCCCCGAGCCCGTACAGGGGGGCCGCCGTCATCCCCAGGGCGGCACCCCCGGAGCGGCTGGTGGCCTCGTCGTAC
>JAJDNS010000035.1 GCA_022340585.1 Acidobacteriota bacterium
CATCGCATCGCCGAGCCGTGCGCGGCGCTTGATCGGCTAGATCGAAGCCGAGGTGAAGAACCTGCACGAGACAGGTCAGCTCTCCGGGTACCTGCCCCCCTGCCTCTTCCCCTACATTCACCCCGAGGACCCCGACTGGCGGGCGCGGTACGAGCACTTCAATCGGCCTGGCGACTACCACAACGGGGGCGTGTGGCCCTTCGTCTGCGGGTTCCACGTGGCGGCGCGCGTTGCCGCCGGCCGGCATCGGCTGGCCCGGGAGAAGCTCGTGGCGTTGACCGAGGCCGTCCGACCCTGGCACGAGCGCGAGCTCCGCTGGGGGTTCAATGAGTGGCTCAACGCCCAGACGGGCCGGCCCTCGGGGCGTGACCGGCAGACCTGGTCCGCGTCCATGTACCTTTACGCGGTCGTCTGCGTGGAGCGGAAGACGACACCCTTCTTCGACTGGATCCGCAGCGACGGGGGCAACCGTCCCGCGTCGCAGCGCACGCCGGTCCTCTAACGCGGCTGGGGAGGGCGTTCAGCAGGAGTCTGGCAGTCCACATTGCCACTCCCCTGCCACGCGGGTCATCAGGACTCCCTCACGCCCGCCATAGAGCTTCTCACCCCCGTCGTAGAGCCGCACCACGCCGGCGCCGAGAGGAAACTCCCTAGCGCGGCCTCCGGCCGCAGCCAAAGATGGGACTCTCTGATCAGTCCTTCGCCCCCGGTTCTGAGCGGCAAGGTTGAGTAGACTCGGCGCTTCTCGATACCGAGACACGGAGAGCGCCATGAAGGACTTCCTCCAGCAACACGAGAACAAGACCCAGGCAGTCCCGTCCTGCTTCGACCGGCTGATCTTCAGAGGGTACTTGCCCTGGGTGAGCTATCCCTCGGCCATGGAACGCTTCCTCAATGCCAACAAGATCCTCTTCAAGGACTTCAAGCCCTTCGTCCTCGCCCAGGCCGAACGCATCAAGCAGCACGCTCGCGACGCCGCCAGCAAGGCCGGGCGTCCATACGTCTACCTGAACGACGCGGTCCGCATGGAAGAACGAGCCCGCTCAATGGCCCGGGACGACGGAATCACCCGGGGCTTGATCTGTGTCCCGAGCCGTGCCGAAGCTACCAGCCCGTCCGGAGCAGCAGCGGGCCCCACCTGGTGTCCGCGCGCCGCAAGTGTCTATTCGTCTACTTCTACTTCCTCGACCGCGACCTCGGCCTGATGCACCTGAAGCTACAGACCTGGTTTCCCTTCCAGATCCAGGTCTACCTCGACGGCCACGACTGGCTGGCCAACAAGGTGGACCGTCATCACCTCCGCTACCAGCGCCTCGACAACGCCTTTGTCTCGCTGGATCATCCCTCACGCAGTCAGAGGCTCGTCGACAACATGCTGCGTCAGAACTGGGTGCGGATTCTCGACGCGATGGCCCGCAAGGCCAATCCGCTGCTGCGAGACCTCTTCCGAGGCTCGGGATACTACTGGACCATCAGCCAGTGTGAGTACAGCACCGACGTGCTGTTCAAGGACTCGGCGTCCCTCCAGAGTCTGTACAAAGATCTGCTCCAGCACGCCACGCCGTGCTTGAGCGCCGAGGATGTGCTGACCTTCCTCGGCAAGAAGCTGTGCTCCGGCTTCAAGGGCGAGGTGCTCACAGACTTCAAGCACCGCAAGCCGGGGGCTCGCGTCAAGCACAGGGTCAAGACCAACTGGATCAAGATGTACGACAAGTTCGGCCGCGTGCTGCGCATCGAGACCGTCATCCAGCATCCCTACGACTTCAAGATCCGCCGCAGAGGAACCGAGAACGGCAAGCCCGTCATCGGGTGGTTCCCGATGTGCAAGCGGGTGTCCAATCTCCATCGCTACCGGGAGATCGCACTCCTCGCCAATACCCGCTACCTCCAGGCAATGGCAAGCGTGCGCGACATCTCCGCCGTTCGCAACGACCTGCATCAAGCCTGCAAGCGTCGGCGCCGGAACGGACGCTCGGTCCGTGCACTCAATCCCCTCGCTACCTCGGACCTTGAGCTGTTCCCCGCTGTCCTACGCGGTGAGCACGCTCTCATGGGCTTCGGAAACGGCGACGTCCGTCAACGGCTCTACGCGGCCACCCACGACCCAGTCCGCCAGCGCGGCCAGAGCGCTCGTGTCTCCAGGCAGCTCAAGATCCTCAACGCACACTCACTCATCGCCAAGATCCCTCACTCGCGCCGCTGGCGTGTCACGCGCAAAGGGCACGCTCTCATGGCCGCCACGGTGAAGCTGGCAACACACGATCTGCCCCAGACCATGGCCGCCTGAACCCAGGGAACTTCTACGCAAGAACGACGAAAGCTGTCGACAAAGAATCTATCCCTTCCAGGGAGTGGTCGACATCCACAACAACGGGGCAACGCCGGGGGGGCCGGCTTCGGCTGATAGACTCCGTCTGTGTCCGGTTCCCCCTCGAAGCTCGGTCTCAATGCGACCTGGTCGATGGCCGTCGGAGGAATGGTCGGCGGCGGCATCTTCTCGACGCTCGGCGTGGTCATCGGGATCGCCGGCCGGTGGGCCTGGCTGAGCTTCACGGTCGCCGGGCTCATCGCGCTGGCCGCCGGATACAGCTACGTGAGCCTGGCCGCACACTACGGCGAGGGAGGCGGTGCCTTCACCTTTCTCCGTGAGATCGATGCCGACGGCTTCGCCGGCAGCCTCTCCTGGGTGCTCATCGTGGGATACGTGCTCACCAACGCGGTGTACGCGTTCACCTTCGGCCAGTACCTCGGGCATGTCGCCAGACTCGGGCCGTGGTTCCCGCGAACGGCGGCGGTCGCCATAGTGGCCCTGTTCGTCGGGCTGAACCTCCGCGGGGTGGGCGAGGCGGGCGGAGTCGAGGTCTTCCTGGTGTGGTTCAAGCTGCTCGTGCTGGTGGGGCTCGCGGGCTGGGGGCTGGCGCACTGGGACTCGTCCATGCTCTCGCGGGGAATCCCGGAGGCTGGCCTCGGTGCCTCGCTCTTCGGCGCGGCCTCCGTATTCATGGCCTACGAGGGGTTTCAGCTCCTCACCTACGATTACGAGGACATCGATTCGCCGCTGATCACGCTGCCCCGGGCCGTCCTGTCAGCCATCGTCGTCGTCATCGCCGTATACGTTGCCGTCTCCCTTGGCACGGTCATGCTGGTCGGAGCCGACCAGGTCGTTGAGCACCAGGAGGTGGCCCTGGCCATCGCCGGGCAACGGGCGCTGGGAACGCTCGGCCTCGTTCTGGTGACGGTCGGCGCCGCCTTCTCCACGGGCTCGGCCATCAACTCGACGCTCTTCGCCACCGCGCGACTCGCCCTGAAGGTTGCCCAGGGCCGAGAGCTGCCTTCCGCCCTGGAGCACAGGAATCGGTCGGGCATACCGGACCGGGCGGTCGTGAGCCTGGGCATCCTGGCCGCGCTGCTGGCCGCGGTGGGAACCCTCGGGGTCCTGGTCGAGGCTGCGAGCCTCGCGTTCCTGTTCACCTTTGCCGTGGTCTGTGGCCTCGCCTTCGCCCAGCGCGCCGGGCGACGGCTCGTCACCGGTCCTGGTGCGCTGGCCGCGGCGGCCGCTCTCCTCGCCCTCGTGATGCGCCTGTACCGGACGGATCCGCTGGCGCTCGGGTTCCTGGCGCTCCTCGTCGTCCTGGCCACGGTGGGCCGACCGATGCTCGTCCGTCGCCTCGGCGACAGGAGTCCTTGAGGCCGGGGCATGGTGGCGACGATGGCGCGACCCTTGCCACAGGATCGCGAGAGGTGAGAATGAGTCCCTTCCCCCGGCCCGGACTTGACAGGACCCTCTCGGGGGTGTTGTCTGAGGAGTAGGACACCCCTATCGGAGGAGTCGTGCCACGCTCGATCGAGACGCTCGTGGAAGAGCAGGTCCGGCGCTGGCAGTTGCTGCGTCGGAAGAAGGAGGCCGAGGAAAAGCCGCCCGTCGTCACGGTAACCGGCCAGCACGGCGCCCACGGTGACGAGTTGTCTCGACGACTCGCTTCGGACCTCGGCTTCGACCACTTCGACCGGGAGATCATCCACCTCATCGCGGACAGCGCCCGTCTGAGCGAGCGCGTGGTCGCGGCCCTGGACCAGAAGAAGCGGGAGGTGCTGGCCGGCTGGCTGGTCGGGTTCGGGCGCGAGCACGCCTTTAGCCCCGCCGACTACCGCTACCACCTCGCCCGCGTGATCGGGGCGATCGCGCAGCAGGGGAGGGCGGTGATCCTGGGGCGGGGGGCGAACATCCTGCTGCGGGGCACCGCCTTGCGCGTGCTCGCGGTGGCGCCGTTCGAGACCCGGGTGCGGGCGGTGATGGAGGACGAGGGCCTTTCCGAGCGTGACGCCCGCCGGCGCATCGAGGCAGTCGAGGCCGACCGGCACGCGTTCATCCTGATGCACTACCGGTCCGAGTTCGGCGAGCCGACGGCCTTCGACCTGGTCGTCAACACCGGGGACCTGGGGATCGACGGCGCGAGCACCGTCGCCCAGGCCGCGCTCTCGGCGAAGCTGAGCCGCGTCCAGACCGCGGGTCCGTGGCCCACGCACGCGAGGTTTGGCTAGGCTTCTCGGGACGTCGCCTCTTGCGCGCACCTGCGCATGCCCTCCTCGTTGAGCTCCACCCCGGCGCCGCGGGGGTTGTCCCTGGAATTCCGTCCTCCAAGGGCGCCGGTTCGCCGAGGCGTCGATCTCCGACGAAAGTTGCGTTCCGACTGCCCAGGTTCTCGAGGCGGGCTCGGTCCGGGGTGAGGGTGATGCGGACGTGGCGCCGAGAGGCCCAGGCGAGACCAGACGGCCACCAAACCGGCGACCAGCCGCGCCTCGCGCCCACCCTTTCAGGAACGTAATCCTCCGGTCATTCCCCGGCAAGGGTGGCGCCGTAGGTTGTTGGCAAGGCCGGTGAACGGTCGGGATCCAACCCATCCACCGGCTCTCGAAGGAGGAGATGAGCCATGGACGCAATGCACAACCTGGAGGCCCCGCACCGGGGGTCTCGACACCGGGCCCGGCGCGGGCTCTTCGTCGTTCTGGCGGCCGCCACGTTCGTGGGCCTGGGCTGGCACGGCGCCCAGGCGGAGGCCCTCGGCCCGGGCGCCGGCGTCCGCGCGACGGAGCCGGGGACCACCGACGTCTCGGCGCTTGCGCCCGCATCCACTCGCACCTCGTACGCCGATGCCGTCGATCGCGCGACACCGGCGGTCGTCACGATCTGGGCGGAGAAGGTGGTGAAGATGGAGCCGGCCCACATGCTGCCAGACGATCCGGTCTTCCGGCGCTTCTTCGGCGACCGCCTTCCGGAGGCGCCTCCGGAGCAGCGCCAGGGCGGCGTCGGCTCCGGGGTCATCGTGGACCCGAACGGGTACGTGTTGACGAACCACCATGTGGTGGAAGGCGCCGAGACCCTCACCGTGGAGCTCTCGGACCGGCGACGCTTCGAGGCGAAGGTCGTCGGCAGCGACGCGGCGAGTGACCTGGCGGTCCTCAAGATCGAAGCGAGCGACCTGCCCACTCTGCCCCTCGCCGACTCCGACCGGGTGCAGGTCGGCGACGTCGTGCTGGCCCTGGGCAACCCGCTCGGTGTCGGCCTGACCGTGACCCAGGGTATCGTCAGCGCCAAGGGCCGCGCCACCAGCTTCGGGGACGGCAGCTTCGAGGATTTCCTGCAGACGGACGCGGCCATCAACCGCGGCAACTCGGGCGGTCCGCTGATCGACACCGCGGGCACGGTCGTCGGCATCAACTCCCAGATCCTGAGCCCGACCGGGACAAGCATCGGTATCGGCTTCGCGATCCCGGCCAACATGGCACGCAACGTGATGGACCAGCTGATCCAGGACGGCCACGTGCGCCGGGGGCTGCTGGGCGTGACCGTGCAGGGCGTGACCGCCGACCTCGCCCTGAGCCTCGGCCTCGACGAGGTGAAGGGTGCGCTCGTGAGTGACGTCCAGGCGGACGGTCCCGGAGACCACGCGGGTGTCGAGCGTGGAGACGTCATCGTGGCCCTCGACGGGAGTGCGGTCGCCGACTCCAATCAGCTCCGCAACATGGTCGCCGAGCACCAGCCCGGCTCACGGGTGACGCTCTCCGTCCGCCGTGGCAAGGCCGCCCGGGAGCTGACCGCGACCCTCGGGGAGCGCCCGAGCGGGAGGCGCCTGGCCGAGGCCGGGCCCGGCTCGAGCGAGGACCGCCTGGGAATGACGGTCGAGCCACTGACACCTGAGCTGGCGCGACGTCTGGGGACGAAGGACGAGCAGGGTCTGGCAGTGACCGACATCGATCCCGCCGGTGCGGCCGCGCGCTCGGGGTTGCGAGAGGGCGACGTCATCGAGGAGGTGGACCAGCGACCGGTCCGATCCACGATGGACCTGCGTGACGCTCTCGATCAGGACGCGGGGCGGCCGGCCCTCGTCCTCGTGAACCGCGAGGGGAACCGTCTCTATGTGCCACTGCGAACCTCGTAGGTCGCCCGCCTAGTGGCCGGTGACGGCGGGGAGGAGATCCGCTTCTCCCCGCCGTCGTCTGGAATCGAGGGGCCCGGGACCCAGGGCCGCCTCGACAAGGAGATGTTGGATGACCCCCTCGCGTTCGGACACCCTGGTGCTCTTCGGCGTCACCGGGGACCTCGCTCACAAGATGATCTTCCCGGCGCTGTACGCGATGGCGAAGCGAGGCACCCTCGAGGTCCCGGTTATCGGTGTCGCCTTTCCCGATTGGAGCCTGGATCGTCTGCGCCGGCGTGTGAAGGACTCCGTCAGGCGAGCGGGCCGGATCGACGACACCCGTGCCCTGGAGCACCTTCTCTCCTCGCTCCGCTACGTCAGCGGGGACTACAACGACCCGGGCACCTTCGCGGCGATCAAGAAGGCGTTGGCCCGGGCCCGACGACCCACGCACTACCTCGCCATCCCTCCCTCGCTCTTCGCGACGGTGATCAAGGGGCTCGGCGACGCGGGCCTGGCCGACGGCGGGCGGGTCATCGTCGAGAAGCCGTTCGGGCGAGATCTGGCCTCCGCCCGTGAGCTCAACCGTATCGCCCGATCGGTGTTCCCCGAAGAGTCGATCTTCCGCATCGACCACTTCCTCGGGAAGGAGGCGATCATGAACATCCTGTACTTCCGCTTCGCCAACTCCTTCCTGGAGCCGATATGGAACCGCAACTCCGTGGCCAGCGTCCAGATCACGCTGTCCGAGGACTTTGGTGTGGGGAACCGCGGCGCCTTCTACGAGAGCGCCGGCTGCCTGCGCGACGTGATCCAGAACCACCTCTTCCAGATCGTCGCCCTGCTCGCCATGGAGCCCCCCGCCTACCGGGGCTATGGCGCCGTACACAACGAGAAGGCCAAGGTCTTCCAGGCGATGCGCCCGCTGCGGCCCGACGATCTGGTGCGCGGCCAGTACGGGGGATACCGGAAGGAGGCAAACGTGGCGAAGGGGTCCGATGTCGAGACCTTCTGCGCCCTGAGGCTCTTCATCGACTCGTGGCGCTGGCAGGGAGTCCCCTGGTATCTGCGCTCGGGGAAGTGTCTGGCCAACACCGCGGCCGAGGTCCTGGTCGAGTTGAAGCCGCCCCCGCAGCGGCTGTTCGCCGACTCGAAGCCGGCGGTCGGTCGGGCAAACTACGTGCGCTTCCATCTCTCCCCGAGCTCCGCGGTTGCCCTCGCGGCCCGGGTCAAGCGCGCCGGCAAGGAGTTCATCGGGGACCAGCGAGAGCTCTACCTGCTCGACGAGCAGCCCGGAGAGGAAGCGCCCTACGAGCGGCTCCTGGAGGACGCCATGGCCGGCAATGGAGCGTTGTTCACCCGCCAGGACGCGGTCGAGGCCGCCTGGGCGGTGGTCGAGCCGGTCCTGAAGACCCACCACCGCGTCCACGTCTACCGGCGGGGAAGCTGGGGCCCGAAGGACGCGGACGCGCTCATCGCGGAAGACGGCGGCTGGCACAACCCCGAGCCCGTGGAGGCGGCCCGGTGACACCGCCGGGGACGATCGTGTTGCTCGACGTCGACGACGTCGGTTTCAGGAGGGGGAGTGGGCGATGCAGCTCGGGATGATCGGCCTCGGACGGATGGGCGCGAACATGGCGCGGCGACTCATCAAGGGTGACCATCGGTGCGTGGTCTTCGACATGTCGCCGAAGGCGGTGGACGGGCTCGTCCAGGAGACTGCGGTGGGTGCCTCCTCGCTGGCGGACCTCGTGGGCAAGCTCGAGAAGCCGCGGGTGATCTGGCAGATGGTGCCGGCGGCGGTCGTGGACGAGACGATCGCGGGGCTCCAGCCTCATCTCGAGTCCGGGGACATCCTGATCGACGGCGGCAACTCCTACTACGTGGACGACATCCGGCGGGCCAGGACACTCGCAGCCAGGGGGATCCGCTACGTGGACGTGGGGACGAGCGGCGGCGTCTGGGGGCTGGAGCGCGGCTATTGCATGATGGTCGGCGGCGAGAGGACCGCTTTCGAGCACCTGGATCCGATTCTCTCGACGCTCGCCCCCGGCATGAGCGACATTCCGCGTACCCCGGGCCGGGAGAAGGTGGGTGGCACCGCGGAGCAGGGCTACCTGCACTGCGGGCCCAGCGGGGCCGGCCACTTCGTCAAGATGGTCCACAACGGCATCGAGTACGGACTCATGGCCGCCTACGCCGAGGGGCTGGGCGTCCTGCGCGCGGCCAACGTCGGCGAGCAGAGCAACGCGGTGGACGCCGAGACGACGCCCCTCCGCAACCCCGAGGACTACCAGTTCGACCTCGACCTGCGCGACGTCGCCGAGGTCTGGCGACGCGGCAGCGTGATCTCCTCCTGGCTGCTCGACCTCACGGCGTCGGCCCTGCTCGAGAACCCGGACCTGACGGGCTTCGCGGGACGCGTCTCCGACTCGGGCGAGGGGCGCTGGACGATCAAGGCGGCGATCGACGAGGGCGTGCCGGTGCCGGTCCTCACCACCGCGCTCTATGAGCGGTTCAGCTCGCGGGGGGAAGCGGACTACCAGGACAAGCTGCTCTCCGCCATGCGGTTCCAGTTCGGCGGGCATGTCGAGAAGACGGCCAGGTAGGCGAGACACCGTGGAGCCGCGGCCCTCAAGCAGACGGGAGATCTGCAAGTTGCGCGCGACGCGCGCGCGACGCGGTCTTGACCCGGGCTCGAGCCGGGGCGTAGCCTCGCATCGAGTTGGCCTCATCCGTCCGGAGGGCGAAGCCCATGATCGGCGAGACGGTCTCCCACTACCGGGTCGTGGAGAAGCTGGGCGGCGGAGGGATGGGGGTGGTCTACCGGGCGGAGGACCTGCGCCTGAAGCGGGCCGTGGCGCTGAAGTTCCTTCCCGAGGAGCTGTCGAAGGACCGTCAGGCGGCTGAGCGCTTCCGCCGGGAAGCGCAGGCGGCCTCCGCGCTGAACCACCCCAACATCTGCACGATCCACGACATCGACGAGCACGAGGGGCGTCACTTCATCGCGATGGAGCTCCTCGAGGGGCAGACGCTGCGGGTGCTGGTGGGGATGAGGCCCCTCGATGTCGACGAGATCCTGGACCTGGGGATCCAGATCACGGACGGGTTGGACGCGGCGCACGCGCAGGGGATCGTGCACCGGGACATCAAGCCTGCGACGTGCTGGTGACGCCGCGGGGGCAGGCGAAAATCCTGGACTTCGGTCTGGCGAACCTGCTCCCGGAGATGTTGTTGGTCGTGGTCCGCCGATCGCCCGCGGGGATTGTGAGCCAGCCGACCGACTGCTCGCCGGTCGTGTCCGAATGGGAGAAGACGTTGTCGGAGACGAAGAACCACAGCCTGTCCTTCAGGATCGGTCCCCCGAGGTTGCCGAAGTAGCTGCCCCGCGGGCCCAGGTGCACATTCACGCCTCCGCCGCTTCGCGCTCGTCGCGCATCTCCATCGCGCGCCGCTCGGCGGCGAGGATCCCGAGCGCCTCGGCGTCGGTCACGGTGTTGGCCGGCGTGGCGAGGCTGACGGCCACTCCGGCGAGCGCCGCGCTGGCGAGCGAGGGGATCGCCGGCCCGCCCCAGAACGAGCCGGCGGCTTCGAGGGCGGGAGCGAGCTTGAACGCTCCGGTGCACACCGCGCCGCCGAGGATCGCGGCGACGCCGCCCTGCCAGGTGGCGCGGCGCCAGTACTTGCCCATGATCGTGGCGGTCACGAGCCCGCTCATCACGAACGAGATCATGTCCTTGATGTACGAGATGATGCCGTCCGCCGACAGGGTGATGAGCAGGGCCGACAGCGTGATCCCCAGCAGGCCCCAGCGCGAATAGCCCACCATTCTCGTCCGGTCGGGCATTCGGCCGGTGACCAGGATGTAGACGTCGCGGAAGAGGATCGACACCGCGGCGATCGCATCGCTGCTGGCCGAGGACATCGTCGCGCTCAACCCGGCGATCAGCACGATGAGCCCGACCCCCACCGGCAGCACGCTGCTGGCCATGAAGAGAAACGCGAAATCGTGATTCTCGAGGCCCGGGCCTATGGCGGCGGCGCAGATGCCGATGGTGGCGGGAATGAAGCAGAACAGCAGGTAGAGGAGGCCGCTCAGGTAGAAGCTCTTCTTGACCGTAGCGGTGCTATCGGCAGAGTAGATGCGCTGGCGGTACCCTGGCGTGCCCAGGACTCCCACGGCGATGGCCACCGACAGCGAGAGCGATGGGAGCAGGCTGTCGCCGGCCAGGAAGCCAAGCCCGTCGCCAGCCAGCCCGGCAAACGTCTCGACCCCCCCCACCGCCCCGACCGCGAAGACCGCCATCAGGACGAAGCCGGTGAAGAGAACGACCGCCTGGATGGTGTCGGTCCAGACCACCGCCACATACCCGCCTATGATCACGTACACCCCGAAGGCCGCGGCGAGAGTCGCCTTGGCTGCAATCGGGTGGAGTCCCCCCACGTAGGCGAGGTAGTAGCTGCCACCCAGGATGTGTGCACCGAGCCACCCGATCGAGGCCAGCAGGATGAACACCGCCACCAGCCCCTTGATCCACCGGTTGGCGCCGTAGTAGAAGGAGACCTCCTCCGACATCGTCATGAAGTTGTGGCGCCGAACGCCGCCGAACAGCTTCGCCAGGAGGAGCATCCCCACGCCGCCCCCGACGCCGAACATCGCGCCGCGCCAGCCGTTGAGATACCCCTCGCCCACGGCTCCGATGCTGGAGCCGGTGCCGACCAGGGTGGCCACCGTCGTCCCGAGGCTCAGCAGGAGCGTGATGCTCCGATCGCCCAGGAGGAAATCCTCGCCCGAGCGTTGCCGGCGGGCGATCCACACGCTCAGGCCAATCAAGGCCAGGACGTAGGCGGCGAAGACCGACAGGAACAGCGTCGGCGTCATCCGGCGCGTGGCTTGTAGCAGATGCAGTCGATCTCGACCTTGCAGTCGACCATCATCGTCGACTGCACGCAGGCGCGGGCCGGGGCGTGCTCTCCGCCGAAGTACTCGGCGTAGACCTTGTTGAACGACCAGAAGTCACGCGTGTCGTCGAGCCAGACACCGCAGCGGACGATGTGCTCCCTGGTGTACCCCGCCTCCTCGAGGATGGCGAGCATGTTCTCGATGGCCTTGCGGGCCTGGGGGACGATGCCGCCGGCGACGATCTCGCCCCCTTCCATCGCGACCTGGCCGGAGACGAACAGCCACCCGTCGGCCTCGACCGCGCGTGCGAACGGCAGCGTCTGTCCGCCGGCGCCGGCCTTGCTGGTTCCGTAACGCTTGATGCTCATCGCCACTCCATCAGGTGCCCTGCGGGTTGGGAAGGAATCGGCCCGAGCGCGGGCCGGTGCGCTGGCCATTGTAGTAGGCGACGCGGCCGTTGACCACGACGCGATCGATTCCGATCGACACGCGGTACGGGTCTTCAAAGGTCGCGGTGTCGGCAACGATGTCCGGATCGAAAACGACCAGGTCCGCGAAACAGCCCGGCGCCACCCGGCCGCGCCCGGCGAGCCCGAAGGTCTCGGCGGGCAGGCTGGTCATCTTGCGGACCGCGTGCTCCAGGGGGAACAGCGACTCCTCCCGGCAGTAGCGCCCCAGGACGCGGGGGAAGGTGCCGTAGAGTCGCGGGTGCGGGTGCGCGTCGGAAGGCAGGCCGTCGGACCCGATCATGGTCCTGGGGTGCGCGAGGATGGCGCGCATGTCCCGCTCGTCCATGGAGAAGTACACGGCCCCCGCGGGCATCAGCTCCTTCGCTGCTTCCAGCTGGCTCACGCCCCACTCTTCGGCAATCCGTGCCAGCGTCCTGCCGGCCTGGTCGGGGTGGGGTTCGGAGCGTGTGATCAGGATGTCGATCCGCTCGTCGACCTGCCCGAGATCCAGGTTGCTGGAGCCGGCGCGGTACGGGTAGCAGTCCATCTGGACGCGGGCGGCCCACGGGCTCGACTCGATCGCGACGAGGACCTCGGCGCTGCGCCCCCAGTTCTGCGGCCCGGCGCACTTGAGGTGCGAGACGACGACGGGCAGGTCCGCCTCGGCACCGATGGCGAAGGCTTCATCGAGGGCGTCGAGGATCTGGTCGAACTCGTTGCGCAGGTGGGTGGTGTAGATGCCCCCGGCCGACGCCGCGACCTTCGCGAGGCCCACCACCTCCGCGGTGTCCGCGGCCAGCGCGTTGGGATAGGCCAGGCCCGTGCTCAGACCGAGGGCGCCGCTGGCCATGCAGCGCTCCAGGTCCCTCTGCATGGCGAGGCTCTCGCGCGCCGTGGCGACACGGGCCAGGTCGCCGACGTGGCTGATCCGCAGCGACGTGTGACCGGCCAGGGCCGCGACATTCACCGCCGGACCGGCGTCCCCGACGGCGTCGACATACCGGGAGAAGTCTTCGAAAGGAAAGTCCTCCGGGCCGCCCAGGAGGTTGAGCGGCTCGGGCGGGCCACCGCGCAGGCGCACCGGCGCGGCGCTGATGCCACAGTTGCCCACCACCACGGTCGTGACGCCCTGGCTGATCTTGGCCAGGCAGTCGGGGGCCTTGAGGATCGCGTTGTCGTCGTGGGTGTGCACGTCGATGAACCCGGGGGCGAGGGCGCGGCCGGCGAGGTCGTGGATCTGGGCCGCGGAGGCACCGCCGAGGTCGCCGACGGCGGCGATACGGTCGCCCCGGACGCCAACGTCGGCCACGTGGGGTGCAGCGCCCGTGCCGTCGAGCACCGTCGCCCCCGTGAACAGGATGTCGAATGAATCAGAGGCCATGGCGGGTAGGAGCCCTGGATGGTACCACCCGTCCTTTCCCTTCGATGCGGGGCTGGCGATGTGGTAGAAGACACGCGCGATGAACTGGCTGACCCTCGCCAACCCGCAGGACGTGGACTCGCCCGGGCTGCTGATCGTTCCGGACCGCGTCCAGGCGAACATCGAGCGAATGATCGCCGCCGTGGGTGGCCCGGAGCACACCGGCCGCCTGCGCCCGCACCTCAAGACGCACAAGATGGCCCGGGTGGTCCGCATGCAGCTCGACGCGGGCATCACCCGGTTCAAGGCCGCCACGATGGCCGAGGCGGAGATGGCCGCCGGCGAGGGCGCCACCGACGTTCTGATCGCCCACCAGCCCGTGGGCCCGAAGATCTCCAGGCTCGCGGGCCTGATCGAACGGTTCCCGGAGACATCCTTCGCGTGCACGGTCGACGACGCAGGGGCCGCGCGCGCCATCGTCGCACGGGCGGGCGACAGCACCCGGCGGCTGCGCCTCTTCGTCGACGTCGACTGCGGCCAGGGGCGCACCGGCGTGCCCTTCGGCCCGCGTCTCGACGCCCTGCGCGACGCAATCAGCGAGATGGCCGGCGCCACCTACGCGGGCCTGCACGTGTACGACGGTCACCTGCACGATCCGTCCGAGGAGGTCCGGCGTGACGCGGCGATGGCCATCATCGAGCAGACACGCGCCGACTGCGCCCGGCGCACCGACCAGACCGTCGTCGCCTGTGGCTCCCCGACGTTCGCCGTCTGGGCCTCCGAGACACCCTGGCAGCTCAGCTGCGGCACCACGCTGCTGTGGGACGTGGGCTACGGCCGCAAGTTCACCGAGCTGCCGTTCGAGGTCGCCGCGGCGCTGATCACTCGCGTGATCAGCAAGCCCGGCGACAATCGGGTCTGTCTGGACCTGGGCCACAAGGCCGTCGCCGCGGAGAACCCCCTGGACAACCGGGTGTTCTTCCCCGACCTTCCCGCCGCCACCGCGGTGTCCCAGAGCGAAGAGCATCTGGTCCTCGACGACCCCGGCGCCAACCGAATGGCCGTGGGAGACGTGCTGATCGGCTACCCCACGCACATCTGCCCCACCGTGGCGTTGCACGCGCGGGCCACGGTCGTCCGCGGGGGCATCGCCACTGGCGAGACCTGGGCCGTGTCAGCGCGCGATCGCTGAGGCGGGTCAGCGGAAGTTCTCGACCAGCATCAGCTCGGAGGTCTGGGCCGGGCGCTCCCCGTACGGAACGTACTCCTCGTCCGGGGAGACGGTCAGCCACTGGTGGACGAGGGAGTGGTCGGTGGCGTGCAGCACCGTCTCCTGCTGCGACACCCGATCCCGGTATCGGATCTCGTAGCCTTCCGAGTTGCTGACGGCGTAGTAGAGCCCGTTCCGCCCCGGAGCCCAGTTGATCATGTTGGTGCCCTCCGCCGGGACGACCTGCGTCTTCTCCCCGCCGTCCACCGGCATGCGCCAGATGCCCCCGGGGGGGGTCTCCTGCCACCAGTACAGGTGGGCGCGGAGGCACCAATACGGTCCTGCCGCCAGGTCCGACCCTCCGGTCACGGCGTCACGGAGAGCACCGTGACCGACTTCGGCGTGAGCGTCAGGGACACCTTCCCGTCCACCACCTTGGCAGTGACGGGCTCCGGCGCCACGGCTGCGGGGGCCTCGAAGGTGTTGACGCTGTCGACCTTCGGTGCAGTGAGAGTCTCGCCGGCAGCCGCACTGGCCGTGCCCCCCGCCAGGCTCGCCTGGATCTCGACCGAACGGGCCGGGTCGACGTTGACCAGCGCCAGCCACAGCGTGCCCTCCGCGTCCCGGGCCGCGATCGCATCCACGCGGGGGAGCGTGATGTCGCCGTGCGCGTAGGTGCCGGCGTCGAAGGCGACCGGCACGAGCGTGGCGTCCTGGAACGGCACGTACATCCTGAACACGTGGTAGGTCGGTGTGAGGACCATCATCTCCTGGTCCGTGATGATCATCGCCTGCAGCACGTTGACCATCTGGGCGATGTTGGCGCCGCGCACGCGCTCGGCGTGACGCGCGAAGATGTTCAGGTTGAGGGCCGCCAGGACCGCGTCGCGCAGGCTGTTCTGCTGAACGAGGAAGCCCTCGTGGCTGCCGGGTAGCGGGGCGTACCAGCCGCCCCACTCGTCCACGAACAGGGCGATCTTCTTCTCCGGGTCGTACCTGTCCATGATCGCCGAGTGGGTTGCGAGGAGGCGGTCCATCTCGAGCGTGGCGTTCAGGATCTCGGCGTACTCGGTCTCGCCGAAGCCGACCGACTTGTAGGCCGGCGGCCACCTCACCACCGTGTAGTTGTGCAGCGACAGGCCGTCGATGTCCCAGCTCCAGGTGTGACCCTGCCAGGCCTTCATGACGACCTCGGTCCATTCCGTCCAGCGCGGTCCGTCGCCGCCGGGCCCCACCGCGATCTTCAGCATCCGGTTCGAGCCCTCCTGCTGCTCCGGGTGGAAGCTCCGGACGAAGCGGCTGTAGATCTTGAGCTGGCTCAGGTAGTACTCCGGAGTCATGTTGCCGCCGCAGTCCCAGCTCTCGTTGCCGATGCCCAGCAAGGGAATCCGGTAGGGCTCCGGGTGGCCGTTGGCCGTCCGCTCGGCCGCGAGGGCCGTCGGCTGCGCGGTGGTCAGGTACTCCAGCCACTCGGCCGCCTCCTGCGGCGTGCCCGATCCCACGTTGACCGAGATGTACGCCTCGGAGCCGATCTGGTCCATGAGGTCCATGAACTCGTGGGTTCCGAAGGAGTTCGGCTCGGTCACGCCTCCCCAGTTCGGGTTGAGGGTGACCGGACGCTGGGGACCGACACCGTAGCGCCAGTGGTACTCGTCGGCGAAGCAGCCTCCCGGCCACCGCACGTTGGGCACCTTCAGCTCCTTCAGCGCCTCGACGACGTCGTTGCGGATACCGCGCGTGTTCGGGATGGGGGAATCCGGGCCCACCCAGACACCTTCGTATATGCCGTGGCCGAGATGCTCGGCGAACTGCCCGAAGATGTTGCGGTCGATCGTCGCGCCCGGCTGCGAGAGGTCGATGGAGAGCGCCACTTCGTCGGCGGCGATGACGGGCGCAACCAGGGCGACGGCCGCCACGAGAGCTGCGGCGAGCCGGGTGGCGATTCGGCCTGCATCCCGGCGCCCGCCGGGGAGGCCCGTTTCCGCGTGGTCGGATCGTGAACTCATAGTGCCTCGTCTCCTTTCGTGCGTGCCTCCGGCGGAGTCGCCTCGTTTCCGCGCCTCAAGGGTAATGCGCACGAGTCAGAGGAGCAAAGACGGGCGGCCGCCCCCGCATCCATGTCGGTGCTATGCTCCCGCACGCCGATCCCGGGCGGCGTGGGTGCCCGCGAACGGCCGCATGAGGGCGTTCCACTGCCTCGACACCTGCTTCTGGAGGAGGGAGCCGTGAAACAGCACCAAGACGGGACGGAGGGCTCTCAGGCCGGCAACCGCCGCAACGGTCGGCGCCAGTTCCTGCTGAAGGCCGGAGGAGCGGCGGTCGCCCCGACGCTCGTGGGATCGTCCGCCCGAACGGCGCGCGCCCAGGCATCCGCCACGACGGTGGCCAACGGGCAGAGCGTCGTGGTGAGAACGACCCACGGCCAGCTGCGGGGCGTGCGAAACGGCGGGCTGACCATCTTCAAGGGCGTGCCGTATGCCGGCTCGCCGGCGGGCGAGGGCCGCTTCAAGGCGCCGCCGAGCCTCGATCCCTGGACCGGCGTGCGCGACGCGCTCGTCTACGGCCCCCAGGCAGTCCAGCCGCCGGACCCGGGCTGGCCGAAGGAGTGGGCTCCGGCCGCTTCCAGCGAAGACTGCCTCGTCCTCAACGTCTGGACGCCCGGGACCGGCGACGGGAAGAAGCGACCCGTCATGTTCTACTCCCACGGCGGTGGCTTCGCCACCGGCAACGGCGGGGCCGAGGTCTGGCCGCAGAGCCTGCCCCACGACGGGGCGGCGCTCGCCCGCAGCTACGACGTGGTCGTGGTCACTCACAACCACCGCCTCGGCCTCCTGGGGTACCTGTACCTGGGCGACCTCCTGGGCGAGGAGTACGCCGCCTCTGGCGCCGCGGGCATCCTCGACATCGCCACGGCCCTGCGGTGGATTGTGGACAACGCCGAGGTCTTCGGCGGCGACCCGGACCGCGTCATGATCTGGGGCGAGTCGGGCGGCGGGGCGAAGACGGCCACCCTCACCGCCATGCCCGGGGCAAAGGGCCTCTTCCAGCGCGCGAGCATCGAGAGCGGGCCGACGCTGCGGCTCACACCCAGGGACGCCGCCACGGAGACCACGCGCCGGGTTCTCGCTGCCCTCGATCTGGACGAGAAGCAGGCGCGCGAGCTGGTGAAGATCCCCGCCGAGAGGCTGCGCGACGTTCAACAGGAGATGTCGGGGACGAACCCCATGAGGGTCGGTCCGGTCGTGGACGGCCACTTCATCCCCACGCACCCCTACGACCCCGTCGCGCCAGCCATCTCGGCGGACGTGCCGCTGATCGTCGGAACGAACAAGGACGAGTCCATCATGTTCCTCCAGCGCGGCGACCTCCCGGCGTTCTCGCTCGACGACGCCTCGCTCCGGGAGCGGCTCGAGACCCGGTTTGGAGACGACGCCGATCGCGTCCTCGAAGTCCACCGACGCGAGCGACCGGGGGCGTCCCCCACGGACCTCTTCGTCGCGATCACGACCGGCCAGTGGATGTGGCACAACGCGATCGTGCTCGCCGAGCGCAAGGCGGCGCTCCACGCCGCGCCGGTGTTCATGTACCAGTTCGCGTACGAGTCGGAGGTCCCGGTGGCGCCCGGCGTGCCCTACCCCACGAAGGCCGCACACGCCATGGAGATGGCCTTCAAGTTCAACCACCCCGAGACGAGCCCCGAAGCGGGCCGTCGCCCCGAGCGCTTCGAGGCGGCGCGGAAAATGAGCGCGGCCTGGGCCGCGTTCGCCCGGACCGGCGATCCGAGCCACCCCGGGATCCCGAAGTGGCCCTCCTACGATGGCGAGCGTCGCGCGACGATGATCCTCGACGCGGAGTGCCGGGTCGTCGAGGATCCCCACCGCGAGGAGCGCCTGCTGTGGGAGCACCTCGCTCGGAGTTGACGGGGCACGTCCAGGACCGCCAAGGGCCCTGAGTCTCGCGCGTCAGGGTAGGGTGTTGCCCACCAACGTGAAGACGGCGCTGCCGGGGAGGTCCAGCTCCGCGACCCCGCCCTCGACCGGCACGGACCCGAGGTCGGCGCAGTCGAGGGTGGCCGTGGTCGCGTGAAGCACCCACGTCTCGGGGGCTCGCGCCTCCGGCACCACCACCCGGATCCGATCGGGGCCCGCCGCCTTCACTCCGACGACGACGATCGAGCCCGCGGCGTCGCGGAATGCGGACACGGTGAGCTCGTCCGTATCGGCACTCGCGGCGATGCGCCGGGCTCCCGGGGGCACGAAGCGAAAGAGCTGCCTCGCGGCGAAGTATCTCTTCTTCGGGGCGTACCGGTGGTGGTCGTTCCTCAGGAGGCCGTAGTAGGTCAACGTCTGGTCGTGCTCGTGGTAGTTGTCGAAGGCGTCCCAGTGGAGAGCCGCCTGGGCTCCGTGGTTGAGCGCGACGAGGGCGCGACGGGTCGCGACCATCGAGTTCACGTTCCACTCGTCGCGCGGCGACGAGCCGTCGAAGCCGCCTTCGAGTGCCCCATACTCGGTGAGCCAGATGCGGGTGTCTGGGTGGTGGCTCTCCCGCACGTGCTCCACCCGCGGCGCGACGACCGTCTCGCTGGGACCGTAGGAGTGAACGGAGATCACGGCCAGCTGGCTCATCACCGTGTCGTTCGCGAGCAGAGGAGTCTCGTAGTCGCCGGACCCGGAGGGGTCGACGGCCACCAGCTTGAGGCTGCCCAGCCCCTCCCGCTGCAGTCGGCGGACGACGGTGGCCAGCACGACCGGCGCCTCCTCGGGATCGACCCGTGGCCCCTCTCCGTGGGAGTAGCAGTCGACCTCGTTGAGGGGGCTGAAGTACTCGAAGTCGACGCCCGCCCGGTGCCTCGCGTAGAAGGCCATGGACACCACCATCTCCGCGAACTCCTCGTACATGGCGGGATTGAGGTGATGGGGAGGGGGGAAGCGAAGGTCCTCGGTTCGCTCGTACGCGTCGCACACGGAATGCGTGGGGGGAGGCGCGGAATCGTCGTTCATCCACGTCGGGGTCATTCCGCTGACGGTGAGGAACGGACGGATTCCCTTCGCGTTGAGGTAGCGAGCCGCCGCCCAGGAGGCCTCGAAGAACGGGCTCGAGTAGCGATCGTCGTAGTAGACCCAGTTAATGTGCGCCGGGTCATCGTCGTCGTTGCGGGCCTCCCAGTTCGACAGGCCATAGGGGTCCAGGCGGAACAGCGTCGCCCCCAGGTCATCGATGAGGAGGTCGATGGCGGCCTTCTGGGATTCGCGGAAGTAGGTGCCGTTGAAGTTGACGCCGAAGCCGTCGATCGACTGGAAGGCGCGATCCGGGTCCACGTCGACGCGGGTGGCCTGGGCCCAGGCGAGGGCTGACCCGGCAAGCCACAGCGACACCATGAGGGCAGCGCGCCGAGTGTGGCAGCAGCGGTGCATGGGCCTTCTTCTCCTCGGCAGAGATGTCGAGAGTCGCTCGATGATACCGGGCCGGGCGTGAGTACGGAAGCCTGCTTCGCCTCGGGCCGTGGTGTACGAACCCCGCGACACTCCTCGGCGCCGCTCGCTATCTGTCGAACGTGAGGTCGGCGTCGGCGTCGAAGCCGAGCCGGCGGAGCTTCGTGGAGCCTTCCTCGGTCACGTAGAAGTGGCCTTTGACCCGCGCCCTGCCGTCGCGCCGATCCACGACCCTCTTCACCGCGCCCGGAAGGTTCAGGAGGCTCACGTCGAACCTCGAGGTGACCTTCTCTTCCCCGAAGCCCGCCAGCTCGAAGCCGGTGGGCTCGTATCCCCGTCCGAGCTTGTCTCCGTTCAGGGAGAGCTCGTACTCGAACCTCTCCACGGTGATCGGCTCGGGGTTGGGGTTGCGCACGCGGAAGGTGACATCGAGCGAGACACCCGTGATGCCCATGTCCCGCACCTTCAGGCTGTCGACGGCGAGGGTGGGGGCCTTGAGCGCGGCGCACGCCGCCCCGAGGGCGACCACGGCGACTCCGAACGGGACGAGGGCTGGCTTGAGCTTCCGCATGGACAGGTTGTGTATCGAGTTCCCGTGGCCTGTCAAGGAGGGCGCGGGAGCATTCCAGCTCCCTCCGGCCCCGGGCGGTGCTGGCCCCCGGCTCAGAACAGCCAGTCCAGACCGATGCAGAGCTTCACCCCGGGGCCGTCCATGTCGGGGTCCACGGGCACCGCGGCGTCGCAGCCCCCGCCGCTGGTCAGGGCACGCAGAGCCCCGTGCCGTTGGGCTGGGGCACGCACCGCCCTCCCTCGGGACAGCTGACGCGCTTCCAGGGCGGGCCTTCGCTGCTCGTGAAGGTCTCCCGCCCGGCCTCCGGCGCACACACGAGGACCGACCGGGTGCTCCGGGCGCAGACCTGGGCGTCGGGGTGGATGACCGCGTTGCCGTCGTCGCAGTCGGTGCCGCACGTGGAGCGTCCCTCGCGGCTGCGATTGCAGCAGCGGGCGTCCGGGTAACCGTCCCCGTCGGCGTCCCGCATCCCGAACGTCGCGGGGTCACAGTCTTCGTCGTGGTGCTCCGCGTCGCAGATCTCGGTGTTGCCGGGGAAGCGATTCACGTCGTCGTCGTCGCAGTCGTCTCCCCCGAAGGCCAGGGAGTCGTGACCATCCCCGTCCTGGTCCGGCCCCGGCCGCGGCGTCGTCGGCCGCGGCGGCCGACGTGCCGGCGTCCTCTTCTTCTTGTCCACCCCCGACGCCTGGGCCCGACCTGTGCCGTGACCCTCGGCCCGCGCTGCCGCCGGCGAGCCGTGCGCCACGAGGCCCCCGAGCCCAGCCACCAGGACGATCACCACCATCGTGCGCATCCGCCCGAGGTCCCGATGTCTCCCCTGCGCCATGGCCCCTCCTCTCAATCCTGCCGACTGCGCCGACGGATTGTCTCACGAGGGGTCGTGACCCGGCCCCGTCCGGCACTCCGGCCCCCCGCCGGAAGTCGACCTAGACTTCAGCCAGCTCCTGCACCGAGACGGGTCCGCTGCTCCGAGCATCTCCCGTGACGACCCTCCGCAGGTAGCCCGCCTGGCCCAGGTGGAAGGCGAGATGGGCGCACAGGTGGAGCAGGAACCGCTGGCAGGAGACCGGGATCCCCCCAGGGGGATCCGGATAGCCCGCCGCCAGGACCTCCGGGGAGAGCGTGGGCAGCACCTGTGACACCATCTCCTTCGTCTCTCGCAGCTCGGCGGCGTGCTCCGCACGCGTCCCGCTCTTCACGCCGAACTCAGCGTCCCTCTGGCGGACGTAGCCGCTCCCTCCGAGGACCGCCCCCACGAAGTGCTTCAGGTTGCCGCTGGCGTGCCGCGCCAGGCTGCCGGCAGGGTTGGTGATGCCGGGAGCCACCCTCCAGAGGCTTTCGTCGTCCGGAAACATCTCGATCTCGCGGGCCAGACCCTCGAGGTCGCGTTCGAGAATGCGCTGAACGTCCTGCACCATGGCGTCCTCCCCCCTGGCGTCTCGGAGACGCGGGACGACGGTCGTCGCCCCAGGTTAGGATGCACTCCATGCAAAGCCAAGGTCTAATCTCCGAAACCGCTCGGGCCATCGTGCTGGCGCTGGTCGGCGGTGGCGTCGGCACGGGCCTCGTCGGGGCCGACGACGGAGCCCTGAGATTCCGCGTTCAGCCGCTCTTCATGGACGCGAACGAGGGATGTGCACTCGCCGACGTGGACCAGGACGGCCGAATGGACGTAATCGCGGGTCGCAACTGGTACGCTGCCCCCGGATTCACGCCACGGCCGCTGCGGATGATCGACGACTGGGACGGCTACGTGCTCTCCAACGGTGACCACGTCTACGACGTCAACGGCGACGGCTACCCGGACGTGGTCTCGGGCGGCTTCATGCTCGAGGAGGTCCACTGGTATGAGAACCCGGGCCCGGAGGGTCTGGCCCGGGGCCACCTCTGGAGGCAGCACCTCCTGATCCAGACCGGCGCCACCGAGAACGAGGGCCAGTTGCTCACCGACCTCGACGGTGACGGCGTCCCCGAGTGGCTGGTCAGCAGCTGGAACAAGAAGAGCCCGCTGGTGGCGTGGAGGCTGGAGAACCTCGGGAGGGTCGAGACCGAGGCGGTGACCCGGCGGATCGTCATAGGAGCGTCCGGCAACGGTCACGGGCTGGGCCTCGGCGACCTCAGCGGCGACGGGCTGGCCGACCTCCTCTTCGAGGACGGCTGGTACGAGCGACCCGCCGACCACGCCCTCGACGAGCCCTGGAGCCTTCACGAGGACTGGTCGATCCACGCGAGCATCCCCATGCTCGTGGTCGATGTCGACGGCGACGGGCGCAACGACGTGATCGTCGGTGAGGCCCACGACTACGGGCTGTACTGGCTGAGACAGGTCGCCGACGGCGACGGTGTCCGCTTCGAGCGCCACGTCATCGACGACACCTTCAGCCAGGTTCACGCCCTTCATCTGGCCGACCTCGACGGCGACGGAGACGAGGAGCTGATCGCCGGCAAGCGCGTTCTGGCCCACAACGGCAACGACCCCGGCGCCCACGATCCTCCCTGCCTCTTCTACTACCAGTGGGACCCGAAGGGGGCGACCTTTGAGCGCTTCACCCTCGACGAAGGCCGAGTTGGCGTGGGCCTCCAGATCCACACCGCCGACCTGGACGGAAACGGCCGCACCGACATCCTGGTCGCCGGCAAGAGCGGCACCTACCTGCTCTTCAACGAGTAGCCGCCCCCCCCTCCGACGGCGTTGGGCCGGCGGCTTTGACGCCTCGGGGCGCCACGCATAGAGTCTCCCAGAGGCACGCCAAGGAGCAGCCATGACCACTCAGGAACTCCCCCGGGAAGCTCGCGTCGTCATCATCGGTGGTGGTGTCATAGGGTGTTCGGTGGCCTACCACCTGGCTCATCTGGGCTGGAGCGACGTGGTCCTCCTGGAGCGTGACCGGTTGACGAGCGGCACCACCTGGCACGCGGCCGGCCTGATCACCACCTTTGGCTCGACCTCGGCGACCTCGGTCGAGATGCGCATGTACACGCGCGACCTCTATGGACGCCTGGAGGCGGAAACCGGGCTGAGTACCGGCTTCGAGCCCCTGGGCTTCATCGAGCTGGCCGCGGACGAGGACCGGTTGGAGGAGTATCGCCGGGTCGCCGCGTTCAACCGGATGTGCGGAAATGACGTCGAGGAGATCGGACCCGACGAGATCAAGAGGCTCTTCCCCCTGGCCCGGGTGGACGACGTCCAGGCGGGCTTCTACTTGAGGCAGGACGGTCGCGTCAACCCCGTGGACGCGACCATGGCCCTGGCCAGGGGCGCTCAACAGAAGGGCGTGAAGATCCTCGAGGGTGTGTCGGTCACGGACGTTGCCACGCACAACGGCCGCGCCGCGGGTGTCGCCACGACTCGGGGCACGATCAAGGCGGAGTTCGTCGTCAATTGCGCCGGCATGTGGGCCCGGCAGTTGGGCGCCCTCAGCGGCGTGACCATCCCCAACCAGTCGACCGAGCACTACTACCTCATCACCGAGCCCATCGAGGGGATGACACGACAGCTTCCGATCATCGAGGACCCTTCCAGCCACGGCTACTACCGAGAGGAAGGCGGTGGCTTGATGATCGGCCTGTTCGAACCGGTCTGCGCTCCATGGAAGGTGGACGGCGTCCCCGACGACTTCTCCTTCGGCGAGATACCGCCCGACTGGGATCGCATGACGCCCTTCCTCGAAAAGGCCATGAGCCGCATCCCCGTCTCGCAGGAGGTCGGTCTCAGGAAGTTCTTCTGTGGTCCCGAGAGCTTCACCCCGGACATGGGCGTGGCCTTCGGAGAGGCACCGGAGGTTCAGAACTACTTCGTCGCCGCCGGCCTCAACTCCATCGGCATCATCACCGGACCCGGGCTCGGCCGGATCATGGCCCAGTGGATCACCACCGGCGATCCGGGCGCAGACATCACCGGCATCAACGTGGATCGCTTTCACCCCTACCAGTGCAATCCCGAGTACCGCAAGACCCGCGTGGTCGAGACCCTGGGGCTGGTCTACCGGCGCCACTACCCCACCCGCGTGCCCCAGACCGCGCGCGACTGCAAGCGCTCGCCCTTTCACGATCGACTGAGGGACGAGCGCGCCTACTTCACCGACGTGAGTGGCTGGGAGAGCCCGGCATGGTATGCGCCGGAGGGTCAGGAGCCCAGGGTCGACAAGCTCTCCTGGGGACGTCAGAACTGGTTCCCCTACTGGGAAGCAGAGCACAGGGCCTGCCGCGAGGGCGTCATCGCCATGGACATGACCTTCATGGGGAAGTTCCTGGTCCAGGGACGTGACGCCGGCAAGGTGCTCGACTACATCTCGGCCAACAGCGTCGACGGCCCGATCGAGACCATCACCTACACCCAGTTCCTCAACGAGCGCGGCACGCTGGAGGCGGACGTCACCGTGACCAAGCAGACGGAGGAGCGCTTCGTCGTCGTTGTCACCGACACCATGCACCGTCACGTGGAGGCCTGGATCAGGCGCCACATTCCCGACGACGCCCATTGCTTCGTCACCGACATCACCGGCGGCATCGGCCAGCTCAACGTGCAGGGCCCCCGATCCCGAGAGCTCCTGCAGTCCATCACCTCGGCGGATCTGTCCGACGACGCTTTCCCCTTCCGCACCGCGCGGGAGATCGACATCGGGTTCGCGCGTGCGTTCTGCAACCGAATCACCTACGTGGGCGAGCTCGGGTACGAGCTGAACATCCCCGCCGAGCAGGCCGTGCACGTCTACGACCGTGTGATCGAGGCGGGGAAACAGTTCGGCCTGCGCCACGCCGGCCTGAGGGCCCTGGGCAGCCTCCGCATGGAGAAGGGCTACCGCGACTACGGCCACGACATCGACAACACCGACGACGCCTACGAGACGGGGCTCGGGTTCGCCGTGGATCTCGCCAAGCCGGACTTCATCGGCAGGGCGTACTGCGTCGAGAAGAAGGCCCAGGGACCCGCCTACGACCGACGCCTGCTACAGGTGCTGGTCAAGGACCCCGAGCCGCTGCTCTATCACGCCGAGGTGGTCTATCGAAACGACGAGGCCGTCGGCTATGTCCGGGCGGCGAGCTACGGCTTCACCCTCGGGGGCGCCGTGGGTCTGGCCATGATCGAGGCTGGCACGCCCATCGACAAGGCGTACCTGGCGGAGGGTCAGTGGGAGGTCGACATCGCCGGAAGGAGGTACCCGGCCGAGGTGTCGCTGAGACCCATGTACGATCCGAAGATGGAGCGCATCAAGCGCTAGTTCGGCCCGCGTCTTGCTGACGGGCGGGCGCGCGCCAGGGTCAGGCCCTCTCTTCGTAGGGGCTCGCCAGCCCTCGGGGACGCGGCAAGGCGACGACGAACGTCGTCCCCAGGCCGCGTCCCTCGGACTCCGCCCACACCCGTCCGCCGTGGGCCTCGACGATGCGCAGCACCAGGGCCAGCCCCACGCCAGTGCCCTCCACCGACGGATCCAGCTTCACGAAGATGTCGAACACCCGCTCGAGAAAACGGGCCTCGAGGCCTCGCCCGTTGTCGCGGACGAAGAAGAGGTGCTCGTCGTCTCCACCGCTCCGGGTTCCGATCTCGATTCGAGGGTCGTCGCCATCGCTGAACTTGGCGGCGTTCTCGACCAGGTTCTGCAGGACCTCGCCCAGACGCTGACGGTCGGCGTGAACCACCGGGAGGTCGGGGGCGATCTCGACCGTTATCCCCTTCCTCTCGAGCTCGCCCCGGATCGACTCGACCGCCTCCCGGGCGAGCTGACCCACGTCGACCTCTTCCGGTGAGTTCACGACCCGCCCTATCCGCGACAGGTCGAGGAGGTCGTCGAGGAGCCCGTGCATCCGCTCCGCCGCGGCCACCACCCTCCCGATGTGCTGCCGCGCCTCGTCGTGCTTCCCCGCTGCGAGATCTGTGTCGGCCAGCCCGCCAAATCCGGCGATGGTGACCAGTGGGGTCTTGAGGTCGTGGGAGACGGTGTAGGTGAAGCGTTCGAGCTCGGTGTTCTTCGCAGCGAGGTCGCTCCGCTCTGCGCGCAGGGCTTCCTCGTGGGTCCGGATGTCTCCCGCCATGCGGTTCAGCGCCCGGGCGAGATCCCCGAGCTCGTCCGGCGAGTCGAGGGTCAAGGGAGGATGGTCCAGGTTGCCGGCGGCGATCTCTCCGGCGGCCCGGCTCATCTCGGCGAGGGGGCGGGCGAGCGTGCGGGAGAGGAGGACCGCGGTGAGGGTGCCCATGCCCAGAACCACCACCAGCGCGCCGGCACCCAGCGTGAGCAACGAGCTCCGGTAGCTCGCCCACATCCGAGCCGTGCGCTGCTCCAGTCCCCGGAACGAGGCCTGCCACGGTCTCTGGCGCACGCGGACCACCCCCCAGCCCGCGGTCACCCCGCCGGAAGAGATCCTGAAGTAGATCTCGGTTCCATTCGGGACCGGCACCAGCTCGATGCCGGTCCCCCCTTCCCGGGGGAGGACCTCCGGGAAGACGTCGCCGTACTGCGCGTTCGACGGAGTGCCGTCGGTCAGGACGCGGCCCTCGGCATCGAGCACCAGGAACCGGTCGATCGGGAGCCAGGCCCGAATCTCCTCGATGTGCTCGTTGATGTGCTCGACGTCGAGCTGGTAGAGGGAGCTGAAGAGGCGGGCTCCGAGGTAGGCGGCCATTCCTCGCAGGGCCTCCTCCTCGTCGGCGAGGCTCGCGGCGCTCGCCGCATCCTGAATCTCCCCCTGCAGCAGCCGGGACTGGTGAAACGCCACGGCGCCGGCGGCAACGAGCGCGCTGGTGACGACCACGAGGACGAGTCCGACGAGCCAGAGCGCATAGCGCGTTCCGATGCCGCGGAGACGCATCACGGTGCGCGGGTCGGCCGGAGAACTGGCGCCCACGCCTCGAGGCCGCGACGGTCCCCGGCCGTCAGCCGCTCCAGGCGGGTCACTCCAGCGGCCCGGTCGAGCGCGGCCCGACCGTCCTCGTCCTCCTCGAGCCCGAGCAGCGTTGTCTCGACCGTGGCCCGGATCCCGGGGGAAAGCGTCGTGCGGAAAGACAGCAGCCCTCGGAGCAGGGGGGCGGACTCGTGGAAGATCCGGAGCTCAGAGCGGACCCTTTCCGGCAGCCTCGCCCAGTCACCCTCGTTGAAGGCCCCGGCCGCGCCCTTTCCGTGGAGCACCCACACCGCCTGGTTGACCTCGGCCCCGGCGAGGACGAAGCGCACGTCGTCGGGTCGGGCGTTGAGCGCGTCGGCGGAGACGAGAGAGAGTCCGGCGCGCTCCAGCTCGGACTTCGGTATGGCAAAGGCAGACGTGGAGCGCAGGGCCTCGAGGACCAGGACCTGGCCCGCCAGGTCGCCGAGCGTGCGGATGGGGGAGTCCGCTCGCGTGAAGAAGACGCTCCGGTACTCGCGCTGGCCCCGGCGAAAGACCACCAGCGCGGGCTCCAGGCAGCGGGACCGCTCCTCGAGCACGAGCGTGGGAAACACGGTCTCGATCACGAGGTCCACCTCGCCGTGGATGAGCCGCTGCGAGAGGTCCTCGAGGTCGCGGGCAATGACGAGGTCACCGACCTCGATCCCCGACGACCGGAGTCGATCCCGGAGCTCACCGACCAGCTCGCCGTAGACCTCGAGCATCAGGCGGGGCTCGTACGGCTCTTCGGCGATGACGCCGAGGTGCAGCGGGACCGTGCCGTCGGGCGAGGCCGAGGCCGCCGTCGCCGCCAGCGCCGCCAGGGCCACGAGGGGGGCGAGGGCCCGGAGGGAGTGTCCCAGTAACCTGATCATCGGGGCGACATTGTGTCCCCTGGCCTCGGCGACCGCAACCCATCGCGGTTCGCTCCCGCACGGAGGCGAGCCGGGAGCGGGGGGCGGCGGGTGATTCAGGTGGAGAGGAATGGGCTCCGGATGTATAATTGATCCGTTCAACCGGATAAAGGGATGGTATTGACCGGCGACCCGGAGCAGCTGATGCTCCGCATGGACAACCTCGCGGACCCCACGCGGCTGCGCCTGCTGCGGCTTCTCGAGCGGCGCGAGCTGGGCGTGGCCGAGCTGGTGGAGATCCTCCAGCTGCCGCAGTCCACGGTGAGCCGGCACCTGAAGATCCTGGCCGACCAGGGCTGGGTCGCCAGCCGGTCGCAGGGCACGATGAATCTCTACCGAATGACCCCGAGCGACCTCGAGCCCTCGGCGCGGGCGCTCTGGAAGGTCGCCCGGCGGGAAACCGGTGAGTGGGCCACCGCGCGGCAGGACGACCTGCGACTCGACCACCATCTCAGCAACGGGGGCCGCCGCGCCGAGGAGTTCTTTGCCGGCGCCGCGGCGCACTGGGACAAGCTCCGCCGCGAGCAGTACGGGGACAGGTACGGCGTCATTGGCTTGCTGGCACTCCTGCCGGCGAGTGACGTGGTGGCCGACCTCGGCTGCGGGACGGGCTCCGCCCTGGCGGACCTCGCCGGCCACGTCAAGCGCGTGATCGGCGTGGACAGCTCGACCGAGATGCTGAAGGCGGCGCGCCAGCGCACGCGCGAGATGAGCAACGTGGAGCTGTACCGGGCTCCCCTCGAGTCGCTGCCCATCCGGGACGGAGAGTGCGACGCGGCCACCATGTTCCTGGCCCTGAGCTACGTCGCCGATCCGACCCGCGCTCTCGCCGAGATGGCCAGGATTCTGCGTCCCGGCGGCAGGGCCGTGGTGGTGGACCTGATGAGCCACGACCGCGAGGCCTTCCGCATCGAGATGGGCCAGAGACACCTCGGTTTCGAGCCCGCCGCTCTCGAGTCTCTCGCCGAGGAGGCCGGTCTCGAGGGCGTGACCACTCGCCCACTCGTGCCCGAACCCGGTGCCCAGGGTCCGGCCCTGGTGATGCTCACCGGCCGCCAGGCGGCCCCGGTCCGAACGATTCACGCCGAAGCCATTGAGGAGAGGACATGACAACGACAGCACACGCCGTGGCCACCAGGGGTGGTCTCGACTACAAGGTGGCCGATCTCGCGCTGGCCGAATGGGGCCGCAAGGAGATCCGTCTCGCCGAGCAGGAGATGCCCGGTCTGATGGCGATCCGCGAGGAGTACGCCGGTAGGAAGCCGCTCCGCGGTCAGCGCGTGACGGGCAGCCTGCACATGACCATCCAGACCGCGGTGCTGATCGAGACCCTCAGGGACCTCGGCGCGGACGTGCGCTGGTGCTCCTGCAACATCTTCTCGACCCAGGACCACGCCGCCGCGGCCGTGGTCGTGGGCCCGGAGGGAACGCCCGACGCACCGAGGGGGGTGCCGGTGTTCGCCTGGAAGGGTGAGACGCTCGAGGAGTACTGGGACATGACCCAGCGCGCCCTCGACTTCGGCGACGGCGAGGGCCCCCACCAGATCGTCGACGACGGCGGTGACGCGACGCTGCTCATCCACAAGGGCGTGGAGTTCGAGAAGAGCGGCTCGGTTCCCGACGCCTCGACCGCCGACAGCGAGGAGTACGCGGTCGTCCTCCAGACCCTTGCCCGGATCCAGAATGAACGGCCCCGTCGATGGGGCAAGGTCGCCGAGACCTGCCGGGGTGTCAGCGAGGAGACGACCACCGGCGTGCACCGCCTCTACGAGATGGAGAAGGCCGGGACCCTGCTCTTCCCGGCGATCAACGTCAACGACAGCGTCACCAAGAGCAAGTTCGACAACCTCTACGGCTGCCGGCACTCGCTGGTCGACGGCCTGATGCGGGCCACCGACGTCATGCTCGCCGGCAAGGTGGCGGTGGTCTGCGGCTACGGGGACGTGGGCAAGGGGTGTGCCCAGTCGCTCAAGGGCCAGGGCTGCCGGGTCGTGGTCACCGAGGTCGATCCGATCTGCGCTCTGCAGGCGGCGATGGAGGGCTACGACGTGAAGACGATCGAGGACGTCCTGGAGACGGCCGACGTCTTCATCACGAGCACCGGCAACCTCAACGTCATCACCGCCGGCCACATGGCGCAGATGAAGGACAAGGCCATCGTCGGCAACATCGGCCACTTCGACAACGAGATCGACATGGCCGGCCTGAAGAAGGTCGAGGGCATCAAGCACACCAACATCAAGCCCCAGTACGACCAGTGGGAGTTCCCCGACGGTCACAGCGTGCTGATCCTCGCCGAGGGGCGGCTGCTGAACCTGGGCTGCGCCACCGGGCACCCGAGCTTCGTGATGTCCAACAGCTTCTCGAACCAGGTGCTGGCCCAGATCGAGCTGGCGGAGAACCGCGACAAGTACGAGAAGAAGGTCTACGTGCTCCCCAAGCACCTCGACGAGAAGGTGGCGCGACTCCATCTCGACAAGATCGGCGCGAAGCTGACCCGGCTCACGCCGGAGCAGGCCGACTACATCGGCGTCCCGGTCGACGGACCCTTCAAGCCAGAGACGTACCGCTACTAGAGCTCGCTCGGCTCGCAGGCCTGCACTCACTCACCCGGATCAGCCCCGGGGCGGATGGCGAGGTCCCGGCGGGCGCACGGGTAGAATGACGCCCAGCGGCGGACCGGCGCACGCCCGGAGAGGAGGGCCAGGTGCGAGAGAACATGGTGAGGTCGATCTGGGCCCGGGGCGACGCGGTGGTCAACGGCTGGCTGAGCATCCCGAGCTCGTTCTCGGCGGAGGTGATGGCCCACCAGGGCTTCGACTCCCTGGTCATCGACATGCAGCACGGCCTGGTCGACTACCAGGCCGCGGTGACCATGCTGCAGGCCATCTCGACGACTCCGGTGGTTCCCCTGGTCCGGGTGCCGTGGAACGACCCCGCCCACCTGATGAAGGTCCTCGACGCCGGGGCCTACGGGGTGATCTGCCCCATGATCAACACCCGCGACCAGGCCGAGGCCCTGGTCCGGGCCTGCAGATACGCGCCGCGTGGCGTCCGCAGCTTCGGCCCGACCCGGGCCCATCTGTATGGCGGCGACGACTACGCGGAGCGCGCCAACGACGAGATCCTCGTCATGCCCATGATCGAGACGGTCGAGGCCCTCGAGAACCTGGACGAGATCCTGGCGACACCGGGCGTGGACGCGGCGTACGTGGGACCGGCTGATCTGAGCCTCTCCATGGGAAAGGAGCCCCGTGTCGATCACACCGATCCTCAGTTGGTCGAGGTCCAGAGGACGATCGTCGCCGCGTGCCAACGTCACGGAGTGGTCGCCGCCATCCACGCCGGGACGGCGGAGTACGCCCTGAAGATGATCGAGGACGGGTACCGCCTGGTGACCGTCGGCAGCGACAGCCACCTCCTCGCCCTCGGGGCGGCGGCGCGAGTGGCCGCCGTCCGCACGGGCTTGCCCGGGGTCAGATCTCAGGTTGGTGATTGAGGGCAACACCCCACGCGGGCGCGCGTCTCCCTTCGGGCTGCGGCCTGGCTACTCGGCGGCCAGCCGCCGCGCGAAGTCCTTCCAGGCGCCGAGCGATCGCGCCAGGACCGCCCGGTGGTCACCACCGATGCCGTAGCCCTGCAGCCCGATGGGGCCCCGGTAGCCCAGCTTCCGCAGCCTGCTCACGAAGCCGAAGACGTCGTAGCTGCCGGCATCGAGCGGCTGGATGAGCCGGTCCCAGCCCAGGTCGCCCTCGGGCGTGTCCGCGCCACTGACGGTGACCCGCATCAGGTGCGGCAGGGCGAGGGCCGCGGTCCTCTCGAAGTCACGGCCGCCCTCGACCTTGAGCCAGTGGCACAGGTTCCACGTCACCCCGACGTTCTCCCGGCCCCCCGCCTTCGCGATGCGCACGTTGTCGGCGACGCGCTCGGCGTAGAAGCCCGTGTGCGGATACAGGGCGACCTGCAGACCCGCCGCTGCCGCGAGATCGGCCACCGCTCGCACGGTGGCGACCGCGGCGCGGTCACCGGCGGACGACCCGGGTTCGTGGCGAGCGCTCCGTAGCGCCGCCCACACCACCGTCTCCTGCCGGCCCCGGAGCATCTCGATCGTCCGGGCCACGTCCGGCGGACAGGTTCCGTCGTCGACGAACACGTCGAGGTAGACCGCGTACAGCGTCAGCCCGTGCTCGTCGACGGCGGCGAGGACCTCGGGGAGCTGGTCGACGGACCGGTCGAAGAAGCTCAGCGCGCTGAAGTCGACGCCGGTGTAGCCGACGTCCGCGAGCATGGAGATCTTGGCCGCCGAGAAGCCGCTGGGCGTCCCGGTGTCCATGGCGAAGAAGGGGTTGTCGAGCTCCTCGGCGTGACCGGCGCCGAGGCAGAGGACCAACCCCAGTCCGGCTCCCAGAGCGTGGCGTCGCATGGTCGTCTCCTCAGCTCACTCGGCGCCGGTCGCAATGAAGAGGTCCGACTGCCGGCGAATGACGTTGAAGGCCCACGCGCTGGCGTCGGGCGTCACGAAGGCCCGATACAACGAGAATATGCCGGTGGGATCCGGAGGAGTCAGCGGGGTGATCACCTCGCCGCTCCCGGTCCCCGGATCCAGCCGATGGAGGTTGACGGTCCTCCCCAATCCGGGACGGTCGCGGAAGAAGACCCGGCCCTGCCGGTCCCAGCCGATCGCCGTCCAGCTCGCCCCCGCACCCGGAATGCGTCGCGGGCTGCCCCCGGCCACCGGGTAGAGGCAGGGATTCCGGTCGGGAGGGGGGCAGCCCGCGACGAAGACAGTGCCGTCGGGTGAGAAGGTATTGCGGGTGAGGTATCGGCCCTCGGGGAGCGGAAGCCGGCGAGGCTGTCTGCCCTGCATGTCGACGAGCCACGTGCTCCGTCGGTCGTTGCCGTCGCGGCCCGTCACGAACAACGTCTCCCCGTCGGAAAGCCAGCCCGCGGCATCGTGGGTGACCATGCCACCCGGCCCTCGAATCTGTCGGGGCTCGCCCGCGCCGGTGGGCAACAGGAGGACTCGATCCGGTGAAGTCACGGGGATGACGGCGGCCCACCGCCCGTCGGGAGACAGATCGAAGGCCCGTCCGTCACCGAGACGCACCGGACGAGAGCCGTCGGTGCGCCTCGTGAAGGTCGTGTAGTCGGGGCCGCCCCCCTCTCCTCCCTCGTAGAAGAGGACGGTGTCGCCATCGGGAGACAGCGCCGCCACCGCCGACACGTCGAGCCAGGAAAGATCGACGACGTCGGGTTCCCCCGCACGCTGGAAGGAGATCTCCGCCCGCAGGGTGGAGCGCGAGATCAGCAGCCGTCCGTCCGGTGCCACATCGTGCAGCACCAGCCGGCCGATCGACTCGAGCAGCATCCGCTCGCGACCGTCGAGACCCAGGGCGCGCAGGGAGTTCTTCACCCCCAAACCGGCCGCCGTGAACCACACCTCGTCGCCCCGCGGCGACCAGGCGAGGCCCTCGAGGCTCCCGAAGGTCGCCGACCTCGCGAGGACGCTGCCCTCTCTGTCCACGATCATCGCGAAGCCGCGGTCGTCGGCCAGGGTGGGATGCTGGGAGAACGCCAGGTGCTCTCCATCGGGAGAGAGCCTGAGGGCGCCCACGCTCGGGACCCGGAGGAGCGAGTGCCCGATCGGGTACTCCAGCTGGTAGCCTTCCTTCAGCTCCCGGGCCAGAGCGAACGCGGACCCCCTGGCTGTCCAGTCGGCGGCCCGAACGCCCCTGGCGACCATCCTGGGCGGGCCTCCGGCGAGCGGCGCCCGGGACAGCATGCCGTCGCGAACGAAGGCCACCTCTCCGGAGGTCGAAACGCCCGCCATCCCGAAGGCCTCCATCCCCAGGGAGCGAGCGTCCCCGGAGTCCGCTCGAGTTTCGTAGAGGGAGAGGGGCCCTCCGTCCCAGGACGCGATGTAGACGATCCGCCCGCCGGGGCCGAAGCGAGCCCCGGTCAGGAAGCCCCGCCGGAAGGTCACCCGCTGGAACTGCGTCGCGACCGAGGAGCCGGGCTGGCGAAGGACCGAGAGGCCGACGATGGCGAGGCCAACGAGGCCCAGCAGCGGCACCACCCAGCGCCACCGCGGGCCGGACGCCGGTGTCGTTCGTGTCTCTGGTCCGGGCTGCTCCCGGGCTTCCCCCCCGGCCGGGCTCGACGGGAGCTTCCGCCCGGGACCACCGTCGCTCGTCTCGGACGGCCCGACCCACCGATACCCTCGCCGGGGGAGCGTCTCGACGAAGCGGGGCGCCTGGGCCGAGTCGTCCAGGGCCAGCCGGATCTGCCGAATGCAGAAGCTCAGCGACTGCTCGAAGTCCACGGGGGTTCCCGTGGGCCAGAGCACGTCGCGCATCTCCTGGCGCGTCACGACCTCGCCGGGACGAGCCGTCAGCAGGGCCAGGAGGCTGAAGGGCTGCGGCTGAAGGTGGACGACCACGCCGCCCTTCCGCAGCTCTCCGGCGCCGAGGTCCATCTCGAAGACACCGAACCGCCGGACCGGCCCGGCGCCGGTCCCGCTCTCGGCGCCCCGGCGCTCCCCGTTCTGTGCCGGCCTCGGCTCGGTCATCCCAATCCGGTGCGAACACCCTCGGCGGCCAGACCCACCACCGACGGGCCTATTCACGCAGCATACCCCCGGCCCGCTCTCGTTCGCACGCCGGGCGACGTGTCGGAGACGAGCTTCAACGGCGGCGTCCGGCTCCCGACCGACCGCCTACGCCAGGTTCTCTCCGTACTGCCAGCCGTCTCGGGCAGGCTCCTTGATGATGGGGTCCAGCTCCGGCTGCCCCTTGACCGTCATGGCCTCCGCATCCCATTCGATGGCGCGGCCGGTGCGTTGGGCCAGAGCGCCCAGGAGCACCATCTCGGTGAGGGGCACGGCGTAGTCGAAGTTGGAGCCCGGAGCGGGGCCGTCTCCCTTGATGGCGCTGATCCACTCCTCGATGGGACCATCCCCAACCGGGGGCAGGCGGTCGATCTTGCGCAGCTCGCCCTTGATCTCCATGAAGCGGTCGGCCGGGGTGATCATGGGACTCTCGGGCCGCATCCCGGCGTGGAAGAGGGTCTCCCTGGTGCCCTCCATGTACATCCCACCCTCGGCGGGAAGAGGCTTGCCCGCCTCCCAACGCCGGGGCTTCGGCACGTCGAACTTCTTCTCGTACCACTTCAGGGTGACGGGCGGCTTCCTCCCGCGCGCCGGGAACTGGTAGACGACGACGGAGTTCATGGAGATGAATCCGTCGCCGGGGGGTGTCTCGCAGTAGGCCTCGACCTTCGTGGGCGACCCGAGATCCAGGGCCCAGAAGGGAGCGTCGAAGGTGTGGCAGCCGATGTCCCCGAGCGAGCCGCAGCCGTAGGCCCACCAGCCCCGCCACCGCACCGGCACGTAGGCCTGGCTGTACTGGCGACGGTCGACCGGACCCTGCCACAGGTCCCAATCCAGGGAGGCCGGCGGGGTCGCCGTGTCCGGCGGGAACCTCTCGGGCGGGATGAACCACGGGTCGTTGGGCCGATCGGTCCAGGTGATGACCTCCGAGACGTCTCCCACGATCCCGGCATCCACCCATTCCTTGATCCGGCGCATCCCCTCGAAGGTGTGGCCCTGGTTTCCCATCTGGGTGATGACGTTGTAGTGGCGCGCGGCCTTGCGGAGGGTGCGCAGCTGCCAGATGTTGTGGGCGAGGGGCTTCTGCACGAACACGTGCTTGCCGAGCTCCATGGCTGCCATGGCCACGGCAAAGTGGGTGTGGTCGGGCGTCGAGATGGCGACGGCGTCGATCTCCTTCCCCATCTTGTCCAGCATCACCCGGAAGTCCTTGAACCGGGGCACCTTCGGGTGGGCGTCATACGCCTCGGCGGCCCGGGCGTCGTCCACGTCACAGATCGCCACGAAGTTCTCGGTGGCCGCCTGCTCCACGGCGTACCCACCCATCCCCCCGGCGCCCACGACGGCGATGTTGATCCTCCCATTGGGCGATCCCCCGGACGAGGCGATCGAGACCCGGGGCAGCGTGAGCGCCCCGGCGGCGAGTGCGGACGACTTGATAAATGCCCGTCGGGGCGTCTGGTGCTCTCTTCTCATTGGCGAGTGACCTCCATGGATCGTCGCTGCATTCTCATCCTTCCCCCATTCCGGACTCAATAGTACCCGCTGGGTGCCGACACCGCCTCCCGAAGGCTCGCGCTCACTCCATCAACGCGTCGAGGCGCCGGAGCGCGGCCAGGGCACCATCGGCGAGGCTCAGCGTTCCGGGGGGGCCCTGGGGCTCCCGGGGATTGATGCGCACCAACGGGGCGCCGAGCAGCCGCGCGGCGTTCTCGCACTGGTACCGGACGGTGGGCACGGCGCGGCCCGCCCCCAGCTCCACCACCACCGCGGGGCCGCCGGAGATCTCGCGAAGCCAGCCCTCGAGGGCGCGCATCTGCTTCCCGGTCCTTTGGGGATGCCACCCGCCATCCCCGAACATGAGGATGTTGGGCCGGGCCACGGCGCCGCATTCGGGGCAGGCTGGGAGCGGCGGCTGCGCCTGGAACGTCGTCTCGTCGACGGTCACCGAATCGTCGTTCTCCCAGATCGAGGACGAGCAGGGGGCGCTGCACTGCAGGTGGTGGATCGACCCGTGGCACTCGGCGATGCGGTCGGCGGCGAAGCCGGCCTTTCGGAACTGCCCGTCCACGTTGGAGGTGAAGACAAACACCCCGTGAGGCTTCCTGGCCGCCCAGTCGGCCAGCAGGCGAAAGCCCTCGTGGGGCTCGGTCGCCCGGTACAGGCCGAGGCGGTGGCCGTAGAACCCCCAGGCCAGAGCGGGGTCGGCGTGGAACCAGCCGGGGCTGGCCATGTCCACGAACGACAGCCCCCTCTCGGCGAAGGGTGGGTACGCCTTCCAGAAGCCCTCGTTGCCCCGGAAGTCGGGAAGGCCGGAGTCCACGCCCATGCCGGCGCCGGCCCCGACGAAGACCGCCTCGGCGGCACGGATGGCCGCAGCCGCCGGCTCCAGATCGGCTCCCGACGCGTTGGCGCCCATCCGGGCCCTACCCTTCGACCCGCTTCGCGGTCAGGTGATGCGAGACGGCCAGCGGCGTCAGCAGCAGAACCTCGAGACCTCCCATCGCTCGCCTCCTCGACGGCCGAGATTGTGACACGACGCTTCCGACGGGAGCGGGGCGGTCGCATACCATGGGGCCGGAGGCCCTGCGCCATGAGCCTGCTGCCCACCCTGCTCGCTCTCGCATCCGTCTCGCCGGCCGCCACGCCGGCCGCCGGCGAACGCCCCAACGTCGTTCTCATCATGACCGACGACCAGGGCTACGGCGACCTGGGAGCCCACGGCAACCCCGTCATCCAGACCCCGCGTCTCGACCGCCTGGCGGCCGAGAGCGTGGAGCTGGCGGCGTTCTACGTCTCACCGGTGTGCGCTCCGACCCGGGCCAGCCTGCTCACCGGCCGCTACCACCAGCGCACGGGCGTCATGAGCGTGACCAGCGGCTACGAGACCATGGATGCGGACGAGGTCACCCTGGCCGAGGTCCTGGGCGCGGCCGGCTACCGGACGGCGCTCTTCGGCAAGTGGCACCTCGGGGAGTACTACCCCTGGGTGCCTCACGCCCAGGGCTTCGACGAGTACGTGGGCTTTCGCCCCGGCCACCTGGATGACGACTACTTCGACCCCGTCCTGGAGCACAACGGGCAGCCTCTGCCGACTCGCGGCTACATCACCGACATCCTCACCGACCACGCGATCCGCTTCGTGGAAGACAACCGGGAGCGCCCCTTCTTCGTCTACCTGCCCTACAACGCGCCCCACACGCCGCTGTTCGTTCCCGAGCGCTACGCCCGGCCCTACTTCGACCGGGGACTGCCCGAGAGGACGGCCCTCGTCTACGGCATGATCCAGAGCATCGACGAGAACGTGGGCCGGCTGCTGGACCGGCTGGACGCGCTGGACCTCGCCCGCGACACCATCGTGATCTTCCTCTCGGACAATGGTCCCATCTGGGGCTGGAGCGAAGCCTCCCCAGCCCGCTACAACGCCGGTCTCCGGGCCCAGAAGTTCACCGTGTTCGAGGGCGGCATCCGGGTCCCCTTCTTCATCCGCTGGCCCGGGCGGCTCGAGCCGGGACTCAGGCTGGACGAGCCAGCCGCGCACATCGACGTCCTGCCCACCTTGCTCGACTACTGTGGCGTCGACCTGCCCGCGGGCGTCGAGATCGACGGCGTGAGCCTGCGCCGTCTCCTGGAGGGAGGGCCGTGGCCCGCGCGCACGTTGTTCATGCAGTACGCGCTGGAGACGACGCGGGACCCGGCCCCCCATCCCGGCAGCGTGGCCCGGACCCGGCGCTTCAAGATGGTCCAGGGGCGTGACACCGCTCCCTGGGGCCGGGAGCGGCCGCCCGTGCCCAACCGCCTCTTCGATCTCCTCGCGGATCGCGGCGAGCAGAACGACCTGGCCATGGAGGTTCCGGAGCGGCTGGCCGCCCTCGACCGGCAGTACACGGCGTGGTGGCAGGAGGTCACGGCGCGGCGCGGCTTCGCTCGACACGCCATCGAGATCGGCCATCCCGAGGAGAACCCCGTCGTGCTCACGCCCCACCACGCCCGGGCCTCGGGGAACCTCCAGTTCCTGGGCTTCCGCGGCCTCCGGCGCGAGCGCGTGGGCCCCCACCCCACGGGGGTCGCCGGGGACTGGCTGTCCGGGTGGACGGAGCTCGAGCAGAAGGCGGTGTGGAAGGTCGACGTCCAGCGCTCGGGCGTCTACGAGGTCGTCCTGCGCCTGCGCTGTCCGGCGTCGGATGCGGGCTCGCGCGTGCGAGTGACGGTCGGTGAGACGAGGATCGAGGGGCTGGTGCCCGAGGCCCCACTGCCCGTCGGCGAGTGGCGGTCCTGGACGCTGGGCCGCGGCCCCCTCACTCGGGGCGAGCAGCCGTTGACGATCCGGGCCCTGTCCCGGCCCGGCGACACCGTGATGGAGCTCGCGGCCGTCGAGCTGCGCTGGCTCGGTCCGTCATCACTCTGACCCCTCCCGCTCAGGCCGCCGAAGCCGGGTCGTCCTCGATCCAGCCGCCCCCGAGACAGACCTCGGCGTCGTAGAAGACCGCGGCCTGCCCGGGAGTGATCGCCCGCTGGGGCTGGTCGAAGATCACCTCGACCCGGCCACCGCCGAGCGGACGGAGGGTGGCCGGCGCCGGGGCGTGGCGGTAGCGGATCTGGACCTGGGCCCCTCGAGCGTCCGCCGGCGCCGGCACCGAGACCCAGTTGACGTCCCTCGCCACCAGGCGGTCGCCCAGGAGCGCCTCCTCGTCACCCACCACCACCGTCCGCTCCTCGGGCCGGACCCGAAGCACGTACAGCGGACGGGGCGAGGTGAGCCCGAGCCCGCGCCGCTGTCCCACGGTGAAGCCGTGGATGCCCTGGTGGCGTCCGAGCTCGTCCCCGGCCGCGTTCACGATGGGGCCGGCCCGGTCCCCGGGAGGTGCCTGCCGTTCGACGTAGGCGGCGTAGTCGCCGTCGGGGACGAAGCAGATCTCCTGGCTCTCGGCCTTGTCCGCGACGAGGAGATCCAGGTCCCGGGCCCGCTGTCGCACCTCCGTCTTCGCCATCTCTCCGACGGGGAACCGGGCCCTGGCCAGCTGCTCCTGGGTGAGACCGAACAGGAAGTACGACTGGTCCTTGGACCGGTCTCGGCCACGGAGAAGGCGGTGCCGTCCCCCGTCTCGGTCCTTGCGGGCGTAGTGTCCGGTGGCCACGGCCTCGGCGCCCAGGGCCCGGGTCCTCTCGACCAGGGTGGCGAACTTCACCTCGGTGTTGCAGCGGGCACAGGGGAGCGGCGTGCGCCCCTCCAGGTAGTCAGCGACGAACGGCGCGATCACCTCGTCGTGGAAGGATCGCTCCATCCTCATCACGTAGTGCGGGATCCCCAGGCGGGCCGCCACCGCCTTGGCGTCGTGAAAGTCCTCGAGGGCGCAGCAACGGCCGAAGGACGGTCCGGCGCCTTCCGTCTGGTCGTGGAGCTGCATCGAGACTCCGACGACGTCGTGGCCCTCATCCCGGACCAGCGCTGCCGCCACCGAGGAGTCGACTCCCCCGGACATCGCCGCAACCACCCGCATCCAATCAGTATAGGCCGCGGTCGGTCCTCAGCGTGGCCAGGGCAGCAGCCAGCCCGCAGACAGGGTGAAGCCGCCCTCTCGGAGCCCGGTGGCCGCATCGACGCGGAGGGTGGCGAGGTTCCCGGGGAGACGGAGACGGAGGCCGCCCCCGACGTCGACGAGAGCCGAGCCGTCCTCGAGTGTCGAGACCCGCTCGCGGGCTCGCGCCCAGTCGACAAACCCGGCGGCACCGAGCCTCAAGGGTCCGAGGGTGGCGAGGTGCACCTCCACCTCGGTGCTGGCGTGGAGCAGCCGCCGACCGAAGGCGGGACCGGTCACCACTCCGTCCTCGAGGAGAGGGTGGGCACGAAGCAACGGCTCGCGAGCGTGGCCCACCCCCGCCCCGGGCCAGCGACCGAGAGGGGCCGTCGCGCTGGCCCCGTAGAAGCCGATCTGCCCGCGAGCGACCACCCGTCTCGGCGAGGCCGACGAGCGCAGGGCGACGGTGACACCGCCCGCCGCGAAGCCCGACTGGCTGGAGAGGGGCAGGGCGCCACGACCGTCGAGGACGAGGGCGGCCCGGTCGGCCAGAAGCCGTTGCTCGAGGCGCCCTCCCAGCGACAGGAAGGAACCCCGCCCGCTCCACCGCTCGCCGGCGAGCTCCAGACCCAGACGGAGGGAGGGAGTGAGCCAGTCCCCGTGGGTCACGGCGCCCCGACGCGTGGTCTCGACGAGGGGCCCGGTGTCGGCGGTCGTCGCGTAGGACTGCTCCTCCCAGGCTCCCTGAACGGCCACCAGGCCCGGCAGACCCAGCCCGCGCGGAACGGTGGCGGCGAGAGCCGCCGCCGGCCGCCGCTCCCACCAGCGCACCGCCAGCTCCAGGCTCCCGCCCCGTCGCACCGGGCTGTCGAGGCGGAGGCGCGTCCGTCGCTCGGTCAGGGCATCGGCGGCGGCCTGGACCAGCAGCCGCCAGGGTCGTGCGACCAGCGGCCGCTCCACGACCGCGGCCTCGACGCGGGCACGCCCCCCTCCCGTCGGCCGGTAGGAGAGGCGCGTCAGGGCGGCGGCCGGCATCTCCGCCAGCCGACGCCGGGCCCGCGTGAGCCGCGGCGCCGTCAGCGGCACGCTGGCGGGAACGTCGAGCCACGCGAGGGCGACGTCGTGGCGGGTGCGCTCCAGGCCGGTGAAGGCAACGTCGTCCACGACGGGCTCGCCCACCCGGTTCCAGGCGCGCAGGGCCCCCTCGGGATCGTCATCGAGGAACCGGCTCGTGCCCAGGAGTCGCCACGCGTGCCCGTCCCCGGGGGCAAGGCGCGTGGCGCGCTCGCCGAGGATGGCGGCCTCGTGCCAGCGCTCCTGGCGAAAGCGCACCGCCGCGAGCTCCCGCAGGGGACGGCCGCGCTCCGGACAGAGGGCAACGGCGGCCCCGAGCCGCTGCTCGGCGGCGAGGAACGCGTCCTGGCGCGCCCGGGCCACGGCCTCGTCCACGAGCCGGTCGCAGCCGTCGGGCGGTGGCGTGGCCGTCGAAGAGCGGCGATCGGGAGGTTCGGCTTCTCCCCCCCGGGCGTCCCCCGGGAGCGCGAGCAGGGCCCAGTGATCCGATCCCGACCACTGGCGGCGCAGCGTCGCCGCGTCCTCCGCGCGGAAGGGTCCGAGGGCAGGGTCGTGGAGCAGGACCCGGTCCCCCCGCCAGGCCACCACCACGACGTAGTGGAAACGCGCCGGGCTCGCCTCGATCAACGCGATCACCGGACGCCCGCGTTCGAGGTGATCCTGGACCAGGGTGGCCTCCCCGCGGAAGGGCAGGGCCTGGAAGCCCAGCGTGCGGAGGCGGCCCACGAGGGCGCCCGTCGTGATGCCTCCACGGCTCGAATCGACGAGGTCGGCGAAGGCCTCTGGTCGGGTGGTGGCCGCGCCCCAGTAGCGCATCACCATGGCGGCGGCGGCTCCGCCGCAGAGGGCCTCGGTCTGGGCGAGAAAGGGAACGTCGAGGACGTGGAGGGGAGCCGCGGAACCCTCGGCGGCAACGCCCCCGGACGAGAGGAGGGCCGTCACCAGGACGGCCCCGACGACACCCCGTGCCTGGCTCAGTCGACGAGCAGGATGATGATGATGACGATGAGGAGCGCCGCGACCAGGCTGATGGTGATGTTCTGGCCGCCGGCCATCGCGCCGTCGGCCACGGCGGCGTGCTCGGCCACGCGCTGCAGCTCCTCGCCGTCGAGGGCGGCCAACGCCGCATCCGCCTGCCGCAGGTCGAGCCCCGCCCCCTCCGCCAGCGTGCGCACGTCCTCGCGGGCGAGCAGCGCTCTCACCTGCTCCCGCACCGCGTCCTCTTGAAGGGTCGAGTCGGCGAGAGCGGCGTCCAGCTCGCTGGAGTTGACGGCACTCGTTTCCGCAGCCCCGAGGGCCGGCAGGGCCATGACCAGTGCGATGGCCAGCGTCATCGTCATCCTGATGGGCATCGGTCGTCACCTCCCGGCCACAGCCTAGCACGATCGACGGAGTGATCATCCCGGCCCGACACCCGGTCAGCGATCCCCGCGGCGCAGCTCGTCCAGGGCGCGCTCCGCCGCCTGCTGCTGGGCCGCCTTCTTGGACGTACCCCTGCCCTCGGTCACCTGGCCGTCGTCCAGCCGGCACTCGACGCGAAAGGAGCGGCGGTGGCTGGGTCCCTCCTCGGCCGCCACCCGGTACTTTGGAAGCGGACGTCCCCGCCCCTGCAGGAGCTCCTGGAGCGCGCTCTTGGCGTCCTCGGCTTCGACGTCCCCGTTCTCCACGTCTCCGGCGAACTCGTCGCGGACGAACCGGTGGGCGACCTCGAAGCCCCCGTCGAGGAAGAGCGCGGCGATCAGGGCCTCGTAGGCGTTCGCCCACAGCGCCGACTTCTGGCGCCCTCCGGTCTTCTCCTCCCCCCGGCCGAGCCGGAGCAGCGCCGGCAGGCCGAGGTCGGCAGCCCGGCGGGCGAGGCTGGGCGCGGACACCAGCCGGGCCCGGTGACGGCTCTTCGGACCCTCCGCCCCGTCGGGGTCCCGGAGGTGGAGCAGATCGGTCACCACGAGTCCGAGCACGGAATCTCCAAGGAACTCCAGGGGCTCGTTGTCTCCCGCGGCCGGGGACACGTCCTCGTTGGCGTGGCTGGCGTGGGTCAGGGCCCGGTCGAGGAGGTCGAGGTCGGCAAAGTGGTACCCGAGGCGGCGCTCGAGGCGGTGAAGCTGCTCCGCCCTTTCGCCGGTCACGGAGCCTCGTCCTCCGCCACCACCTTGAGCACCACCATCGTCAGGTCGTCGTGGGGAGCGGCGTCGCCCACGAAGCGCTCGACCTCCCCGAGGATCCGCTCCCGGATCTGCTCGCTGCTCAACCCCTCGCCGTCCTCGAGAATCCGCCGCAGTCGGCTCTCACCGAACAGCTCCGACCTCTCGTTCATCGCCTCCGACAGGCCGTCGGTGAAGAAGAGGAAGAAGTCGCCGGGCGCGAGCGGGACCTCCTCCTCCCGAAGGACCTGCTCGAAGCCCTCGCCGCGGTCGAGGCCGAGCCCCAGCCCGGGCGGGGTCAGGACCCGGGTCTTCCCGCACTCCGCCTCCAGGTGGATGAGCGGGTTGTGCCCGGCGCGGGCGAAACGCATGGCGCGCGCTTCGGTGTCCACGACCGCGTAGGTCATGGTCACGAAGGTCCGCGAGTCCATGCTCTCGGCGAGGATCCGGTTGGCCTCCACGAGGAGCCGGGCCGGCGAGTCGTAGATCCGGGACAACGAGAGCACGAGGCCCTTGAGCTCGGCCATGTAGAGGGCGGCCGAGGTTCCCTTGCCCGACACGTCGGCCACCAGGACCCCCATCCGCGTGTCGCTCAGCGGGAGCACGTCGTAGTAGTCGCCGCCCACCTCGGTCGCCGGAATGCACAGCGCCGCCACCCGGATGCCGGGGACGGTGGACAGGGTCTTCCCGGGCAGAAGGCTCATCTGGATCTCCCGGGCGATCCGGAGCTCCTCCTCCAGGCGCTCCTTCTCCGCCTGCTCCCGCATCAGGTCCTGGATCCCCCGGGACATCAGATTGAACGACTCGGCGAGGTCCCCGAGCTGGTCGCGGGAGCGGATGCGAATCGTGTGGGTGAAGTCCCCCTCCCTCAGGCGCCGCGTTCCCTCCGACAGGTCGTGCACGCCCCTGGTGATGGAGCGAGCGAGGAGGAGGCCGAGCATCAGCGCCACCCCGTACATCACGAGAAACACGACGCCGACCACGCCCATGGCGATGAGGAGCATGTCGGGGAGCGTTCGGGCGCCGGCCTCGGCCGGGAGAAGCCCCGGGGAGAGCCGGCGCACGAGGTCGAGGGGCTGGTAGCGGAGCGACAGGGGCGGGAAGACACTGGTCTCCCCGGTGTCCCAGTCGGTCCGCTCGGGGAACGCGAAGGAGGTCAGCCCCGGTCCCAGCGGCGCCCGGGCGGTCTCGCCTTCGTGCTCGACGGCGATCTCGGCCTCGACGCCCGTCCCCCCCGACGGCCCCGCTGCCGTCGCCGAGTCGCCCCGGGTCAGCGGGACGACCTGGAGGCCCGTGCGGCGCTCGAGGTTCGCGAAGAAGAGATCATCGGTGGGAACGTCGAGCAACAGGGTCCTCGGGCCCGCGGTCCAGACCGCGCGCACCACGTCGACCGCCGGGCCGCCGGCCGCGGGCTCGACGGTCACCATTCCGGCGAAATCCTGCCCGTCCCACCAGGACGGCAGCGTCTGGGGCCTCCCCCCCGGGGCGGCCACCACCCGTCCATCGCGGAAGAGCGTCCAGGCCAGCTCCCGGTGGAGCGCCCGGGCCGGGGCGAGCCGGTCGGACAAAGCGGACACGGCCCGCGCGTCGTTCTCGGGCAGGTCCTCGAGGGCGGCGTGGGCCGAGGTGCGCAGGATCTCGCCAGCGCGCTCGATCTCGTCGACGACCATCCGCGACGCCACGAGCTGCATGAAGGCCACCGCGGCCAGACCCAGGAACAGGCTCAGCAGGATGACGGGAACGAGGGCGACGAACAGGTACGACAGAATCAGCTTGGTCCGGATCCGCCACAGGAATCGCGCCGACAGCCAGCGCAGTCCACGCCAGATGCCCCAGAGAAGGGAGACCCCGAGGACGAGCTTGGCCGGGATCCGCAGCAGCCCCGGCACGCCGAGCTCAAACAATCCCAGGAAGGCGTCGAGGAGCCACACCGCGAGCGCCCCGAGCAGGATGCGGCCGCGCCAGGTGCTCCCCAGGAACCGGCGCACGCGGCGGCGCAGCGGGGGCGCGGGAAGGGCCGGAGGCCGGGTCAGGAGCGGGCGGACCATCCGGGCGAATGTAGCACCGTGGCGCCTTCGTTGACAGCCATACGGGCCTCGGCTAGCGTGACCGGGTAGGCCGTCATGCTCGCTGCTCTGCTGCTGCTTCTCGCCTCCTCGGCCCCTGCGGACCTGACCGCGGTCGGGGTCGTGGTCGCCAAGTCGCCGGAGCACTCGGTGGCCATCCTGCGCTCCGGCGGTCGGACGCGAGTCGTCGGCGTTGGCGATTCCGCCTTCGGCGGGCACCTCCTGGCGGTGTCCACCACCCGGGTCACTCTCGAGTTCGACAACCAGAGGGTCGACGTCCGGGTCCGCAGCGCCGGACCACCCGCCCTCTCGCCGCCGCTCGCCGCCTCGACCCCCGAGGCCCCCGAGCCCCCGGCCGAGGACGCTCCCCTGCGGGTCATGAAGCGCGAGGAGGTGGAGCAGCGGCTGGCCGGGGAGATGAACCGCATCCTCGCCGAGACCGCCATCCGGCCGGTGACCGAAGACGGGCGGGTGGTGGGTGTCCGTCTGACGCGCGTCGCCCAGGACAGCCTCCTTACCGAGGCCGGGCTCCGCTCCGGGGACGTGCTCACCAACATCAACGGCACCGAGATCGACGGCATGGCCACGCTCATCAGCCTGTGGCCTCGTCTCCAGGGCGCCTCCGACCTGCGGGCCCAGGGCCTGCGTGACGGGCGTCCGTTCTCGATCTCGTTGAGCCTTCAGTAGTCCCCCCCGCGGCGCGCGCGCCGCCGTCTCGACCGAGGTGAACATGGGCTTCGCGACCGACTGCATCCACGCCGGGCAGGAGCCGGACCCGATCACGGGGGCGGTGACCGTTCCGATCTACCAGACCTCCACCTACGCCCAGGAGGGGCTGGGCCGCCACAAGGGCTACGAGTACGCCCGCACCCACAACCTCACCCGGCGGTCGCTCGAGCGCAACCTCGCCGCCCTCGAGGGCGGGACCGACGCCTACTGCTTCGCCTCGGGCCTGGCCGCCACCCAGGCGGTCCTCACCTTCGTGGGGGCAGGACGGCGGGTCGTCGTGTCCGACAACGTCTACGGTGGCACCCACCGCCTCTTCACGAAGATCCTCGCGGACTACGGCGTCGAGTTCGCCTTCCTCGACGCGAGCGATCCCGAGGGCTTCGCCGGGCGGGCCGGCCGCTTCGACCTGCTTTGGATCGAGACCCCCACCAACCCCCTCATGAAGATCTGCGACATCGCGGCCCTGGCCGAGGTCGCGCACGGGCAGGAAGCGCTCCTGGTCGTCGACAACACCTTCATGAGCCCCTTCTTCCAGAGGCCCCTGGCTCTCGGCGCCGACGTCGTCGTCCACTCCACCACCAAGTTCCTCAACGGGCACTCCGACAGCGTGGGCGGCGTGGCCGTGGTGCGGGACGATCGCCACGGGGAGCGGCTCCGCTTCGTCCAGAACGCCGCCGGGGGCATCCTGTCTCCCTTCGACTCCTGGCTCGTCCTCCGGGGCACGAAGACGCTCCACCTGCGGATGCCGCGCCACGAGGAGAACGCGCGGGTGGTGGCGCCCTTCCTGTCCCGTCACCCGAAGGTGGGCACGGTCCACTGGCCCGGGTTCCCCGAGCACCCGAATCACGAGGTCCACACGCGCCAGGCCACCGGCTTCGGGGCGATGATCTCCTTCGACCTCGGCAGCGTCGACGCCGCCGGACGCTTCCTCGAAGCCGTGCGCCTGTGCACCCTCGGCGAGAGCCTGGGTGGTGTGGAGACCCTCGTCTCCCACCCCGCCACCATGACCCACGCCGGCTACACGCAGCCGGAGCGCGACGCCCTGGGGATCAGCGACGGCCTCGTGCGGATCAGCGTCGGCTGCGAGGACGCGGACGACCTGGTGTCGGACCTGGATCAGGCGCTCGCGGCCATCTGACCGGGGACGCTGGGCGCCCGCCTCTCGCCCCTAGGCCCCCACGCTGGCGTCGATCCACTCGAGGTAGGGGGCGTGGCCGCGCTCGATGGGGAGCTCGACCACCTCGGGGACCTCGTAGGGGTGCATCTCCACCAGGGCCTCACGAAGCGCCTCGAAGCGGGCGGCGGTCGTCTTCATGACCATGAGCCACTCGCTGTCCCGGGCGGTCTCACCCTTCCACCGGTAGAACGAGAGGACACCGGGAACCACGTTCACGCAGGCGGCGTGACCCTGCTCGACCAGGGCCTGGGCGATCCGCTCCGCGTCCCCGGCCGAGCCCACCGTGCTGAGAACGACGACCCGGCCGGTCACGCCCGGCTCCACTCCTCGATCGTCTTCCACTGGTCGGCGGTCAGCGGCACGACCGACAGCCGTCCCTGGCGCACGAGGGGGCTCCCCTCGAAGGCGGGCAGCGCCTTCATCTCCCCGAGGGTCACCGGCCGTCCCAGCCTCCCGCGGGGCTCGACGTCCACGACCACCCGCCTGGGGTCCTTCGCCTCCGGGTCCGGATAGGCCTCGGAGACGATCTCGACGACCCCGACCGCTGCCTTCTCCTTGCCGGTGTGGTACAGGAACGCGCGGTCTCCTGCCTTCATCGCCCGGATGTTCTTGAGTGCCGCGGGGTTGCTCACGCCGTCCCAGCGCGTCCGGCCCTCCTCTTCGAGCTCGTCGTACGAGTAGTCGGTCGGCTCCGTCTTGAGCAACCACATGCCGCTTCCTCCTGCTTCTCTCGCGATCTTATCGCGACTCCGACCGTCCTCGATCAGCACCCGATTCCGCTGCAAGAAAGCCGGTGGCCAACCCGGGAATGCCCTTGACGCGGGAGCCTCGCGCGCCTATCTTACAGTGCTAGAAAGAGGTTGCACTGTAAGACATGCCTGCCTTGACACCTGAAACGCTCCGGCAGCGAGTCCGAGCACGCCTCCGGGAGCAGCGGACCCTGATCGAGAGGCTCCTGCGGCGCCGCGAGCTCGTCGCGGGCTCGCTGTTCATGCGCTGGGGCGACTGCGGAAAGAAGGGCTGCGTGTGCCAGACCGGGCAGAAGCACGGTCCGTACTACGTCCTCTCCCGGCGGAGCGGGGGTCGCGGGGGCTTCACGTACCTCGACAAGGCGCAGGCCACCGAGGCGCGCTCCCTGGTGAAGGCCCACCGGGACTACAAGGCCGACCTCAGGCAGCTGAAGAAGGTCAACGAGCAGCTGGTGGCGCTTCTGCGGCAGTACCAGGAGGCCACCGGTCGGCGGGGCGACCGCCGGGTCGGCATGCCTCCACATCCACGAGCATGAAAAGGTGAGCTATAATCGTAACTTAAGGCTAGCCTCTAAAGTAAAGGATCAAGTTTTGCCGCAGCGAGATGACGCCAACCGGGGCGAGCCGGGCCTGCGAAAGAAGGCCGGCGTCCTGGGCACCGTCATCGTTCTCCTGGCCCTGGTCGTGGGGTCGATCTTCGGGGATCGGGGCCTGATCAACCTCTTCCACAAGCGGGAGCAGGTGCAGACCCTTCGGCTGGAGATCGAGGCTCTCCGGGCGGACAACGCCCAGCTGGTCCGGGAGGTCGCCGCTCTGAAGCAGAGTCCCCGGGCCATCGAGCGCCTCGCCCGCGAGGAGCTGGGGCTCGCCCGCCCCGACGAGACCGTCTTCCTCATCCGCGAGGAGGACCCGGCCGCCCGCCCCTGAGGACCGAAGCGGCCTGCGGCCGGATGCCTTGGCCAGGGACACGATTCCGCCATGGCGGCCGTGTCCCTGGCCGGGGTGGGGCCTTCGGCCAACGCTGGCGCGGCGATTTGTGCGCGGGGCGCTTGACAGGGGCTCTCAATAGCGACATATACTGGCGCCCGTTCTGGCACAAGACAGAGGACTCCGGACGCCAGCCTGACTCTCAGGAGGATTGAACTCGATGGCAACCAAGCCGATGACCAAGACGCAGATTGTGGCGGCCCTCGCCGACAAGGTGGGCCTCACGAAGAAGCAGGTCGCTGCCTTCTTCGAGGCCCAGGCGGCGCTCGCCTACAAGGAAGCCAAGAATGGCTTCACGATCCCGGGGGTCGGGAAGCTCGTGGTCCGCAGCTACAAGGCCCGCATGGGCCGGAACCCGCAGACCGGCGAAGCGATCAAGATCCCGGCCCGGAAGCGGCTGAAGTTCACGATCGCCAAGGCCGCGAAGGACGCCGTCCTGCCCAAGTAGACTGGCGGTACGCTGAAGCACAGAGGGTGCGGGAATATCCCGCGCCCTTTGTGTTTTCCCCTAGCCGTCGACCGCAGCCCGGATCCGGTCTTCCAGACCGGAGACGTATTCCGGGAAGTCGGCCTCGGAGTCGACGACGATCTCGAGCTTCCCGTTGGGCATCCGCCGGACGCGGCCCGGGTGCCGGGGAAGGAGCGGGATGACCAGCTCCTCCCGCGAGAGGCCCATCCGGTCGGTGACCGCGAAGATGGCCTCGATCTCCCTGATCGTCACTTCCTTCAGCATCGACTCCTCCGCCCGGGCAGAATCTCGCGCCGCCTGAACCAGGTCAAGTCGCGCCCTCCCGGCCGGCCCGCACCGGAGAATGAAGACCCTTCGGCAACCTGCTAGAGTGCCGGTGGTGCCCTCCGAGCAAGCGTCCTCCCCCGTTCCCGAGCCGGGCGATGTCCTCGGCCCGGTGCTCGCCGTGATCCGGAAGCTCGCCCGCGAGGTCGGCGGGGCCCGGGCGGAGCGCGCGGTGGGCCCCGAGACCTCCCTGGACCGGGAGGTCGGCCTCGGCAGCCTCGAACGGGTGGAGCTCCTGGCGCGCCTCGAGCGCACCTTCGGTCGCACCCTCGACGATCGCTGCCTCCAGATCGACACCGCGGCGGGTTTGACCCGGGCGATCCTCGAGGCGGCACCGGGCGAGCCCCTCGCGACGCTCGCCCGGGAGCCGGAGCCGGTGGGCGCCGCGACCGAGATCGGCTCCGGTGTGCGCACGCTGCACGAATCCCTGTGGCGGCATTCCCGGCTGGACCCGGAGCGGACCCACGCCTTTCTCCGGGAGGACGACGGGACCGAGCGGGCCCTCACCTACGGGGAGCTCCACCGGGAGGCCTCGGCCGTTTCCGGCGGCCTGAGGGAGCGCGGCATCGGTCGTGGGGACACGGTCTCCCTGATGCTCCCCACCGGGCTCGACTTCCTCCGGTCCTTTCTCGGGATCCTCATGGCCCGGGCGGTGCCCGTCCCCATCTACCCGCCCGTGCGTCTCGACCGCCTCGAGGACTACGCCACCCGCCAGGCCGGGATCCTCGCGGACGCCGGGGCCCGCCTCCTGGTGACGATTCCCCGGGCCCGCCCGGTGGCCAGCCTGCTCCGCCCCGCGGTACCGTCCCTCGACGACGTGGTGACGGCCGACCAGCTCGCGGAGGCGGGAGCGGGGTCGAGCGAGCCCGAGGGCGAGGGCTCCGACCCCGCCTTCATCCAGTACACCTCGGGCAGTACCGGCCAGCCCAAGGGCGTGCTCCTGACCCACGACAACCTGCTCGCCAACATCCGGGCCATCGCCGCCGGTCTGGAGGCGAAGCCCACGGACGTGGGGGTGAGCTGGCTGCCCCTCTACCACGACATGGGCCTCATCGGGTCCTGGCTGTTCTGCCTTCACGCCGGCCTTCCCATCACCCTGCTCCCGCCCACCGCCTTCCTGGCCCGGCCCGAGCGGTGGCTCTGGGCCATCCACCAGCGCCGGGCCACGCTCTCGGGCGCCCCGAACTTCGCCTACGAGCTGTGCGCGCGCCGGGTGTCGGACGAGGCCCTCGAGGGTCTGGACCTCTCCTCGTGGCGAGCCGCCATGAACGGCGCCGAGCCGGTCAGCCCCGGAACCGTGGAGCGGTTCACGCGCCGCTTTGCGCCCTACGGCTTCCGTCCCGAGGCCCTGATGCCCGCCTATGGGCTGGCCGAGAACTCGGTGGCCCTCGCCCTGCCGACCATGGGCACCGGCACGCGCTTCGACCGGGTCGCGCGGGAGCCCTTCCAGCGCGAGGGTCGAGCGGTCCCCGCGGACGAGGGGGACCCCTCGGCCCTGTCCTTCGTCAACGCGGGGCGGGCTCTCCCCCAGCACGACATCCGCATCGTGGACGACGAAGGCCACGACCTCGACGAGCGCGTCGTGGGCCGCCTCGTCTTCCGGGGCCCCTCGATGACCAGCGGCTACTTCCACCAGCCCGACGCCACCGCCGCCATCACCCTCCCCGGGGGCTGGCTCGACAGCGGCGACCTCGCCTACCAGGCGGACGGCGAGATCCACATCGCGGGCCGGCGCAAGGACCTGATCATCAAGGGCGGCCGCAACATCGTCCCCCAGGAGGTCGAGGAGGCCGCGGCCGAGGTCGAGGGCATCCGTCGTGGCTGCGTCGTCGCCTTCGGCGCCGACGACCCCGAGCTGGGCACCGAGGGGCTGGTGGTCGTCGCCGAGACGCGGGTGAACGATTCGGCCGGGCGCGGGCGCCTCGAGAGCGCCGTGATCGAGAGCGTCGCCGCCGCCATCGACGTTCCTCCTGATCGCGTGGTCCTCGCCCCCCCGGGGGCCGTGCTCAAGACGTCGAGCGGCAAGGTCCGGCGGGCGGCGACCCGGGAGCGGTTTCTTGCCGGGGAGCTGGGCCGCCCGCCCGGGACCACGACCGCCCAGAAGCTGCGGCTCCTCACCGCGGCCACCGGGGAAGCTCTCAGGCCGTGGGCCCGGCGCGCGGGGCTGGGCCTGTACGCGCTCTACCTCGCCGTGGTCCTGCCCGTCGTGGTCCTGCCGGTGTGGGCGATGGTCGCCCTGTTGCCGAGCCGGCGCCTGGCCTTCGCTCTGGGCCGAACGGGCACCAGGGCCGGCCTCCGCCTGATGGGGTGTCGTCTCTCTGCAGAGGGTCTCGATCACCTCCCCCGGGAGGGGTCGGTGGTGCTCGCCAGCAACCACGCCTCGTACATCGACGTCTTCGCCCTCGTCGCCCTCCTGCCCCGCGACATCCTCTTCGTGGCCAAGAAGGAGGTGCTCGGCTACCCGATCATCCGAACCTTCGTCCGGCGCCTGGGCTACCCCACCGTGGACCGTCTCGACTTCCAACGGAGCCTGACCGATGCGGACCGGGTGACCGCGGCCCTCGGCGAGGGAGAGGCGGTGGTCTTCTTCCCGGAGGGGACCTTCGTGGCCGCCACCGGCCTCCGGCCCTTCCGCCTGGGCGCGTTCAAGGCGGCGATCGACGCCGGGGTCCCGGTCGTCCCGCTGGCCCTCCGGGGGACGCGGCTGGTCCTCCGCGGCAACGACCCCTTTCCCCGCCCGCACCCCATCCATCTCTTCGTGGGTGAGCCCGTGAGCCCCGAGGGGGAAGGCCTCTCGGCCCTCGTCGGCTTCCGGGACCGGGTCGCGGACGTGATTGCCGAGCACTGCGGAGAGCCCCGCCTGGACCTCGTGGCCGCGGGCGTCGAGCGCCCTCCGGTGGTGACGGCGTGAGCGAACGGCTGACCCTGGCCGACGTCCGGTCCGCACAGGAGAGGCTCCGCCCGTCCCTCTTCCCCACCCCGCTCCGGCCGAGCCAGGCCGCCCCTGGCATCGACCTCCGGCTGAAGCTCGAGTGCTGGCAGCCCACGGGGTCGTTCAAGGTCCGGGGGGCCTTGAGCCTCATGAGCGCCCTCGGAGAGGCCGAGCGACGGCGCGGGGTGGCGGCGGCTTCGGCTGGCAACCACGCCCTCGGGGTGGCCTTCGCGGCCCAGTGCCTCGGCGGCACGATCCCCGCCACCGTCTTCGTGCCCACGTCCGCCCCGCAGGCCAAGGTGGCGAAGCTGAGACGCTTCCCGGTGGACGTGCGCCAGGTGGGCGAGACCTACGACGACACCGTCGAGGCGGCGGAGGCCTTCCTGCGGGAGACCGGGGCGACGTCCGTGCACGCCTTCGAGGACCCCCGCGTCGCCGCCGGCCAGGGAACGGTCGGGCTCGAGGTGGCCGAGGAGTGCCCCGACGTGGGAACGCTCCTCGTGCCGGTGGGCGGGGGAGGGCTGATCTCCGGGGTGGCGGTGGCGGCCAAGGCCCTCGTTCCGGGGGTGCGGATCGTGGCGGTGCAGCCCGACGCGTCGCCGGCTTTGCGGGAGTCGTTGAAGCGGGGCCGGCCACTTCTCACCTACCCCGCCCGCCCGACGCTGGCCGACGGGGTGGCCGGGGGCATCGGGGAGATCGCCTTCGCGCACCGCGACCTCATCGACGACGTGGTGGTCGTGACCGAGGCGGAGATCGAGGACGCGGTGGTGGCGCTCCTCTCCGAGGACCAGGTCGTGGCCGAGGCCTCGGGGGCCCTGGGTCTGGCCGCGGTGCGGTCCGGCCGCGTGTCGCCGCCGGACGGGCGCCCGGTCGTGGCGGTGATCACCGGTGGCAACATCGACGCGCGCGTCCTGACGCGTCTCCTCGTGGCCCGGGCGTGAGGGTCGAGCGGCCCGGGGACCGGCGCTTCGCCCGGATGGCCGGGGCCGTCGCCGTCGTGCTCGGGATGGCCCTGGGGGCGCTCGTCGCGGGCCTCCCCGGGGCGGGCGCGGGCCTCCTCGCGGGGGCGCTCATTGGGCTGGGCCTCCGCCGTGTCCTCGACCGGGGCACGGCCCGCCGGCGGGATGCCGTGGCCGCGCCCTTCCCCGGGGAGTGGCGGGAGTTCCTGCGCGAGGCCTACGACCACTACGAGCGCCTGCCCGAGGAGTGGCGCGGCCGATTCGAGGAGGATCTCCGCCTCTTCCTCAGCGAGAAGCGCATCACCGGCGTGGGGGTGGACGCCACCGACGAGCTGCGCCTCCTCGTCGCCGCCTCCGCGGTGACCTTGAGCCTGGGATGGCCCGAGTACGAGTGGGAACAGCTCACCGAGGTGCTCCTGTACGCCGGCGACTTCGATCGCGACTACACCGTGGGCGAGGAGGAGCTCTCCGGGCAGGCCCACGGGTGGGGAACGGTCATCCTCTCGGTGCCTTCGCTCTACCAGAGCTTCGAGTACCCGGACGACGCCTACCACGTGGGCATCCACGAGTTCGCCCACATCCTCGACGTGGACCACACGCACTTCGACGGCATCCCCGTGGGTCTCGACGGGGACCTCGCGCGTCGGTGGGTGGAGGTGGCGGAGAAGGAGATGGAAGCCCTGCGCCGGAGGCGCCGGTCCGCCTTCGACGAGTACGGGGCCCGCGAACCGGTGGAGTTTCTCGGGGTCGCGGTGGAGGCCTTCTTCGAGATCCCGCAGCTGGTGCGGAGGCGACACCGGGAGGTCTACGACATCCTCTCCGCGTACTTCGGCCAGGACCCCGCGGCCTGGGACGACGCCCGCGGCCTGCGCGAATAGACTCATGCGTCTCGACCTCGCCCTCATCGGCCTCCACCCGACCCTCTCGCGGCGCCGCGCCCGGGCCGCGATCGAGAAGGGGCAGGTGACGGTCGACGGAACAAGGGTCCGCGAAGCCGGCCACCCGGTCCCGGACGGGGCCGCGGTCGTGTGGGACCCCCACCGCAAGGCCCTGCCCCGCGCGCGCTGCTCGCTGCCGATCCTCCACGAGGACGAGCACGTCCTGGTGATCGACAAGCCGGCGGGGCTGCTGACCGTTCCCTCCGGACCCGGCCAACGGGACGAGGACACCGCACTGGCCCGGGTGCGCGACTACGTCGCTCGCCTCCGCCCCCGAGAGGCCTTTGCCGAACGTGTGCACCGCCTCGATCGGAACACGACGGGGGCCCTGGCCTTCGCACTCTCGCGCGAGGCCCGGGCCGGGCTCATCCAGATCTTCCGGGCCCACCGGATCGAGCGTCGCTACCTCGCGATCGTGGAGGGCGAGCCCCCGGCCGACCAGGGGGTCGTGGACGCCCCCCTTCGGGACGAGTGGGTCAGCGGGCGGCGAGCCGTGGCCCACCCCTCGGAGCCGGGGAAGGCGGCCCGCACGCGCTGGCGGGTGCGGGAGCGGTTTGCGGGTGCGGCGCTGCTCGAGGTCGACCTCGACACGGGCCGCCAGCACCAGATCCGGGTGCACCTGGCCCACGTCGGCCTGCCGGTCCTGGGAGACCGGGTCTACGGGCGGGGGACACCCGGCCGGACCACCCCGCGCCGGCCCATGCTCCACGCGCGGCGTCTCGCCTTCGCGCACCCCATCAGCGGTGCGCGCGTGGCGGTCGAGAGCCCTCTGCCCGCCGACTTCACCCGGGTCCTCGCCCGGCTCCGAAGGCAGGGGACCGGGGGAGGCGCTCCTCGCCGTTCGAAGCCGTCACCACCCGGAGATCGACGAGAGGGCCGTCGGCGGCGCGGCGGAGCCGCGCGGCGCGGCTGAGCCGCGGCAGTGGAGGGCCCGCGGTGTGCTCAGGACAGGGCGGCGAGGACGTTGCCCAGGCCCTCGGGCGAGGCCTCGAAGTGGACGCCCACCTGGTACGAGAGGCCCTCGAGGCGGGCCCAGATGGCACGCCCCGCCACCTCGACCTGGGCGGCGTCGGCGCCGTCCTGGATCGGGGCCTCGAACACCACCGCGACGGGGATGCCGCGGGGGACGTCCTCGCCCACCCGCAGGCGGCAGCCGTAGCGCGAGATGTCCATGGCGGTGGCGGGCCGCCAGTCGCCGTTCGCCTTGTAGCGTACCGTCAGCAGGCACGCCTTCCGGGCAGTGATCCGGCGGTTAGTCCGGCTCTTCTCCGCGGTTTCTTCCATGTCAGGGAGCTCTCGTTGCGGCGGGGTCGACCAAGTATAGCCCCGGTCACACGGCGGCGACAAATCCCATGCTATTCTCGACGATCGTGAGGTACGAGAAGCGGCTGGCCCTCATCTCCCTGCTCTTTCTTCCCGCCTGTGGGGGCTCCACCTCCCCCGTGGGACCAGGGCCCGGGCCGACCGCCGACCCCGGCCACCCGGTGAGCGGCGTCGTCTTCTACGACGTGAACGCCAACGGGATCCTCGACCCCGCCGAGACCGTCCGCCTGCCCGGGGTGACCGTCGCCGTCGGCGGGCGAACCGGTGAAACGACGGACGGGGGGCGATTTACGGTGGCCGGCGTGCCCGCCGGGGAGCAGCAGGCCGAGGTCCAGGCCGGGAGCCTGCCCGCCTACTTCAGGACGGGAGCGGCGTTGACCGTGACCGTTCCCCAGGCCACCGGCACGCTGGAGGTGCCGGCCACTCTCGAGATTGGCCGCAACTACCCGAACACCTACCTGGGCTTCGGAGACAGCATCACCCGCGGGGAGGGCGGGGGCCCCGGGGGCGGCTACCTCGGGTACCTCGAGGCGGACCTCCGCTCCTACTGGGGTGAGGCGACCCTGGAGAACGCGGGGGATCCCGGCACCAAGAGCTACCAGGGAGAGTCGCGGCTCTGGCAGACCCTGCAGCACGCACGCCCGGCTTTCACGCTGATCCTCTACGGCACGAACGACTGGAACGACTCGGAGTGCCGTGGCGGCTTCCCCTGCTACACCGTCAACTCCCTCCGGTCGATGGTCCGGCAGGCCCGAGACTACGGCTCGAACCCGATCCTCGGCACCATCCCCCCGGCCAACCCCGCGTACGAGGACAGGGATGCCGCGGCGCGCAACGTCTGGGTGAGCGACATGAACGAGCTCGTCCGGGCGATGGCCGAGCAGGAACGGGTGCGGATCGCCGAGATCCACGCCGACTTCGTGGCGCAGCCGAGCCTGGAGAGCCTCTTCTTCGATCACGTGCACCCGAACGACGCGGGCTACCAGCTGATGGCACGGGCGTGGTGGCGGGCAATCACGAGCCCGGCGGCGGCAACCACGTCGGGCGCCGGATTCGGCTTCACTGCTCCGGGGGCACCATGAAGACCGGGCGCCTGCTCAAGTTCAAGAGACCGGGGGGCGAGGTCCACGCGTACCTCTACCACGACGGCGAGGTGGTGCGCGCGTCCCTGTACCTGCTCGCCCCGGGGTTCGAGCGCTCCCCGGTCCACGAGGTGACCGGCGCCGACTCGGACGAGGTCGAGGCGGACGTCCGGGACTGGGTGGACTGCTACTTCCCCGGGTCCTGACCCATGCCCCACTCCCGCGCCGAGGCCGAGGCCCTCCTGTTCGAGTTCACGCAGTCCGACGCCCTGCGCAAGCACGCCCGGGGGGTCGAGGAGGCGATGCGCGCCTGCGCCCGCTGGCACGGCATCGCCGACGAGGCCGAGATCGAGAAGTGGGGCGTGGTGGGCCTGCTCCACGACTTCGACTACGAGCAGAATCCCACCGAGGAGACCCACCTCCACGTGGGCAGCCGGATCCTCCGTGAGCGAGGGTGGTCCGAGGAGATCGTCGAGGCGATCTGCTCCCACGCCGACTACATGGGCATCCCCCGCGACACTCCGCTCAAGAAGTCGCTCTACGCGTGCGACGAGCTGGTGGGCTTCATCGGGGCCTGCGTGAAGGTGCGGCCCACGAAGAAGGTCGCCGACCTTCCGGTGAAGTCGGTCACCAAGAAGCTCAAGGACAAGGCCTTCGCTCGCGCGGTGGACCGCAAGTGCATCTACGAGGGGGCGGAGGCGCTCGGCCGGCCCCTTCCGGAGCACGTCGGGTTCGTGATCGCGGCCCTCGTCCCCGTCGCCGAAGAGATCGGCCTTTAGCCCGAAGCCAAGCCCGCGTCGTATCATGGCGGTCGCATGGCGAGCCTCGTGCAGGACGTCTGGTTGCTCATGGCGCGGGTGGCCTCCGCCCCGGTCCCGAGACCGAGGCCATGATGAAGAGGCTCCCCGCCCTGCGGCTCCTGATCCTTCCGGTGATCGTCGTGGGGATCCTCCTCGTCGGGGGCACCCTGGGCTACCGGGTGGTCGGGGGCTGGACGTGGCTCGACGCCCTCTACATGACCGTCATCACCATCACCACGGTGGGCTTCCACGAGGTCCAGCCCCTGGGCCCCACCGGGCGTTTGTTCACCATGGCCCTGGCCCTGGGTGGGGTGTTCACGGCCTTCTACGCGGCGGGGGCCTTCATCCGCGCCGTCGTCACCGGTGAGATCCGGACTGTCTTTGGGAGGCAGCGCATGGAGAGCCAGCTCGCACAGCTCGGGAACCACATGGTGGTTTGTGGGTTCGGGCGGATGGGTCAGCTCGTCTGTGAGGAGTTCTCGGAGGCCGGGATCCCCTTCGTCGTCATCGATCGCGACCCCAGCGTACTCCGGGACTTCTCCATGCCCCGTGGGATTCCCCTGAGCGGGGACGCCACCAGCGACGAGGTGCTCAAGCGGGCCGGCGTCGAGCGGGCCCGAGCCCTGGTGACCGCCGCCGCCTCCGACGCCGACAACCTCTACATCGCCATGAGCGCGCACTTCCTCAACGAGGGCCTCTTCATCGTGGCCCGGGCGGAGAGCGAGGGGGCCGAGCGCAAGCTCCTGCGGGCCGGGGCCAGCCGGGTGATCTCGCCCTACGCCATCGGCGGCCACCGCGTGGCCCAGGCGGTGCTGCGCCCCAACGCCATGGACTTCATCGAGCTCGCCACCCGCAGCGCCCACCTCGAGCTGCAGATCGAGGAGATCTCGCTCAAGAAGGGGAGCGCTCTCACCGGCACCTCGCTCAAGGACAGCCCCATCAAGAGCCAGCTCGGCATCATCATCGTGGCGATCAAGCGCCCGGACGGACACATGCTCTTCAACCCCACCCCGGAGGCGGTTCTGGGAGAGGGCGACGTGCTCATCGCCCTCGGTCACCGGCAGCAGCTCGATCAGCTCGAGGGCATGTCCGGGTCGAAGGCCTGATCGGCGGCCGACCGCCCATGGCCGACACGCCGACGATCCGCCCGGCCCGCGACCGCGGCGAGATCGACGCCTGCGTCGAGCTGCAGCGAGTGGTCTGGGGTTTGAGCGATCTCGAGATCACCGGCGCGATCCAGCTGCGCGCGACGGTCCACGCCGGCGGCTTGCTGCTCGTGGCCGAGGAGTCGGGGCGGATCGTGGCCTTCTCCTACGCCTTCCCCGCCCTGCGCAACGGCGAGCCCCACCTTCACTCCGACATGCTGGCCGTCCTCCCGGCCGCCCGGGGCCGGGGGCTCGGGGCTCGCCTCAAGTGGGCCCAGCGCGAGGAGGCGCTCCGTCGCGGGATCACGCTCGTCACCTGGACCTTCGATCCCCTGCAGGCGGGCAACGCCCGGTTGAACCTCCGACATCTCGGGGCCACCGCGGACCAGTTCCGACCCGACCTCTACGGGACGACGAGCTCGGCCCTTCACCACGGCCTTCCCACCGACCGCCTCGAGGTGCGCTGGGAGCTCACCAGCCCCAGCGTGCGCGAGCGCGCCGGCGCCGGAGCCCCGAAGCCCGCGGCGGCGCTCCTCGACGCCCCTCGGATCAACGACGTCTCCGCCTCCGACGACAGATCGCCCGTCTCCTCGTCCCCGCGCCTGGATCTCGAGGAGTCCGCGTTGCTCCTCGAGATCCCCGACGACTGGAACGCGCTCGTCCGCGAGGCTCCCGACGGCGCCGCCACGTGGCAGCGGCAGGTCCGGGCGGCCTTCGAGGCCTACTTCGCCCGCGGGTACCGGGCCACCGACCTCCTCACCGTCATGGAGAAGGGCCGGCCGCGGCCGCGGTACGTCCTCCACCGCTTCCCTAGCGCTTCCCGATCTGGCTGAGGGGCGAGTCGACCTTCTTGTAGCCGGGGGCCAGGGTGGCCACGTCGAACTCGGACGCGGGGATCGGGCCCGTCTTCACCGCCGTCGCCTCGCGGGAGCTCTCGTGGGTGCGCCCCATCATGCTGATCGAGCTGGTGCTGGCCAGGGTGAAGCCCTCCATCTCCTGCATCTTCTCGGCAAGCTGAGCGAAGCCCTTGAACATGGGGTTCTGGGCCATCGCCGCCATGGGACCGGTGAAGGCAGCGAGCCTCTTGAGATTGACCTCGGGCATGGGCAGGGCCAGGTCGGTGGTGTTCCAGAAGGTCATCTTCGTGGCTTCGCCCATGGTCACGACGTACTCCTGGGTCGGGTAGCCCGCGACGTCGCGGGTCCCACCCTTCGTCACCGTGACCTCGCCCGCCATGCCGCCCATCATCTTCCCCATCTTCTCGCGGATGGCGGCGGGCATGGACTCCAGCTGGGCCATGGCCTGCTCCATCTGGGCTCGGGCCGCCTTCATCGCCTCCTCGATCTCGGCCAGGGTGATCTGGGAGTACTGCTTCTTCCCGTGGTCGATGCTGGTGATGGTCCCACTCGCGTACTCGAACAGGGTGTCCAGGTTGCCGTCGTGGGAGCGCATGCGCTCGCTGGAGAAGTACTGAGTCGAGGTTCCGTCGCCTCCCGTTCCAGTGGTCTTGTAGGTGACGGTCAGATCCTCGGCGAGGACCGGGGCGGCGATCACGGCGGTGAGCACGGCGGCGGACAGAGTTCGTCCCAGGCTCTTCATCGGCGTTCGTCCTCCATAGTCAGGGTTCAGTGGGTCGGGAGGGTAACACGGGAAGGTATACTCCCGGCAATGCGGCCCCTCGGGCCGCTCATCAACCAGGAGGAAAGCGTGCCCAAGCCCGAGCGCCAGGTTCTCATCTGCGCCAACGCCCGCCCGCCGGGTCACCCGAAGGGCTCGTGCGCCGAGAAGAGCTCCCAGGGCCTCTTCGACGCCCTGCGCGACCTCGTCCGCGAGCGCGGGCTGCAGGACCGGGTGATGGTCAACCGCACCTACTGCCTGAAGCACTGCAGCCGGGGACCGGTGCTGGCGGTGCAGCCGGACAACGTCTGGTACGCGGCGGTCACTCCGGACGACCTCGCCGAGATCTGCGCGTCCCACCTCGAGCAGGGACGTCCCGTCGAGCGACTCCTCATGCCCGACATTCCCTGGGAGTAGGCCCTCTCCCCCCGACGACTCAGCTGCGGCGACGCGGGGTCCGACGCGGGGTCGGGCGCATGCCGCGCCGGGCCGCGCCCCGCCCGTGGATCCGGTTGAGCTCCTGCTGGAACCTCCGGAGCGGGATCTCCGCGTCGCGCAGAAACTGACTCACCTCCTGCGCGATCTCCGCCACCACCTCCGGCTCCTTGGAGGGCTCGCGGTGAACCACCGTGCGTCGGTGCAGGCGACCGTCTCCGATCATCTTCCGGATGAGGCTGACGCGGGCCGAGCTCCACAGGCGGTGGTTGTTCCGGTTGCGCGGCGGCTCCGGCACCTTCTTCGCGTAGAGCCAGTTCAGCAGCGTCTGCTTGCTGATCTTCAGCTCGTTGGCGACCTCGAGGGTCGTGAGGTACTTCATGGCGGAGAGTTGACGTCGCGAGGATTCTCACCGACCCACGCCCGAAGGTCAATGGCCTCTTATCCCGAGTCCGCATCGTTGACTCGTCGGACTCGGGATCTTCCGTTCCGCCGAGGTCCCGAGTCCGCATTCCGTCATTCTCCAGACTCGGCTCCTCTACTCCGTTCCCTGGGACGTCACTCCCACCCCCGCCACCGGCACCCCACTCACTCTGCGGTCACCACGAGCTTGCGGCGACTTACCGTGCGGCCGGTGTCGGTGGTGGCGGTGGCCTTGAGGAGATACTCGCCCCCGACGGCGGGGGCCTCGAGCTCCAGGTCCCGACTCAGCGCGCCGAGAGGGGCGATGGAGAACGGCACGCTCGCCCGCGCGACCTCGCGCCCGTCCTCCGCCTCCAGGGTCAGGGCGAGCTCTCCCTCCTCCCCCTCGTAGGAGTCGTTCACCATCATGACCCGGTAGCTTCGCTCCTGCTCCGGCGCCAGCGTGGGCTGGAAGAAGTTGACGTACACCCCCAGGGGCTTCATCGCCTCGCCCATGTAGTCCTCGAAGTGTGGCTCGAGGACGAGAGCCTCGACGTCCTGGAAGTGGTCGGCGGTGAAGACCCCGGGAAAGCTGGACATGAGGTAGACGAAGTGGAGGACGGCGGCGTAGTTGCGGTAGGCCCGCCAGTGCTCGGTGAGGGCTGCGAGGAGATACGCGTTCAGCTCGAAGCGTTCCTCGGCGGTCGCGTGCGGTCCCAGGAGGTCCGCGTAGGCCAGCTCGGTGAGGACGGTGGGCTCCCCGTCGCGTCGCAGCCAGAGCCATCCGTACTCGTTGAGGATCATCGCCCGGGCGGCCCGGGGCGGGCTCCTGGGCGACCCCGTCTTCTCCTCGAGGTCGGTGATCTTGAAGGGTGCGCCCCACAGGTAGCCGCTGTAGAGGTACGGGTGGTCCTCGATGGGATCGTCCGGCCCCACCGGCTGGTTGTAGCTGTTCTCCCAGGGCCGATTCGACAGGTCGAGGGGTCGAACCGCGGGGATGATCGTCTCCCCGAAGAGGGGGTCGAGGGACTCGTTGTTCGCGTCCCAGATCGCGACGCTGGGGTGGTTCCAGTTGTCGCGCAGCCAGTCGGAGTACTGGCGAACCATCTCCTCCGCGTCCCAGTGACGGGCGTACCTCGGGTCCCACTCGGGGGCGCCGGTCCAGACGAAGAACTCGTTCTGGATGAGGAGACCCGCCTCGTCCGCGATCTGCAGCCACCGGTCGGGCACCGGGCCGATGCAGAAGCGGAAGCTGTTCCAGTGCATCTTCTTCGGGATCTCCACGAGGAGCCGGCGCACCCAGGCCTCGTCCCAGGGCAGGTCCCGGGACAGGGGGTCCTCGAAGAAGCGGTGCAGGGTGATGTTCGACCCGCGCATGAAGTAGACCTTCCCGTTGAGGTAGGCCCGCCTGGTGGCGGTGTCGAAGCGGAACTCCCGCATCCCAAAGCGGGTCACCAGCGAGTCGGCACCGGTCGACGTGGCCAGAGCGTAGAGAAACGGGTCCTCGGGCGACCAGAGGTGCGCGTCGGGAATCGCGACCGTCTCGCGGACGGTCCGTGTCTCCCCGGGGCCGAGAGTGACCTTGTCCGCCGAACCGCTGGCCACCTTCTCGCGCCCCTTCCAGGTCCGGACATCGTGGACGAGGTCGAGGGTCACCGCGGCGCTGATCCGGTTGGAGAGCTTCGTCTCGACCAGGATCTCCGAGGTCGCGATGCGAGGGGCCACCTGCACCCACTCGACCACGGGGTTGCCGGAGAAGTGGGCCGAGACCTCGTCGTAGATCCCCGGAGTCCACCTCAGCTTCTCGAAGTCGGTCCCCGCGGGATAGCTCGGGGGGAGGACTCCGGGATGGGCCCCGACCCGGATGACGAGGACGTTCTCCCGGCCCCACTCGACGGCCGGGGTCATGTCGAAGACGCCGGCGGTGAAGCAGCCGGCGTACTCGCCGATCTTGCGGCCGTTCAGCCAGACCCCGGTCCCGAACTGGGCCTTGTTCACCCGCAGGGTCGCCACCGACTTGCCCCGGGGGGCGGTGAAGGTCCGCCGGTACCAGAAGTAGTTCCGGTCCTGGCCCGACACGCCGGGGGGCTCCACTCGCGCCACCTCGGGCAAGCGGTCGGCAAGGTGCTCCGAGCGAATGCGGTTCGAGATCAGCTCGGCGCTGTGGAAGACGTCGACGTCGGGAAAGGGCGGCGTCGCGTTGTGGACGAGCCCGGGCACCGCCACGGTGTGGTCGAAGCGCGTCGGCATCGCCTCGGCCTCGACGCTGTCGGCGATCTCCCAGGTGCCGTCGAGGTCCACGGTGATGCGCTGGGCGTGGGCGACGGGAGCCAGGAGAAGAAGGACGAGGGAGAGGACGCTCACGCGGGTCGACATCGCAGACCTCCAGGGGTTGGGGCGAGGGTCACGGCGGGAAGGTAGAGGCGCTCACGAGCCCGAGCTCCGCGGGAAGACCGTGACCCTCAGGCGAGTGCTCCCGTAGGGGACGAGCTCGATCTCCTCGACCTCCTCCGACAGGTCCAGGGTGTCCGGGAAGGCCGAGATCCGCGAGACGGTCCGGCCCAGCTTCTCGTCGTCGACGTCCTCCAGCTGCCAGTTCTCCACACGCCGGGCCTTGAGGGCCAGCCTGACCGGCACCGCTTCGGAGTTCCAGGGATAGCCCTCGAGGCCAGTGTCGACAACCCGCGCGCTCTCCACGTCGGGGCTGTAGGCCCAGGGTCCGGCGGGACGGAGCTCCACGGCCGGGAACTCCTCGGTGGACTTCTCGTAGCCCTCGGCGACGGTCACCGCCTCCGGAACGGGGAGGCTGTAGACGAGGGGGCCGCGCTCGAGGGACACCCCGTGATGGGGCCACTCCACGGCTCGGACCTCCATCGGCAGGGAGAGCTCCACCACGTCGCCGTCGGAGAAGACCCGGTCGAGGGTGAAGAACGTCCCGGGAACCAGGTCGCCCTCGACCGGCTCTCCGTTCACCGCGAGGGCCGGGGACGCGCACCAAGAGGGGACCCGGACCTGGAGCGCGAACTCGGCGGTCCTCTCGGTGGCCACGACGAAGCGCACGGACTCGTCGAAAGGGTACCGCGTCTCCTGGGTCACGGTCACCGGTATTGCGTCGGCTCCCACGCGGGCGGACACGGTGGAGGGACCGTAGAGCGCCGCGGTGAGGCCGCCCGTGTCCGTCCTCAGCCACATCTGCATGGCGTAGTAGGGCATGAAGCGGTTCACGTTCCCCGTGCAGCAGGCCACCGGGTGCCCCGGGCGGTAGGCCATGTTCCCAGGGTAGTAGCCGAAGTGGTTCGAATCCAGGGTGGCGATCATCTGGTTCGGGGCCGAGAAGTACTGGTGGGCTCGGAAGTCCTTGGTGACGCTGCCGATCCCGGCGTTGAAGACCGCCTTCTCGATCCTGTCGGCCCAGGTGGCGTCGCCCGTCACCCGGAGCATGATCCCGTAGGTGTACGGCAGCGTGGCCGTGTTGCAGGTCTCATGGCCCGCGGTCTCGGAGATCCCGTTCAGGTGCTCCGTGGTGCTCGGGAGACCGGAGGCCAGCATGTGGTGGCGCTCCATCTTCTCAATCCCGTGCCGCGCCTCCTCGAGGTAGGCCTCGTCCCCGGTGCTGGCGTAGAGAAGGGCGGGGATCTTGACGATCTCGAGGTACACCACCCCGTGGTAGTCCGGGATCCGGTCCGAAGCGAAGTCGATGTCCCTCTCGTCCCGGTTGCGGTTCGCGTGGGAGGACTTGAAGAGGGCGTAGGCCTTCTCGGCCTTGTCGAGGAGCACGCGGTCGCCCGTCCGGTCGTACAGCCAGCACAGGTGCTCCACGTTGCAGACGTCGAGCTCGTCCTGGAAGTCCTCCGGCTGGTAGGTCAGGTAGTGCCGGCGCAGGGCGGCCACGATCGCCTCGTCGCCGGTGACGTCGTGCTCGGTCACGAAGGACCGGAGGAACCCCGCGTAGGGCCACCGGTTCCAGCGGCCGAGGAGCGTCTTCGGTCCCAGCCTGCCGTTCGTCTGGACGTGGAGGAGGGTGTGGCGGATCTGGGCCCGGGCCCGCTCGACGAGCACCGCGTCGTCCAGGAGGTAGCCGGCCTTGAGGGCCCCGTCGATGTAGTAGCCGGTCTGCTCGTAGGGCCACCAGAAGACACCCTCCTCCTCCGGCGTGCCGTCCCTCTCGAACTTCTTCTTCTTCTCCTTCTCCGTGTACTCGTCCAGCTGCATCTTCTCAGTCCACATCCCGGTGTCGAAGGGGAAGCCCGCGACCTCGATGTGGCCGGTGAGACCCTCGCCCTGGAGGCGCAGGAACTCGTGGAGCCACCCTCGTGGCTCGATGTCCGAGATCTTCACGAGCTCGTACTCGGGCACGCGAGACTCCTTCTCCTGCGGGGCGGGGCCGGGCGCACAGGCGGCGGTGACGGAGGCGGCGATCGCGATCGGGACGAAGACGGCGGGCTTCATGAGAGCTCCTTTGCGGTTCCCCGCGGTGCGCCGGCGCGGCTCTTGTGGCGTCGCGAAGCGGCGTCGAGGGCGTTCAGTCTCACGGCTCGAACCCCTCCCAGAGGGGGGAGACGCGGGCCGGGTCGGAGACCCACCGGACCGCGTCGGGGTCGCGGGCGAACAGCTCGTAGACGGGGACGCCCGGCTTCAGGCCGAGCTCGGGATAGGTCCGCGTCCCGCGGGCGACGAGGGGACGGGGCTCGTAGCGCCCATTGGCCTGCCACTCGATGCGGCCCTCTTCGGTGAGGAGCGGGTAGTAGGCGAGGCCTCCCCGGGCTCGCACCGCGTCGTACTCGAACCCGTATTCCCGGTCGCACCAGGCCCCGAAGGTCGTGGGAGTCCCGGGGTCGGCGCTCACGGTGGCGTGGGCCCAGGAGGGGGGCACCACCACCACCTCCCCAGGTCTGGCCTCGATGGCAAAGCAGCGGCCGGGGTCGTCGGCGGCCCGCTCCTGCATGTAGACGACGGCGCGACCGCTCCAGATCTCGTAGAGCTCGGGCGGGGACCAGCCGCTGTGGGGCGCCACCTTGTGGACGTGCCCCTGGCTGCGCACCGGCTCCTGGCCCAGGCGTCCCGCGGCGTAGGTGACCACCCCGAACAGGAGGAAGCGGTCCCGCAGGGCCGGGCGGTGCTCCTCCCGGCCCACGTCCATGGCGATGGCGTAGACGGGGTCGGGTCCGTCGCACCCCGGGTCGCGCAGGCTCGGCCGGATGGCGTCGAGACGCCGCAGCTCGGGGGCGGGCCCGAAGACCCGGGAGCCGTACTCGAAGCCCAGGGGCGCCTTCCGGGGGCGCACGTCCAGGCCCGGGTCGAAGGGGCTCACGGGTGGATCCTCACGAAGGCCTTGATCGTCGCGCACTCCCCGGCCCCCGGCCCGGAGGGGCGGAGCGTGTAGACCCCCACGGCGGCGGGGATGATGAAGGTCTCGGCGTAGTGGACGACGTAGGGCTCGAAGGCCCCGCTCGGGCTCTCCACCACCGCTTCGTCGCCCTCCACCAGGTTCAGCACGTTCACTCCCCCTCCGGTGTCGTGGGGGACGGTCCCGGTGAACCAGTGGCGGCGGGTCTCGATGAACTCCCGCTCGTGGAGCCCGGTCCGCTCGGCCCGCCATCCCGGCCCGCTCGCCAGGGGCTCGATCCGGTTCACCAGCTCACGCTCGACCCAGGCGGTAGTCCGGTCCCACTGGACGCTGGCCAGCCCGTGGTCGAGGTGGATGGGCCGGGGGCGGCCGTCGAGGCCCAGGCGGTCCCAGTCCCAGAGCTTGAACGTGAAGAGGTAGGGCGTGGCGCTGATCTCCAGCACCATCGAGCCCTTCCCCGAGCCGTGCAGCGTCCCCGCCGGGATCAGGAAGTGATCGTGCTTCCTCGCCGGGAACCGGCTCACGTACTGCTCGTCGGGGAAACGGAAGCCTCCCTCCTGCGCGCGGTGGAGATCGCGGACCATCGCCTCGCGGTCGATGCCCTCTCTCACCCCGAGGTAGACACCTGCCCCCTCCTCGGCGTCGAGGAGGTAGTAGCTCTCGTCCTGGGTGTAGTGCATCCCGAACCGGTCCTGGATGTACTCGGTGAGCGGGTGGACCTGGAGGGAGAGATTCCCCCCGCCCATGGTGTCCAGGAAGTCGAAGCGGATGGGGAACTCGGCCCCGAAGCGGGCGTGGACCGCCTCCCCCAGCAGCTCACGGGAATGGAGGAGGACGAGGTCGAGAGCCGGCACCTCCACCCGCTCGTTCCCGAAGCCGAGGAGCAAGCTGTTCTCCTCGGGAACGCAGTCGAAGCACCAGGCGTAGTTGGGCGCCTCGGACGGCAGGTCGCAGACCTCCCGCATCCACTGCCCACCCCACGGGCCCGGGTCGAAGAACGGAACGACCCGAAACGGGCGCGCCACCGTCGCCGCGAGCCCCCGGCGGAAGTCCTCCCCGTCGATCATCTTCGGCCGCTCGACGTCGTTCGTGTCGAGAAGGAAGTCCAGGGTCGGGAGCAGCTGAGCCTTCAGGCGGTCGGCGGCCCGCCAGTCCACGAAGAAGCCCCGCTTGTACTGGATCCCGGGACGCTCCCCGTGGTCGTCGACCGCGATCGCGGTGGGCTCGTTCCGTCGCTGTCGCTGCTGGATCTCCCAGCGCGCCATGTCCGCGTAGACCATGACATCGGCCTCGGCAACGAGGGTCGCCCCGGTCCCGAAGACGAGAACGAGCCCTTCCGTGGCCTTCTCGACTCGCGACCGGAGGCTCGCCCGGCGCCCGGGGTCGAAGAAGTCGGCCAGAGAGATCCCGTTCATCCGCCCGAAGACCGGGTCGTCCCCGAGGAAGGGGGCACACAGCGCCTCGATCTCCACCGGATGCCGGTAGGCCTGCCGGGCGTCGACCACGAGGATCGGTCCGAGGCTGTCGATGAAGGCCTGCTTGACCTCGTCGACGCGGACGCCCGGGTAGCATTCCACCACCAGGACGCACCGGGACCGCGTCCTCAGCCCCCGCAGCCGCTCCACGATGGCCCGCCAGCCCACCTGGCAGGCGCCCTTCCCGTCCACGACGGTCACCGGACGCTTGTCGTAGGTGGATCGTCGTCGCACGGCCTCGGCGTCCCCCTCGCCGGCCGTCAGCAGTGGCACCGCCCCGAGGGCGCTCACGCGCGCCTCACTTCGATCCCGGCCTCGGCGAAGGGGGCGATGTCGGCGTCGGTGGCCTCGCGGTCGGTGATCAGCATGTGGACCTCCGAGGTGGGACAGATGAGGCAACGGACAACCCGCCCGAGCTTGCTCCGGTCGGCCACCACCACCCGCTGACGGGCCTGGCCGACCAGGGCCCGGTTCACCGCCGCCTCCTCCGGGTGATGGCAGGTGAGGCCCCGGGCCGCATCGATGGCGTTGACCCCGATGAACACACGGTCCAGGAAGGTCTCCTTCACCGCGGCCACCGCCTGGGCTCCGACCAGCGAGAACCAACCCCCGCGGAGCTGTCCCCCGACCACGGTCACGGCCAGGTCCTCGCGCCGGGACAGCTCCATGGCCACGTTCACGGTGTTGGTGACCACTGAGATGCCGCGCCGGTGGCGGAGGCTGCGGGCCACCTGGGTGGCGGTGGTGCCCGCGGTGAGCCCGATGCTCTCTCCGTCGCCCACCAGGTCGGCGGCGGCCAGCCCGATGCGACGCTTCTCCTCGGCGTGGAGGCCCTCCTGCTCGAGGTAGGAGGAGTCGTAGGCGAAGACCTCGTAGTGCACGGGACGCACGACCGTCGCCCCTCCGTGGGTCCGCTGGAGCAGCCCCTCGGACTCGAGGGAGGACAGATCCCGGCGGATGGTGGGCGCGGAGACACCGAGTCGCTCCGAGAGCTCCTCGACCGTCACCACCCCCGCGCTCTGCACCTCGCGGAGGATGGCGGCGGCTCGGTCGGCGGCGGCGAGAGTCATCGGTCTTCTCCTGGACTCAGGATCCCCGAGTGAGACGTTCCCAGAGCCCGGGAAACGCGTCCGGTCGGGAGACGAAGTCGAGACAGCTCTCGTCCCGCCCGAGGGCGACCAGCGCGGGCTGCCCAGGCGCGATCCCCAGCTCCGGGAAGGTGTGGGGCGATTGGCGACGGGCTTCCGGCACCCGGCGGTAGGCCGGGTTCACCTCCAGCGTCCCGTCGGCGAGGACGTGGTGCGCCGTCCCCCCCCGCCGACGGAGCGGCTCGTAGAGAAGCTCGGCGGCCGGCGCGTACACCGCCCCGAACACCATGGGCTCGTCCCCGATGTTGACCGTGGCGTGGGCCCACCCCGGGGGTATGGCCACCTTCTCGCCGGGCCCGGCCTCCACCACGATCACGTCCTCGACCTCGTCCTCCCCCGAGCTCTGCATGTAGACCAGGCCGCGTCCGTGCCAGAACTCGTACAGCTCCGAGTACCCCACCCCGGTCTCGGGAGCCACGGAGTGCACGTGCCCCTGGCTGCGCAGGAACTCCCGTCCCAGGACACCGTGGTTGTACACCACCGCCCCGTAGCCCAGGCCACGCCCACCGAGGGCCTCGGTGACCCCGGGGGCCTTCACGTCCATGTAGATCGTGTACAGGTGCTCGGGCCCGCTGCACTCCGGGTCCCGAAGCATGGGCCGGACTTCATCGAGGGAGCGCACCGTCACCGGCGCCGTGGTCACCCCAGATCCGAAGCTCAATGTGAGCGTTTCAGCCTCAAATTGCACTCCAATACCCGCATATTTGCTTAGATCAATCATTGGCGTGCCCGTTTTCTCATGAAACGCGCGATGGATCAACGGCTCCTGGCCCCGGCCCGTCATCCAGACCCGGAACCGGCCCCGGCGCCAGATTCCTCGTCGCGCACCCAACGATGCTCCTCCTCCGAACGAAACTCACGTCGTTGGCAGAAGCCTCGTCGTCCGGCATGCCGACGGCCCCTCCTTCTCATCTCCCGTGGCCGTACCCGCCTCCCCCGCTCGAGTTGACCACTTCCCGCGCCCCCTGCTAATCTCCTTGTCTGCCCTGTGGGCCTGTGGCGCAGTTGGGAGCGCGCGTGAATGGCATTCACGAGGTCGTCGGTTCGATCCCGACCAGGTCCACCAACCTCCCCCACAAGCAAGAGAGATCGCCTACGGCTTGGCCGTCGTTTGACGAGTTCTTGACTACCCCTTCGATCTAC
>JAJDNS010000039.1 GCA_022340585.1 Acidobacteriota bacterium
GAGAAGCTGTGGGCCGGGTACTGGAAGCACTCCGTCAGTCAGGAGTCCTGCGGCTTCTGATCCCGCCGGGGTGGGCCGGGGACGCACTCCCGGTCCGCCCCCTTCGGGGAGCGACTACCGGCGGACCGCTCGCAGCAGACGACGACCCAGGGCCCGCAGCCCCGGCTCCACCGGCTCGCCGTCCAGGACCTGCCGCACGTCGAACCCCAACCCACCCGCGGACGCGTGGCGACGGGACGGCTCCTTCTCCAGGGCCTTGAGGGTGATCCAGTCGAGGTCGCCCCGGAGCTCGCGGACCAGGCGGCGCGCCTCCGTTCGCCGCTGGGCGCTCACCTCGGAGAGTCGGATGTTGCCGAGGCCAGCGACCCTCCGGCTGGGGGGCTCGGGTGACTCCTGCTGGATGATGCGGGACATTCCGGCCCAGCCCTTCCTCAGCAGCCGACGGGAGTCGAACGGCGTCACCCCCACGAGGAGCTCGTACAGCAGGGCACCCAGCGCGTAGACGTCGGTCCGAGCGTCCGGGGCGAGGTCCGCCGGGTCCAGCTGCTCCGGGCTCAAGTACCCGAGCGTCCCCTCCAGGAGCCCCCGTCCGGAGTACAGCACCTGCTCGGTCGGCCTCCGGTCGAGCACGCGGGCCAGGCCGAGATCGATCACGCGGACGCGGATCCCGTCCGCCTCTTCCGTCGCGAGCACCTTCCCTGGCTGGAGGTTCAGGTGGGCGAGCCCTCGGGCATTCCCGTGCTCGATCGCTTCGCACACCTCGACAAACAACCCGAGGCGCTGCCGCACGGTGAGGCGCTTCCGGTCGCAGAGCTCGGTGAGCGGGACCCCGGGGACCCACTCCGTGGCGAACCAGGGGCACCCCTCCTCCGACACTCCTCCATCCACCACACTCGCGAGGCCCGGGTGCCTCGCGCTGAGCAGGGCGTCGCGTTCCGCCTCGAAGCGCGACAGGATCTCGTGCGCGTCCTCCCTCGGGCTCAGGACCCGAAGCACGACGCGCCGCCCTCCCGGCTCCTCCTCGGCGAGGGAGACGGTGCTCGTGTCCCCGGCGCTCAGGACGTCGAGAAGCCGGAACCGTCCGATGCGCTCGGGCATCGCCGGCGGCCCGGCGGACGACGCCGGGGCCGGCCCGGCCTCCGGTGACGGCCCGCCCGCCTCGAGGCCCAGGGCCAGGAGGCACCGCACGCACGCATCGCTCGCCCCGAGGAGCGTCGCGCCGCACCGCGGACAGCGTCTCTCGTCCTCCATGCCCTGACTCAATCGTGAGAGAAGCAGCGCTCCGGTCGTGTTACCGGCCCGACCGACCGATCCACCCTCGTGGCGGCGTCTCACTCACCGTGGCTGTCTCGCTCTTCAGCAGAAGCAGGCGGTGGTCCCTCGATGTCTCCGCCACCTGGGCCCCCGAGCACGGTCAGCAGGTGACGCAGCTCCTCACCCACGTCGGCGGGATCGGCCACCGTGGCCGCGATCTCCTCCCGCAGCAGGACTCCGAGGCGTTTCCGGAGGCGGTGCACCGCCACTCGCTCCGCGGATTCCCCCACCCCCCGGTCCTCCGCCAGCTCACGGTACGTCCTGGCCGGCTGGTCGCCGGTGAGGTGGCCCTTCAACTGTGCGAACCTCTCCGCGCCCTCCTTCTCGGTCACGTCGGCCTGCAGCCGCTCGAGGGCGCGGGCCAGGACGTGCTCGGCCCACGCCCGCTCGAACAACGTCTCGGGGGTAGACGACTCGACCGGCTCCATGGCGTACCGCTTCTCGGCATCCACCCCGTCGAGCTCCACCGTCCGCTGGCCTCCCCCGCGCTTGAGCGCCCGCTCGCGGTCCGTTTCGTTGTTCAGGAAGTTCCGGACGGAGACGAGCAGGAACGACCGGAAGCGCCCGTGCTCGGGGCTGACCTCCTTGATCCAGCTCTTCTCCAGAAAGCGGGTGAAGTAGGCCTGGGTCAGGTCCTCGGCGTTGGTCGGGTCGTGGCCGTACCGCCGCACCATCGCGTAGACGGGGTACCAGTAGGCCTCGCAGAGCCCCCCGAGGGCCGCGCGGGCGATCGACGAGTCGTCGGCGCCCGCGCGAAGGACCAGGCTCCAGTTGGTCGTGCCCATGCGCGCCATCACGACCTCCACGTCCCATCGCGCCGTCGTTAGCGCTCGAAGTGCCTCTGGGGAGACGGTTGCGGCGATTGTGAGCCCGCCCCGGAGGCGAGTCAAGCAGACGTCGCCCGACGCACCGCGGGTGACGCATGCCACCCGCCAGTCCATTGACTTCCGGGGAGTCGGCCTCTATCTTCGAATCCTCACTCCACGAAGATCACCGTTACGACGGCCAGAGCCGGGAGGCGCGGTGTCGAGGATGGATCGGAGGCGACGGCCGTGACTTCCCCCCCTCGGGACGAGGACGTCACGACGACCGGCCCCCAGCGGCAAGGTCTCTGGCAGAGGCTGTTTGGCCACGGTCTCGAGATGCCGCCCGACGGCCGCCTCCCCAGGCGGATCGGGCGCTACCGCATCCTCTCGCTGCTGGGCGAGGGCGGGATGGGCCGAGTCTACCTGGCCGAGGACAGAACCCTCCGCCGTCGGTTGGCGGTGAAGGTCCTGAAGGAATCGAACGAAACCTCGCGGGCGCGGTTCATGCGCGAGGCCCAGGCCGCCGCCGCCGTCAGCCACCCCCACGTGTGTCCGGTCTTCGACGTGGGCGAGGACAGGGGCCAGCTCTTCCTCGCCATGGAGCTGCTCGAGGGCGAGACCCTGGCGCGACGGCTGGAGCGCGGCCCGCTGCCGGTGCCGGAGACGCTCACCCTGGCTCAGGAGGTGCTCGCGGCACTCGAGGCCCTGCGTGAGGCCGGCATCGTCCACCGTGATCTCAAGCCCTCGAACGTCTTCCTCACCGCTCACGGCGCGCGGCTTCTCGATTTCGGCCTCGCCCAGGAGCTGCCCCGGGAGATCACTCGCGACCTCGCCAGCAAGGGTGAGCCGCTCACGCGGGACGGGATCATCATGGGGACCCCCGGCTACATGGCCCCGGAGCAGGTCCTCGGCGGCGCGGTGGACACGCGCACCGACCTGTTCGCGCTCGCCATCGTCGTGTACGAAGCGTTGACCGGGCGCCGCCCGTTCCCCGGCGAGAGCCCCATCCAGGTCCTCTCGGCGGCCCTGCACGAGGAGCCCCTCCCGCTCGGGAACTCCCCCCAGCTCAAGGCTCTCGACCGGCCGCTCCGCCGGGCCCTGGCGAAGCCGCCCGACCAGCGCTTCTCCTCGGCCCAGGAGATGGCGGACGCTCTCAAGGAGGTGGAGGACCGCGTCAACTGGGATCGAGTGCCCTCGATGGGCGAGGTCTTCGTGGGCCGCCAGGACGAGCTCGCCGAGCTGGAGGAGCGCCTCGCCGCGGCGAAGGCGGGGTCGGGGAGCGTGGTGTTCGTGACCGGCGAGCGCGGGATCGGGAAGAGCATGCTGGTCAGCGAGTTCCTGGGACGGGTGCGCTCGAGGCCGTCCCCGGTGACGGTCGTCGTGGGGCGCTGCTCCGAGCCCCGAGGGCCGGCCGAGGCCTTCCTGCCATTCATCGACGCCCTCGGTCGGTTGCTCATGACCTCGGCCAGGGAGAGCGCCACCGAGCTGCTGCGCGAGTGGGCGCCGACGGTCAGCGTGCAGTTCCGTGCCGGGCTGCTGCCCGACCCCGACGGGTCGCTGCACCGTCAGGCGGTGGGCGCGACCAAGGAGCGTCTGGCGAGGGAGACGGGCGACTTCATGGAGGCCGCCTCCCGTTTGTTCCCGATCGTCTTCCTTCTCGAGGACCTCCAATGGGCCGACGCGGCGAGCGTGGACCTCCTGCGCCACATGTGCTGCCGCGTCGGTCGGCAGCGCGTGCTGTACATCGGCACGTACCGGCCGGCGGACATGGACGCGGCCAACCCCCGGATGAAGCGCTGCGCCCTCGACCTGGTGGCGCAGGGCGTGGGGCGGGAGCTCACTCTGGGAGGTTTCTCGGTGGACGACGTCCAGGCGTACCTCGACGCCCGCTTTTCGCCGAACCGATTCCCCCCGTCGTTGGCCGGCGCGCTCCACGCGCGCACGGAGGGCCTGGCGTTGTTCGTGCGCAGCCTGGTCGACGTCCTCCGGGACCAGGGGGAGATCGTCCGGGAGGAGGGCGTGGGTCTCCTGACCCGGCCCTTCGAGGAGCTGGACCTCGAGCCCACCAAGGGGCTGCTCGACCTCGTGCGGCACCACATCGAGGCGCTTCCCGAGGAGAAGCGGGAGGTCCTCCGCCACGCGAGCGTCGTCGGGCGTGAGTTCCTGAGCGTGATCGTGGCCGACCTGCTCGGCGCCGACCACACCGCCGTGGAGGAGGAGCTGCACCGCTTGAGCCAGGTCCGCCGCCTGATTCAGAAACGGGGCGAGGAGGAGCTGCCCGACGGGACCCTGGCCACCCGCTACCGCTTCGCCCACGGTCTCTATCAGTCGGTGCTCTACCAGGACCTCGTCGCCTCGCGCCGGGTCCAGATCCACAGAGGGATCGCGGAGCACCTGCGACACCACTGGGGCGACGAGGCGCCCCGGCTGGCGGGAGAGATAGCAGAGCACTGCGAGCTGGGACGCGACTTCGAGGGGGCGGTGACATTTCGCTTGCACACCGCCGACAACGCGCTGCGAATCTTCGCCTTCGACGAGGCCGCGGAGCAGTGCGAGTGGGCCTCACGGCTGATCGAGAAGATTCCGCCGGAAGACCGGCCGGGGTTGCGGCTCTCCCTCTACTGGAAGCGGGGCACCGTGCGGCACGAGCAGGCCCGCTTCGACGAGGCCGCCGACGACTTCCGTGCCATGCTGGAGGAAGCCCGGTCGGCCGGATCGACCGAGTCCGAGATGGCCGCCCTCGCCGGCCTCTGCGACGCCCTCTTCTTCGCCCGGCGGGTGGACGAGATGGCGGGACAAGCCCGCGAGCTCCTCGATGTTGCCGACCGCACCGGCCACGCCGGGGACGCGGTGGAGGCGCGCGGCCGCCTGGGACAGGTGCTGGCCTGCGAGGGGCGCTTTGCCGAGGCGATCCCCCTCCTCGACGGGGTGATCGAGGCCGCCCGGGCGGCCGGCCCGCCCGTCGCGCTGCAGCTCGGCCTCACCTACCGGGGGCTCATCCACTACTGGCAGACCGAGTTCGAAGCGGCCGAGGCGCTCATGGCCGAGGCCGCCTCCATCGCCGCCAACCGCAGCGCCTTCGACCTCCTCGCGGCCCGCATGTTCGTCGGTGTCTCACGGATCAAGCTCGGGCGGATCTCCGAGGGGCTCAACGAGCTCCTGGCCGCGATCGCCCTGGCGCGACGCAACGGCGACCGCTTCTGGCTCCCGCGTCTGGTCAGCCAGATGGGGTGGGCGCACCGCGAGATCCTGGCGGCCGAGCGGGCGCTGGAGTTCGACACCGAGGCCCACCGACTCACCCAGGAGATGGGGCTTCCGGAGACCCCGGAGACGGACGCGCTCCTGGTCCTGGCCAACGACGCCGTTCAGCTGGGCGACCTGGAGCGAGCCTCGACCCTCCTGGCCGAGCTCGAGGAGAAGACGCCCGACGGCCAGTGGTTCCGCTGGATGGACGAGCTGAGGCGGACGCCGGTCACCGCCGAGCGCTGGGCGGCAACCGGCGACTGGGATCGGACGAAGGAGGCGGCGGACCGTCTCCTCGGGCTCGCGCGACGGCACGGCGCGCGTGAGTACCGCTGCACCGCCGAGCGGTTTCGCGCCGAGGTCGCCCTCGGGCGGGGAGAGGGCGTGGAGGAAGCCTCCCGGCGGCTGGCGCAGGCCGTAGCCGAGCTGCGCCGGTCGCCCGCCCCCCTCGAAATCTGGAGGGCCGCCCGCGTCCTCGGACGGGTGCGCCGGCACCTCGGCAACGAAGCGGGAGCCGCGGAGGCTTTCGCCGAGGCCGCGTCCGCGATCCGCACCATCGCCGCCGGCATCACCGACGCCCCCCTCCTGCGCGAAGGGTTTCTCGACGCCGCCCCGGTGCGCGAGGTCCTCGACGCCGCGCCCGAGGCGTAGGACCGGGAAGGACGGGTCCTCCCCGGCCCCTTCAGCTACTCCAGCCGGTAGCCAGGCTCGGGTCGGCTGAGCGGCACCCACGAGATGTCGACGCCGTCCCAGGTCGTCCCCGGGACGTTCACGGTGAGCAGGCGGCCATCCAGCCGATCCGCGAAGCGGAGCGTGATCGTCCAGGCGTCGAAATCCAGGGAGTTGATGTGAAAGACCAGAACGTACGACTCGTTCTGGTTGGCGGCGATGCGGGTGAAGCCCGCCCCGGCCAGGTCATCGGCGGTGACCTCCCGGCGCCCGATCTCCTGGCCGTTCTTCAGGGCGGTGAAGCGGGCCGAGGTCCAGTCCGCGCTCCCACCGGCGGTCTCGCGGATGATGATCGGTGCCTCCAGCGCACCGTTGAAGCCCTGCAGGCTGGGGTGAACGGTCAGCATTCCGTCGCCGGTGGCGGTGATCACGGCCGCCGGGGGCGTGGGCGGGCCTGGGTCCGGGTGGGTTGGGGTGTCCCCCCCACAGGCACCGAATGCCAGCGGCACCGCCGTTGCGAACGTCAAGACGAGCTTCCTCATGGTTCTCCTCCCCCTCACTCCTCAATGGCTCGAATGGCCTTTTCGTTTCACTCGGTGAGCGGACGGCCGACATCGCCGCCGCGCGGACAATCCTCCTGGCGCGTCTACTGGGGAGAGAAGGGAGAGCGGGCGGCTGTTACAGACTGGCCGAGGCGGTTGTAGACTCCACCGCGAGGTCGGCGCGCCTGCCGGAGCAGCGCACCAGTCCATGAGGAGGAAGACATGTTTCGGCTCTTGACTGGGGTCCTGGTCGTGGCGGCGACGTCGGCGACGAACGTCAACGCCGGAGACGATGCCGTCCCAGCGAACCGGTGGCAGTCGCCCCCCGAGGACATCCTCGAGGTGCTCCACGCACCTGAGCTCCCCTGGGTGTGGACCGCGCCGACCGGTGAGCATCTGCTCCTGGCCGACCCGGTCACCTATCCCGATCTCGCCGAGCTGGCGGCGCCCATGCACAAGCTGGCCGGGATGCGGGTGAACCCGGTGACCAACGACATCCACGGGCGACACGGGGCCACGGCACCGCGTCTGGTCCGGGTCGAGGGGGGTGCCGAGACACCCCTCGCCCTGCCGGCCGACCTCGAGGTCCACGAGGTGGCCTGGACCGTGGACGGCCAGCACTTCGCCCTCACTGTCCGGCACGCCGATCACATGGGTCTGTGGGTGGGCTCGGTGGAGGGAGGCGTGCGCGAGATCGAGGGGTTGTCCCTCAACCCGCTCCTCGGCAGCGCCGTGGGCTGGCTGCCGGACCAGCAGCGCCTGCTGGTCCGGCGCATCCCGGAGCGCGGATCGGCCCCCGCGCCACCGGTCATCCCGGCGGGGCCCGAGATCCTGGAGGGGTCGGGGAGCTCCGCCCGCTCCACCTACGAGGCACGGGACCTCCTCCAGACCGCCCACGACGACGCCCTGTTCGAGTACTACGCCACCGCAGGGCTGGTTGTGGTGGACCCGGACACCGGCACCGTGACACCCCTCGGTGCCCCGGCTCTCTACGCCACCGCCGACTTCTCGCCCGACGGAAGGTTCCTGCTCGTGGAGCGTCTGGTCGGTCCCTGGTCCCACCAGGTGCCCTGGTGGCGCTTCGCCAGCGAGGTCGAGGTGTGGGACGACAGCGGCCAGCCCGTGGCGAGCGTCGCCTCCCTCCCCCTGGCCGACCAGGTACCCACCCACGGCGTGCGTCTGGGCCCGCGCGGCGTGTCCTGGCGCGCCACCTCACCGCACACGCTCTTCTGGGTCGAGGCCCTGGACGGCGGCAATCCCGTGGCCGAGGTTCCTCATCGCGATCGACTGATGCGCCTGGAGGCGCCCTTCACCGGCGAGCCCGAGGAGGTCTTCAGGGCCGAGCACCGCATCGTGAGCTGGCAGGGCGGCTGGGGTGCCGAGGGGGGCACGCTCATGCTCACCCAGCACGAGCGCATGCGCCGCTGGCTCTACACCTGGCTCCTGGACGTGGACGAGGGCACCGCGCGCCCGTGGTTCGACCTCAACGAGGACGACCGCTACGCCTCACCGGGCGACCCGGTGCTCCGCCCCCTCCCCAACGGCCGCTGGGTGCTGCACCAGCGGGGAGACGCGGTCTACTTCTCCGGCAGCGGCGCTACCGACCAGGGCGACCGGCCCTTCCTCGACCTGCGCCACATGGAGACGGGCGAGGTGCAGCGCCTCTTCCGATGCGACCGGTCGCGGTACGAGACCTTCGTGGCGTTCGCCGGGGACGAGGACCACTTCGTGGTGCGCTCCGAGTCCGTCGACGACGTCCCCAACTACTCCCTGGCCACCCTGGGCGAGGCGGTCGAGGCCGCCGAGGGCGAGGCCACCCGGGCCCACACCCGCGCGCCCATCACCCGCTTCGAGGATCCCACGCCGGTGCTGCGCCAGGTCCAGAAGCGCCTCGTGCGCTACCAGCGCGAGGACGGCGTGCCCCTCAGCTTCCAGCTTCTCCTGCCCCCCGGCTACCAGGAGGGCACGCCGCTGCCCACGGTGCTCTACGCCTACCCGCTGGAGTACTCGGACCCCTCCACCGCCGGGCAGGTGCGCGGATCGGTGCAGCGCTTCAGCCGCATCTCCGGCCCTTCGCATCTCTTCTTCCTGCTTCGGGGCTACGCGGTGCTCGACCGCACCGCCATGCCCATGGTCGGCGACCCCGAGACCACCTACGACACCTTCGTGCCCCAGCTGGTGGCCGACGCCGAGGCGGCGGTGGCCAAGGCGGTGGAGATGGGCGTGGCCAACCCCGAGCGCATCGGCGTCATCGGCCACAGCCACGGCGGCCTCATGGTAGCCAACCTCCTCGCCCACACCGACCTCTTCCGGGCCGGCATCGCCCGCAGCGGCTCCTACAACAAGACCACCCAGCCCTTCGGCTTCCAGTCCGAGCGTCGCTCCCTCTTCGAGGCCCGGGACGCGTACATCCAGGTCTCGCCCACCTTCTTCGCGGACCAGGTCAACGAGCCCGTCCTGGTCATCCACGGCGCCGCCGACTCCAACCCGGGGACGCTCACCTTCCAGTCCGAGGTCTTCTTCGAGGCCGTGCGCGGATCCGGCGGCACCGCCCGGCTGGTGCTGCTGCCGTTCGAGGACCACGGCTACCGCGCCCGCGAGAGCGTGGAGCACGTCATCTGGGAGCAGCTCCGCTGGTTCGACGCGTACGTGAAGGGGGCCGAGGCGACCGACGCCGAGCCCTGAAGGCGTGACGGGCTCGCCGCTCGATGCGGACGTGCTCAGGCCAGAAACGGTGCGCCCGCCGATCACTCACTCAGTGAGACGCAAGGCTAGCCCGCGTCGTCAGATCAGGCGGTCCAGGACGTCTTGGGGCACGCTGCGCCGGAGCTCGGGATGAGCCTCCAGCAACCGCGAGATGTCGGCGGGATCCTTCTGTCGCTTGCTCGGGCGCCGCTTCGGGTCCTGCGCCGCCCACACCTTGCCCTGGAGCACATCCTCCAAAGCGGCCACGGGAAGAGACAGGCCCAGCACGTCACGAACCGAAGCCCGCCCGACGAAGGCAGCGTACCTCGGGTCTGTCTGCAGCTGGACGCGCAGGTCCGAGCCGGCGAGCGAGGCTTTCACGCTGTGCGGGAAACGGGCTCCCTTGAAGTGCTCCCGTAGCAGGGCCTCGGTCGCTTCCAGGTCCTCGATGGCCACGGCGATGTCCAGGTCGAGGCTGACCACGGGCTCGACGTACGCGTTGACCGCCTGGCCCCCGATCACGCAGTACCTGACATCGGCCTCAGACAGCACGGCCACGATGCGGTCGAGAAAGCCCGCGTGGTCGGTCGTCACGGCCTTCCCGCCACGGCGGCCTACGACGCCTGCCTGAAGGGGCTCCACCTGCTGTGGAGCGAGGTGTCGGAGTCGGGCTTCCGCCGGTGTGTGAGCCTCTTCCTGAAGGCCCTCGGTCCGTCGGGAACGTTCACGCCGGCCTCGGCGAGCTCGACCCGGCGTTCGACTGTCTCGAGAGGGCGGTCGAGGAACGCTCGGGCTGGCTGGTCGGGCTCCGCAGCCCGCACCTCTTCGGGATGCTGCACACCGACCCGCGCCACGAGGACCTGTGCCGCAGGGTGGGACTTTGAGCCCCTTGCCCTTGCCCAGTGGCACTGGAGCTCAGTTGGCCGCATGGCAGGCTGAGATGAAGCACTCGATGGGTCGCCGACGTCCCACCCCGCCCCGTCAGCCTCGGCCTGCCAGGAAGGGCTGGGACTGGCGCAAGCCCCCCGTGCCCTCGAAGCCGGCGAAGAAGCCCGCGGTTCCCGCGCGGCCGAGGGGGCTTATTTGGCATCAGGAAGAGGATCCGACGCCTGAGGCCAGGCGCAAGCGGCTCAGGAGCGGGAATCGGGGTCAGGATCTCAGGATGGTGACTGGAGCTGGAGCCGGCGCTCGGACTTGAACCGAGGACCTGCTGATTACGAATCAGCTGCTCTACCACTGAGCTACGCCGGCAGGGGCAGGGGCCGGCTTCGGCGAAGCCGGCGACCGATGATCGTAGCAAGCCCGCGGGGTGCTGGCAATGCCCGGGGGCCGGCCGGCGGCCGGCGGCCTTTGCTCCCCCCCCCGCTTTTTGATATCGTCCCGCCGGCCCGGGGATGCTGCCGATTCGGCCCGCAGTCGCCCGGCTCAGCGCGGAAATCCAGGTGCCCACACCTCCCCCGACCAGCGACTTCCTGACCGCCTACGCCAGCATCCTCGTGTTCCTGGTGGCGATCGTCGGGATCCTCGTCGGCGCCCTCCTCTTCTGGTGGGTGCTGCGCCCCTCGCGCTTCAGCGAGGAGAAGCTGACCACCTACGAGTGCGGCGAGGACCCCACCGGCAACGCCTGGATCCAGTTCAACATCCGGTTCTACGTGTTCGCCCTCATCTTCATCGTGTTCGACGTGGAGGCGGTGTTCCTGCTGCCCTGGGCGGCGGTATTCCGGGAGATGGGCCTCCTCGCGTATGTCGAGGGGCTCGTCTTCATCGCCATCCTCCTGGTCGCCCTCGGCTACGTGTGGAGGAAGGGCGACCTGGCGTGGGTGCGCAGCGAGGACCGGGGCTGAGAGGGGGCATGTCCGAGGTCAAGGGGCTCATCCAGAACCGGTTCCCGGACGGGCTGATCTTCACGTCCGCCGACCAGCTCATCAACTGGGGCCGGAAGAACAGCCTCTGGTCCATGACCTTCGGGCTCGCGTGCTGCGCCATCGAGATGATGGCGGCCGGGGGAACCCGGTACGACTGGGACCGCTTCGGCGTGATCCCCCGGGCGACTCCGCGCCAGAGCGACCTGATGATCGTGGCGGGCACGGTCACTCTGAAGATGGCCACCCGGGTGAAGCGGCTGTACGAGCAGATGGCCGAGCCCAAGTACGTGATCTCCATGGGCTCCTGCGCCAACAACGGCGGCCCCTACTGGAAGCACGGGTACCACGTCCTGAAGGGCGTCGACGAGGTGATCCCGGTGGACGTCTACGTGCCCGGCTGCCCGCCACGGCCCGAGGCGCTGCTGTACGGGATCATGAAGCTGCAGGAGCGCATCCAGGAGGACCGCGTGCTCCGCAAGCGGGAGGCCACGGTCGGGAGCCTGGCCGGGGCCACGCTCGACGGCGCCACCGACGGGGTGGCGAAGTAGGCGATGGACGCGCAGGTCATTCACGAGAAGCTGGTGGCCCGGTTCGGGGACCAGGTCCTCTCCGCCGACCTCGAAGCGGCGTCGCCGTTCGCGGTGGTGGCGACCGACACCATCGCCGAGGTGGCCGCCTTCTGCAAGGAGGACCCGGACCTCGCCTTCGACAACCTGATGTGCCTGTCGGGAGTCGACTACCCGGGCGAGGACCCGCCGCGAATGGAGGTGGTCTACCACCTTCTCTCGTACACCCACCACCACACGTTCGCCCTGAAGGTGCACGTGGCGCGCGAGAACCCGGCGGTGCCCACGGTTGAAGGCGTCTGGGGTGTGGCCAACTTCCACGAGCGCGAGTGCTGGGACATGTTCGGGATCGTGTTCACCGGGCACAGCGACATGCGCCGCATCCTCCTCCCCGACGACTGGGACGGCTTCCCGCTGCGGAAGGACTGGGAGGATCCGGACTACTACAACGGCCTGCACGTGAAGCCGACGGAGCAGATGGCGGACCGCGCCCTCGCCGGGGAGCAGATCGGCGTCGGACCGTTCGACTTCCAGCCGCCCAACGCCCACGTGGACGAGAAGGAATGAGCACCGAAGCCCTCCCGAACGACTGGGATCCGGAGGCCCTCGACACCGACGAGATGATCCTCCAGATGGGCCCCCAGCACCCCGCTACCCACGGGGTGCTCCGGGTGGAGCTCAGGACCGACGGCGAGGTGGTCAAGGCGGCCCGGCCCCACATCGGCTACCTGCACCGCTGCTTCGAGAAGCACTGCGAGAACGTCGACTATCCCGGCGTGATGCCCTACACCGACCGCATGGACTACGTGGCGTCCATGGGGAACACCCTGGGCTTCGCCCTCGCGGTGGAGAAGCTCGCCGGGATCGAGGTGAGCCCGTACGTCAACACGATCCGCGTGATCATGGCCGAGCTTCAGCGGATCGCCTCCCACTGCGTGGCGGTGGGCACCTACACCATGGACATCGGGGCCTTCACCCCGTTCCTCCACCTCCTGCGGGACCGGGAGAAGGTGCTCGACCTGTTCGAGTGGACGTGTGGGGCACGTCTTCTCTACAACTACAACTGGGTCGGCGGGGTCAGCCACGACCTCCCCGACGGCTTTACCCGGGCGGCCCGCGACCTGCTCCGCGAGTTCGACGCCGTCACCATGCCCGAGCTGATCGACCTGATCATCGGAAACAAGATCTTCATCAAGAGGCTCGCCGGGGTGGGCGTCTGCTCCCCGGAGCTCGGGGTCTCGTACGACCTGACCGGCCCCAACCTGAGGGGCAGCGGGGTGCCGCGGGACCTGCGCAAGGACGCGCCGTACTGCGGATACGAGAACTACGACTTCGACCTCGGCCTGGGCGAGGGCAGGTTCGGCCCCCTGGGCTCGTGCTTCGACCGCAACTGGGTGCGCGTGGTCGAGATGCGGGAGAGCTCGAAGATCGTCCACCAGGCCCTCGACCGCCTCGACAAGATGGAGAAGACGGACGTCCACGAGAACGTCCCCAAGCGGGTGAAGGTCCCGAAGGGAGAGGTCTACTTCCGCTCCGAGGCCCCGCGGGGGCAGCTCGGCTACTACGTGGTGTCCGACGGCAAGGCCAACCCGTACCGGGTGAAGGTCAAGAGCCCCTGCTTCACCGCCATGAGCGTCTTCCACCACCTCGCGAAGGGGATGATGATCGCCGACATCGTCGCCCTCATCGGCAGCCTGGACATCGTGCTCGGCGAGATCGACCGGTGAAGGTGCGCTAGATGGACGTCACCTACGAACTGCTCGTGCGGCTCGTCCCCGCCCTCGCCGACCTGCCCTCGTGGCTGGTGGTCGCGATCGTCGCCGGTCTCCCGGCCCTGGCCTGCTTCGGCTTCATGGGGGTCGGCCCCGTGGTCTACGTCTACGCCGAGCGCAAGATCTCGGGATTCATGCAGGACCGCCTCGGCCCCATGCGGGTCGGGAAGTGGGGCCTGCTGCAGACGATCGCGGACACGTTCAAGCTCCTCTTCAAGGAAGCCATCTACCCGAAGGCAGTCGACCGGAAGCTCTTCATCCTCGCCCCGCTCATCGTCTGCACCGGCGCCTTCCTGCCGCTGGTGGTCGTCCCGTGGGGGGCCCGGCTGCAGGCCGCCGACCTGAACGTGGGCGTTTTCTTCGTGGCCGCCATCTCGAGCCTGTCCGTGGTCGGGCTGATCATGGCGGGCTGGGCCTCGAACAACAAGTACGCCCTGTTCGGGGGAATGCGCTCGGCCGCCCAGATCGTGTCGTACGAGATCCCGGCGGTCATGCTCCTGCTGGTGCCGGTGATGATCGCGGGGAGCATGAGCCTGCAGGACCTGGTCGCGGTGCAGGCCGGGGGGCTCCAGAACTGGCTGCTGTTCCGCTACTTCCCCCTCATGCCCATCGCCTTCGTGGCCTTCTTCGTGGCGGGGATGGCGGAGTGCAACCGCACGCCGTTCGACATCCCGGAGGCGGAGAGCGAGCTCGTGGCCGGCTTCCACACCGAGTACAGCGGCTTCTTCTTCGCCATGTTCATGATGGCCGAGTACACGGAGATGTTCGTGATCTCGGCGGTGACCTCGGTGCTCTTTCTCGGCGGCTTCCTGACCCCCTTCCCGGGGGGCTGGCTCCAGGCCCTCGGGCCCGTGCCCCTGGGCTGGTTCTGGCTGATCCTCAAGGCCTGGTCTCTCATCTTCGTGATGATGTGGCTGCGCTGGACCCTGCCCCGCATGCGGGTGGACCAGCTCATGCACGTGGCCTGGAAGGTGCTCCTGCCCATCGCCTTCGCCCTCGTGATCGTCATGGGCGGGCTCGTCCTCTGGCCGGCCACCGCCAACGGCTTCCCCTGGGATCGCTACTTCGGCTGGCCCCTGACCGTACTCCTCTTCGGCTTCCTGATCGTGGTCATGGTGCGCGCGCTGCGCTGGAACCGGCGCCGGGCGCAGGAGCTGGCGGCATGACGCAGTGGTTCAAGGACGTCTGGGAAGGCTTCTGGACGGTGCTCGTGGGGATGAAGGTCACCTGGCGGCACCTGTTCACCCAGCCCGCGACGCTCCAGTACCCCTCGTTCAAGTGGCCGCTGCCCCCGAGGAGCCGGATGCGCCTCTTCATGCACTACGAGGACTGCATCGGCTGCGGGCAGTGCGCCCGGGCGTGCCCGGTGAGCTGCATCTCCATCAAGACCGAGAAGAGGGACAAGGACCTGCCCCCCGCCTTCGCCGCCACCGGGAACCCGATCAAGCTGAACGTCACCGTCTTCGACATCGACATGTCGCTGTGCTGCTACTGCAACCTCTGCACGTACCCCTGCCCCACCGAGTGCCTCTACATGACGCCGGAGTACGAGTTCGCCACCAGCGACCTGACCCACCACCTCTACCGGTTCGCCAAGAAGGACGCGAAGTTCCTCACCGAGAACCCGAAGAAGAAGGACGAGCCGGCCACGCCGGCCGCGGGGGCGCCGGCGCCACCCGCCGCACCGGCCCCGCCCGCGAAGCCTTCGGAAGCATAGATGCCATGACCGCCGTCGACTACGTCTTCTGGGTGTTCGCGATCCTCACCGTCGGCTCGGCCGCCGTCGTGGTCTCGGCCCGGAGCCTCATCTACAGTGCCTTCGCCCTGCTGTTCACCTTCTTCGGAGTGGCCGGGCTCTACGTGCTCCTGGGGGCGGACTTCCTGGCCGCGGCCCAGCTGCTGATCTACGTGGGCGGCATCCTGGTGCTGCTGCTCTTCGGGGTGATGCTCACCCACAAGATCTACGACCTGAACCTGAGGACCGAGAAGACCCAGCTGCTGCCCGGCCTCATCATCGCGACCGGCCTCTTCATCATCGTCGCGGCGGTGGCGTTCAAGACCCAGTGGCCACAGGCGGCGCGCCTGCCGGCGCCCACGACCCACGAGATCGGACGGATGTTCCTCGGCGAGTATCTCCTCGCCTTCGAGGCCGCCTCCGTGCTCCTCCTCGTGGCCCTCATCGGGGCGGCGATGATCGTCCGCCGGAAGAAGGACGCATGACCACCGGCCTGGAGCACTACCTGCTCGTCTCCGGGGCCCTCCTCTCCCTGGGCATCCTGGGCCTTCTCACCCGGCGCAACGCGGTGAACGTGCTCATGAGCATCGAGCTGATCCTCAACTCCGCCAACATCAACCTGGTCGCCTTCTCCCGCTACGGGGCCGGGAACGTGAACGGGCAGGTCTTCGCGGTGTTCGTGATAGTGGTGGCGGCGGCGGAGGTGGCGGTGGCGCTGGCCATCGTCCTCACCATGTACCGCCTGCGCCGCACCCCGAACCTCGACGACGCCGACATCCTCAAGGGCTAGCAAACGACCATGGAAGAAGTGCTGCGCAGCCTCGCCCTGTTCCGACCGGAGACGGCCCTCACCATCGGCCTCCTCCTGGTGGTGGTCGCCGACTCGATCGGCGGCACCTGGCGCAACGCGGCCGTGCGCGTCCTGAGCCTGGCGAGCCTGGTGGCCGCCCTCGGTTTCGCCGCGCAGCTCCAGGCGGCGGGGGCAGAGGGGTCGCTCTTCTCGGGCATGATCGTCGTCGACCCCCTGGGGACCTTCTTCAAGATCATCCTGATCCTGGCGTCGCTTCTGGTGGTGGCGGTCTTCAGCTTCCGGAACTCCCGCGAGCTGCACGGCCTGGGCCAGGGCGAGTTCCACGCGCTGATCCTGGGGCTGACGCTGTCGAACCTGCTCCTCGCCGCGGCAAACGACCTCGTCATGCTGTACCTGTCCCTGGAGATGGTCTCCATCACGTCCTACGTGATGGTGGCCTACCTCAAGGGCGACCGGATGTCGAACGAGGCGTCGCTCAAGTACCTGCTGTTCGGGGCGGCGTCGACCGGGGCCATGGTCTACGGCCTGTCGCTCCTCTACGGGCTCACCGGGACGACCTCACTCCCCCAGGTCCGCGACGTCCTGTCGACCGGCATCCCCGGCGACCAGCTCGGCCTCTTCGTGGCCACCCTCCTGATCGTGGCCGGCTTCGGGTTCAAGATCGCGGCGGTGCCCTTCCACTTCTGGTGCCCCGACGTGTACCAGGGCGCGGCCACCCCGGTCACCGCGCTCCTCTCGGTGGCCCCCAAGGCCGCCGGCTTCGGGATCGTCCTCCGGTTCTTCTACGGCACGTACGCCCTGCCGGTGACCGGCGCCTGGGACCTCTCGGGGATCATGAGCTGGCAGGGGCTGCTCATCCTCCTGTCCGTGCTCACGATGACGCTGGGGAACATCGCCGCCCTCACCCAGAACGACATGAAGCGGCTCCTCGCCTACTCCTCGATCGCCCACGCGGGGTACATCCTCATGGGCGTGGTCGCGCTCAGCGACGCCGGCGCCCGGAGCCTGCTCATCTACCTGCTCGCGTACCTCTTCATGAACCTCGGGGCCTTCCTGGTGGTCACGCTGGTGCACCTGCACGACGGCACCTTCGACCTGCGCGACTACCCCGGTCTCTACCGGCGGGCTCCCCTCCTGACGCTGGCCATGGGCTTCTTCATGCTGTCGCTGGTGGGGATCCCCCCGCTGGTGGGCTTCCTCGGGAAGCTCTACGTGTTCGGCGCGGTCATCAACATGGGGCCCGGGTACTACTGGTACGCCACGGTGGGAGCGCTGAACGCGGCGATCGCGGGGTTCTACTACCTGCGGGTCCTGAAGGTGATGATCATCGACGAGGGGAACGAGGACAAGCCTCCGCTGGAGCTGGCCTTCGCGGACCGGGCCTGGCTCGTTCTCTTCGCCGCCGCCAATCTCCTGCCCCTGCTCGTCTGGAGCCGCATAGACGAGTGGGCGAAGGGAGCCCTCACGCTCTACGCCGGGCGGTAGGGCCTACTCCCGGGCCCAGCCCGCGGGGAGGCCGGTGCGGCGGAACTCCTCCTGCAGATCGGCCAGCGCTCGCTTCGCCTGGCGGTACTCCTCGGTCTCCACGAATTCCTTGATCCGCACCTGGACGGGGATGCCGCTGCGGAACTCCGTCCGGACGACGTCCTGCCAGCAGCGGGCTTCGGCCTCGGCGACGTGGGCCCGGGCCTCGGCGAAGCGGGCCCTCCAGTCGCGCTCTGCGAGGGCACGCTCCTCGCGCTCACGGTCGAGCTCCGCGCGGACGGGGTCGACGGGCTCCATGGTGGGGTCGGACGACGGCGTGGTCTCCTCGTCGTCGTCGACGTCCGACGCCGCCTCGGTGTCACCGGGGTCGGGCGACGAGGGGAGATCGTCGTTCGTGAGGACCGGTGCCGGAGGAGTCTTCGTTCGCTGCCGTCGCTCCTTCTCGCGGGCGGCCGCGGAGCCCAGGCCCTGGCCGGCAGCCGGAGCCGAGACACCGAAGGCCAGGGCCAGGAGGACCGCGCCCACGAGGACGAGGGAGTGCGGGGCCGGGCGAGGCCGGCAGCGGCTCATCCGTCCAGCTCCAGCGAGTCCGACCAGAAGCGCCGGCAGCGGGCGACGGTCAGGATGGCCTTCTCGGTGAAGGTGCGGGGGTCGGCGAACTCGGCGAGGGCCTCGTCCTGACGATGGACGTACTCGCCGAAGGAGGCGAGCACCAGCCAGGGATCGTGCTCGTCGAGGAGACGCTCGCGCAGCCAGGCGTGCGCGCCCGGCTGCGGCTCGTAGCGGGGGGAGACGAGCTCGTCGAGGACCCTCCGGAGGAGCGGGTCGAGGGCGTAGACGTCCTGGGGTCGATACACGGCCCCGTCTCGCCAGGCCCGGGCCTCGAGAGGGCCGAGGCCAAAGAGAAACAGGTTCTCGCTCCCGACCGCATCCTCGAGCTCACGGACGGTTCCATCCCGCGTGCCCAGGGTGACCGCCCCATTGAGGGCGAGGCCGAGGGCCCGGGCGCCCGCGGCGCCGGAGCCGGCGGTGCCGGACTGGTTCGACAGGTCCGCCCCGGCGACGAGCGTCCGGACGTCCGACTCGGTGCACTCGGGCAGGACGGCCACGCGCAGGACCGAGTGAGCGCTCGCGTCCCGGTTGATGGCGTCGGCCACCGCGCGGGCGACGGCCAGGATTCGATCGGTCTCCGGTCCGGCGGCACCCGCGTCCCGGGCGATGACGACGGTCCTGGACGCGGGGGGGGTCCAGCCTCCGGCCGTGACCCGGAGGTGCTCCCGCACGAGTCCGAGGAGGACCAGCGGCGTGCGCTCGCACCCGCGCAGGGCCCCCAGCTTGACGTCGACCAGGGCCTCCGGATCCATCTCCACGCCCGCGCGCTCGCGGAGGAGGGCGGCCAGGCGCAGGCGGTTGGAGCGCCGTGCCTTGCGGAACGCCCCGCGGAACGCGGGCTCGTAGGCCAGGGTTTCGAGGCCGTCGAGCACCTCGGGGTCCTCGGGCCAGCGGCTTCCGAGGGCCAGCGTGAGGACGGTGCTCAAGGAGGGATTCGCCTGGCGCAGCCAGCGGCGGGGGCTCACCGGCGTGGGCCGCGCCCGGAGAGCGTCGCCGCAGCACTCGCTCAGGTCGGCGAGGATCTCGCTCGCCGGCCCCTCCCACGGGCGGGCAACGTCGGCCCGTGACGAGCCGAGGATCGCGAGGACCCCGAGGCGGAGACGCGTGGCCTCCCCCTCGCGGAAGAGGGAGACCCGGCGCCGGCGGTCGACGTCGCCGGGCCACCGCGCCTCGACCCCGTCGAGGTGGCGGCGGTTGATCTCGTACAGGATCTCGAGGAGACGGGGGCACTCCTCCTGGAGGACGGCGGTGGACCAGAGCGGGCCGGGGTGGTCCCCGGGGCTGCCCAGCCGGGCCCGGATCGTCCCGCGCACGCGCTCCCAGGCCTCCTCCCAGCCCATCCCCCGCTCGTCCAGGAGCACCCTCATCATCTCGGGAACCACGAGCGCCGCGCGTCCGTCGGCGAGGAGGACGACGCCGTCATCGTCGAGCGCGCCGCGGACCGTCTCGATCGCGAGGCCGAGCTCCCGCCGCAGTCGCTCTCGGTCGCCCTCCTCGGTAGCGGAAAGGGCCGCGACGGAAGCCACGGTGTGGGCGAGCACGGTGTGTCCGCCGGAGTGGAGGGCGCTCGTCATCTCCGGCACACGGTCGGAGCCCACCTCGCCGGCGACGACGTGAACGGGGCGGGCGGCGGTCTCGCTGCTCATCACTTCATTGTCGCCCACCCGACCCCTTCCGCGGGAGTCCCGCGTTATAGTGCGCTGATGCGCGACGAGACCGTCCGCCAGGCGCTCGACCTGCTCTCCAAGTCCCACCCCTGGCACGGTGTCGACCTCGGCCCGAAGGCCCCGGAACGGGTCACGGTCTACGTGGAGATCGTGCCCACCGACACGGTCAAGTATGAGCTCGACAAGGAGTCGGGGATCCTCAAGGTGGACCGCCCCCAGCTCTTCTCGAACGTGTGTCCCAGCCCGTACGGCTTGATGCCCCGGACGCTGTGCGCGGAGGCGGTGGCCGCGTTCGCCCAGGAGCGCTCGGGGAGGGCCGGCCTCGTGGGCGACGACGACCCACTCGACGTCCTCGTCCTGACCGAGAAGCCGCTCACCCACGGCAACATCCTGGTCCAGGCCATCCCCATCGGGGGCCTGGGTCTCCTCGACGGGAACGAGGCGGACGACAAGATCGTGGCCGTCCTCGCCGGCGACGCCGTCTTCACCGGGGTCGAGGACATCTCTCACCTTCCTGCCCTCCTCGTCGATCGGCTGAAGCACTACTTCCTCACCTACAAGCAGGCCCCCGAGGATCCGCGACCGGCCTGCGAGCTGACCCGCGTCTACGGCAAGGACGAGGCCTTCGAGGTGATCCGTCGCAGCCAGGCGGACTACGAGGCCCGCTTCGGGGCCTTCCACCGCGCCCTGACCCGCGGGGACGAGAAGTGAGCACGACGGTCGTCACCGGCGGGGCGGGCTTCATCGGCTGCAACTTCGTCCGCCACCTCCTCGAGCACACCGAGGAGCGGGTCGTGGTCGTGGACAAGCTCACCTACGCCGGCCACGCCGAGAGCCTGGCCGACGTGGCCGAGCACCCACGGTACGCCTTCGTGCGGGCCGACATCGCGGACCGGGACTCCGTCCGGACGCTGTTCCGGGAGCACTCCCCCGCCGCGGTCGTCAACTTCGCGGCGGAGACTCACGTGGACCGCTCGATCGACGACGCGGCGGACTTCGTCCGGACCAACGTGGCCGGCACGTTCGAGCTCCTGGAGGCGGCCCGCCTCCACCTGAGGGACAACCCGCCGGAAGCGGACCGCTTCCGCTTCCTCCACGTCTCCACGGACGAGGTCTATGGAACGCTGGGCCCGGAGGGGACCTTCTCGGAGACCACCCCCTACGCCCCGAACTCACCCTACGCCGCCTCCAAGGCCGGGGCCGACCACTTCGTGAGGGCCTGGCACGAGACCTACCGCCTCCCCGCCCTCGTCACGAACTGCTCGAACAACTACGGGCCCTACCAGTTCCCGGAGAAGCTGATCCCGCTGATGATCCTCAACGCCGTCGAGGGCAAGCCGCTCCCCATCTACGGAGACGGGGGCAACGTGCGGGACTGGCTGTACGTGGGGGACCACTGCGAGGGGATCCTGCGCGTCCTGCGCCAGGGCCAGCCCGGTGCGAAGTACAACATCGGCGGAGGCAACGAGCGGACGAACCTCCAGGTGGTCGACGCGCTGTGCGCCATCCTCGACCAGGAGCTCCCGCCGGGTGAGAACCCGGCCCTCTCCGCCCGGGGCCTCGCGTCACACGCCGAGCTCAAGACCTTCGTGCCCGACCGCCCCGGGCACGACCGCCGGTATGCCATCGACGCCACCAGGGTCCGGACGGAGCTGGGCTGGACACCCCGCCATGCCTTCGAGGACGGCCTCCGGGCCACCGTGCGCTGGTACCTGGTCCACCGCGACTGGTGCGCCGCCGTCCAGTCCGGGACCTACGAGCGCGAGCGGCTGGGGCTCGAGACCTCGTCGTGAGCCCGGGCTCGCGCCGACCGGGGCGGCTGCTATGATCGGCGCCGCATGAAGTTCACGCCCAAGGACATCGCCGACGTGATCCTGATCGAGCCGGACGTCCACCGCGACGCCCGCGGCTTCTTCCTCGAGACCTGGCACCAGCGCAAGTACGCGGAGGGCGGCGTCTCCGGTCCCTTCGTCCAGGACAACCACTCGCGCTCCGGGCGGGGGACGCTGCGAGGCCTCCACGCCCAGCTCCACCGCCCCCAGGGCAAGCTCGTCCGGGCCGTGGACGGGGAGGTCTTCGACGTCGCCGTCGACATCCGTCGAGGCTCGCCCACGTTCGGGAAGTGGGTGGGCGACCACCTCTCCGGGGAGAACCTCCGGCAGCTCTGGATCCCGCCGGGATTCGCCCACGGCTTCTGCGTCCTCTCCGAGGCCGTCCACCTCGAGTACAAGTGCACCGACTTCTACGACGTCGCGGACGAGATCGCGATCGCCTGGAACGATCCCGAGATCGGGATCGAGTGGCCTCTCGACGGCCCAACCCTGTCCGCGAAGGACTCCGCCGCCCCCCGCCTCGCGGAGATCCTGGACCGGCTCCCCCCCTGGCGAGGTTGACGGCGGGGAGGGCCGGCCGCTGATCGACGCGGGCGGGCCCGCCGATCCAGTCGTGTAACGACAGGCAGGCGTTCCTTCTCTCCCCAGCGAAGGGAGGCCAGCGTGCCTTCGAACCGAACCGGCGGACTCGTTGCCCGCGGTCTCGCGACCGTGGGACTGGTAGCGATCCTGGGCGGATGCGCCCACCGCGTGCTGAGCCCCGAGCTGCACCCGGCCGGCGAGGTCCCGGTCACCCCCGTCGACCTCCACGTCCTCAAGGTCCACATGGAATCGGGTGAGCTGTACGTCCTCGACTCCTGGCATGTGGACGACGAGGGCGACCGGCTCGAGGGGCACGGGGTCCTCTACGCGATCGGGCGCGAGGAGCTGTCCCGGGGACCCGTCTCGATCGACATGCGGGAGGTGGCGCTGTTCGAGACGAACCGTCCGGAAACCGTCCGGGAGGGTGGGTCCGGACTCCTCGCCTTCATGACCACGGTGACGGGCGCCGTCTCCGTCTATTGCCTGGCAAACCCGAAGTCCTGCTTCGGCTCCTGCCCCACCTTCTACGTGGAAGGCGGCGATCCGGACCACCCGGCGGCGGAGGGGTTCTCCGCCTCGTTCGCCCGCGCCCTCGAGAGCCGCGACGTCGACGCCCTGCCCGGAGCACGCATCGCGAGCGGGCGGGTGGTCCTCACGATGCGCAACGAAGCCCTCGAGACCCACGCGATCCGCCGCGTGCGCCTCCTCGTCGCGCCGCGGGCCCCGGGCGCCCGGGTCCTGGCGGGAGTCGAGGGACTCTTCTATCCGGCCTGGCCCGCGGCGCCGGCCCGGGCCTGCCGGGCACCCGAGGGTGACTGCCTCGGGGCGATTGCCGCCCCCGGGGGCGCCGAGCGCTACTCGACCGCGGACCCTCGCGACCTGGCCACCCGCGAGGCCGTGGAGGTCGATTTCGCGCCGGCCCGGGGCCAGCTCGGACTCGCCCTCTCCGCTCGCCAGACCCTCCTCAGCACTCACCTCTTTTACCGGACCCTCGGATACTTCGGGTCCCGGGCGGGCGAGCACCTCGCGACACTCGAGCGCGGCGGGCCCCCGCGCGCCGCTCGAGCGACGGGCATGGCGAGGCTGCTGGGTGGGATCGCCGCCGAGGTCGCCGAGGCCGGGGGCGAGTGGAGACCGATCGGGACATTCCAGGAGGCCGGGCCGATCGCCAGCGACGTCCAGGTCCTGCCGTTCGAGGGCCGCGGGCACGGCCCTCTGCGGGTCCGTCTGCGCATGGCGAAGGGCCTCTGGCGCCTCGACCACGTCGGGCTCGTGAGCCTGGGGGATCCGGTGGAGCCCCGGGCGGTCCTCCCGCGCGCCGTCGAGCGGGGTCTCCGGCCCGACCACCGGGCCCTCGACCTCCTCCGCCGGGAGGACGCCCACCTGGTGACCGTCCCCGGGGACGCGTACCGCCTCGTCTTCGAGGTTCCGGAGGGCGAGGTCGAGCTCTTCCTGGAGAGCGAGGGCTACTACTACGAGTGGATGCGGGAGGAGTGGCTGGCCGAGGAGGATGCCGCGATGGCCTCGCTCGTCCTGTCCAACCCCGCGGAGGCGCTCCGGCGGATGGCGGGCCCGTTCAAGCGGCACGAGCCCGAGATGGAGCGCGCCTTCTGGGCCAGCCGCTACCGCCGGTGAGGTGAGTGATGCGACACCCTGCTCAGGACGCGATCGCCACGGCGGGATCGTGTCCTTGGCCAAGGCATCCGGCCGCAGGCCGGTTCGGTCCTCAGAGGCTCGTCGCGGCCGTCGTCGCCTTCCTGATGGTGACGGCGTGCGCGTCGACGCCGAAGGTGCAGATCGTCGGGCGCACCGTCACCGTCGAGCCCGACGGCCCGGGGCGCAAGGTCAAGGGCGAGCTCCTGGCGGTCGGGCCGGAGCGCCTCTGGGTGCGCGGGCCAGAAGACGTGACCGAGATCTCGCTGCCCACGGTGCGAGAAGTGAGCGTGAAGCGCCACTCGTGGGACGCCCACCGCGCCGGCATGTGGTCCCTCATCGGGGGACTCGGCACCGGCGTTGCCCTCACCGCGGCCTGTGGCGCCGCGGAGGCCGACAACTGCGGTGCGGTCGGGCTGGTCACGCTGGGCGCCTGGGCCCTCCTCGGCCTCCTGGCCGCACCCTTCATGGAGTCCTCGAGCCGGAACGAGCTGTCACGGCCGACGGCGGAGGAGCTGCGCCCCTTTGCCCGCTTCCCCCAGGGATGGCCGGAAGGGGTGACGCCGGGCGACCTCACGCGCCCCGAGTGAAGGGACCGGAGGTCAGCCTTCCCACTGACGCCGGGAAAGCTCGAGGGTCGTCTCGATGTGCTTCATGACCTCCAGTCCGTCGTTGTACGGCTTCAGGGGCACCGCCGGGAACGCCTCGAGCTCCTTCACGAGGTCCACGGCGGCAGCCCCGAGCGCCTCGTCGCAGGCGTCGTAGACACCTCCCTCCTCTTCCTCGCGCCGGTTGTGGGGGGTGAGGACGGACACGATCTCCGCCACGAGGGTGGGGGTGGGGGTCGGCACCAGGAGCGAGGCGATGGCGCCGTGGTCGACGCGCAGGCGGGCCGCGACGGGAAGCGGGTCACCGCCGCGGGCCTCGCGCGCGGCGACGAAGAGCACCTTCTCCTCCATCCCGATGTGCCGCAGGATCCCGGCGCGGAACTCCTCGAAGGGATCGAGGTCGACCGTGCCGGGCGCGGCCATCGAGCGCTCAAGAAGGGCGCCGAGGCGGCGGTGGTCCTCGGCGAAGAAGCGGTGCAGGGGGCCGTGCATGACATCACCTCACGGGGTCGAAGGGATGGGCCTCGCCTCGTCGAGGCCCATCCCGTCATCGGACACGCGCCGGCGCCTCAGAAGGTCAGCGCCACGCGCAGCTCGAGGCCCGCCCGGGGCGCCAAGCTCACGCGCACCCGGTCGACCGGAACTCGCTCCCACTCCTCGGTCCGGAACAGCTTCCCGATCAAGGCCCCCACCCCGGCACCCGCCACCCCTCCCAGGGCGGACAGCCCCACGCAGGCGCCCATGCCCATCGCGTCCTGATTCGCCGAGGAATCGCACGGGTTGGTGGAGTCACCGCGGTTCAGCAGGGCGAACGTCCCGCCCGCCCCGACCAGGAAGCCGGCACCCGCGCCAGCACGCCAGCGAGAGCGGCTTCCTCGGCTCACCTCGATCAGGCTCATGCCGTTCAAGGGATAGTCGCGGGTCGACGTCGTGGTGGCGAGGGTCATTCTCTGTCCCTCCACGCTGACGACGCGCCCCTCTTCCTGGCAGGATCTTTCCCGCGCTTCCGTTGCCGGAGGAAGCCCGGGCTCGCAGGGAAGCGTCACGCGGACGCGGGCGCCCGGCTCGACCCAGCCCGGCGGATCCTCGGCGGAGGCCCGGACGCACGGCAGGAGAAGGACGGCCACGGCAACCGCGACTCGAGAAGCGGGGCGCATGAGTGCTCTCCTCTGGGCGGCGATGAGCGTCGCTCACCTGATGCCCAGCGCCATCCTGCGCACCCGTCCACGTACCCGAGAAGCTGCCTCTCCTCGGATCCCGCGGCGTGTGTCTGGATGTTCGATCTGGGGCTCATCTAATTCTGCTCCAGCCCGAAGGGAAGTCAATAGCGCGTGGTTCGGCTCCGGCCCATCCCGCGGCGTGGAAAGCCTCGGGGGCCATGAGTTATCATCCCTTCGAGGCGCCGGTACCGGGGCCTCCTGCAAGGAACGACGGGTTCCCCCGCGGGGTGGGCCCGGACTCCCGTCAAGACCGGAAAGGGCCATTCCTGCCATGGGGCTTCTCGACCTCTTCAAGGGCCAGTTCGTGGACCCGACCTACCCGGGTGTCCACGGCGGCGGCAACGTCATCACGACCTCGCTGAACGCCGTCGTGAGATGGGGCCGGCGCTCCTCGATCTGGCCCATGCCGTTCGGCACCGCCTGCTGCGCCATCGAGTTCATGGCGATGGCGGCGTCGCACTACGACATCGCCCGCTTCGGGGCCGAGGTGCTCCGCTTCTCGCCTCGGCAGTCGGACCTCCTCTTCGTGGCGGGGACGATCCCCGACAAGCTGGGACCGGTCATCCGGACGATCTACGGGCAGATGCCGGAGCCCAAGTGGGTCATCTCCATGGGCGTCTGCGCCTCCTCCGGGGGCTTCTACCGCTCGTACCACGTGATGCAGGGAATCGACGAGGTCGTGCCGGTCGACGTCTACGTGCCCGGCTGTCCCCCCTCTCCCGAGGGCCTCATCGCCGCGGTGATGAAGATCCAGGAGATGATCAAGAACGGCGAGCAGAGGAAGTCGCCACAGGGAGCTCACCGCGTGGGCGCGGCCGGCGCGGGAGCGATCGACCGGCGCGCGCGCCGCGAGGCGTGGGCCCGGGACGACGCGGCGCGGAGGAGCCAGGGCAAGCCTCCCCGCGGCGTCCTCTCCCTCCCGGTGATCCAGGAGCCGAGCAAGGATGTCCACCATGGCTAGCGTCACCACGAACACCTCGCCCGTCCCTCCCGAGGTCATGGCCAAGCCCGCCGCCCGTGTGCTGAGCGAGGCGCTCGGAGACAAGGTCCTGTCGATCGAGGACTTCCGCGGCGACCTCGCCATCGCGGTGGAACGGAAGGCCTGGGTCGAGGCCGTGCGGCTGCTCCGCGACAACCCCGAGCTCGACTTCAAGCTCTTCCTCGATCTCTGCGGCGTCGACTTCCTGGACCGCGAGGACCGGCCTGAGCGCTTCGAGGTCGTGCTGCACCTCTACTCGGTCTCCCACAATCACCACGTCCGGCTGAAGACGCCGGTGCCCGAGTCGGACCCGAAGCTGGACACCATCACCGGGCTCTTCCGGGGGGCGAGCTGGTTCGAGCGCGAGGCCTGGGACCTCTACGGCATCGTCTTCGAGGGCCACCCGAACCTGATCCGCCTGCTGACCCACGAGTCGTTCGTGGGCCACGCGCTGCGGAAGGACTACCCCACCGCGCGCCGCCACGTCCTCAAGGACGCGAAGGAGATGCTCCTCGACGTGCCCGAGGGCTCCGAGGGCCTGATCGTCAACATCGGCCCCTCGCACCCCTCCATGCACGGCGCCTTCCGGGTACAGGCGCTCCTCGACGGCGAGACGGTCCAGACCGCCGAGGCCGAGATCGGCTACATGCACCGCAACTTCGAGAAGATGGCGGAGGAGCGGACCTACTGGCAGATCATCCCCTACACCGACCGCCTCAACTACTGCTCGTCCTTCATGAACGGGCACGGCTGGGCGCTGGCGGTGGAGAAGCTCCTCGGCGTCCCCGCCCCGCCCCGGGCGGAGGCCATCCGCGTGATCCTCTCCGAGTTCACCCGGATCATGGACCACATCATCTGCGTGAGCACCAACGTCGTCGACCTGGGCGCGATCACGCCGTACTTCATCATGTTCCGGGCCCGGGAGGACATCTACGAGCTCCTCGAGGCGTGCTGCGGCGCGCGGCTCACCGTCTCCTACGTCCGCATCGGCGGGCTGGCCCAGGACGTCCCCGACGATTTCGAGGCCCGGTGCCGCAAGGCGCTCGCCAGCGTCCAGGAGGTCTGGAAGGCCGCCCACGAGCTCCTCACCCGCAACATCATCATCATGAAGCGCTTCAAGGACGTGGGGGTGATGGGCCGGGACGACGCCCTGTCGTGGGGCTGGACGGGGCCGTGCCTGCGCGGGTCGGGTGTTCCCTACGACGTCCGCAAGGACCATCCGTACTCGGGGTACGAGGGCTATGACTTCGACGTGCCGGTGGGGACCGCCGGCGACTGCTTCGACCGCTACCTCGTTCGCATGGAGGAGATGCGCCAGAGCATGCGGATCATCGAGCAGGTGCTGGCGAACCTCCCCTCGGGCCCGGTGATCACCGACGACAAGCGGGTGGCCCTGCCCCCGAAGTCGGACGTGTACTCGAACATCGAGGCCCTCATGAACCACTTCAAGCTCGTCTACGAGGGCATCCTCCCCCCGGCGGGCGAGACCTACGGCTACACCGAGGGCGCCAACGGGGAGCTCGGCTACTACATCGTGAGCGATGGCCAGAAGCACCCCTGGCGGGTGAAGGTCCGTCCCCCCTGCTACAACATCTACCAGGCCTTCCCACACATGATCCGGGGGGAGATGCTCGCCGACGCCATCGCGACCATCGGCGGCCTGAACGTCATCGCCGGCGAGCTCGACCGGTAGACCCACGGTCGCAGGGATGCGCGGCACCGCCCCCCCACTGCCGGCTCGCTGGCGCACGGCGGCGGCGGTGGTGGCCGTCGTCCTCCTCGTGACCCTCGCGGTGGTCCACGCCGGACGCCAGCTGGGCGACGTGTGGAACCCCGACGAGTGGTACGCGCTCGGGATGAACCTCGCCGTGCACGGGACGCTCGGTCTGGGCGAGGAGCCCACGGCCTTCCGGCCCCCCGGCTACCCGGCCTTCGTGGCCCTCGTCCTCCTGGGCTTGACGGACATGCCGGACCCGGTGACCCCCGACTTCGTGCTGCGCAGCCGAGGCGCGCTCTACCTGGCGCAGGCCCTGGTCCTGGCCCTCACCGCCGGCGCGCTCACGTGGTGGTGGTCCCGGAGCCTCGGCCTCGGCCTGGCCGCGGTCACGGCCCTGGCCCTGGCCCTCAACCCCCACTTCCTCGTCCTCGTGGGGCTGCCGCACTACGCGCTCCTTCACGCGTGCCTCGTTCTCGGCGGGGCCTGGGCCCTGGGCGCCGCCCTGCGGGCGAAACGCGAGGCCCCCGCGCTGCTGCTGGCCGGGGTGCTGTGGGGGGCCATCGCCCTGGTGCGGCCCACCACGCTCCCCCTCCCGCTCATCCTGCTCGGTGTCCTCCTTCTCCGCGGATGGACCCGGGGCCACGCGTTGCGAGTGACCGCGTGGCTCACCCTGGGCATGCTGGTGGCCGTGGCCCCGTGGACGGTCCGGAACGCCCGCCTGCGGGGACGCTTCATTCCGGTCAACGCGCAGGCCTGGACCGTCCTGTTCGCGGCCTCGGCCGAAGACGTGCCGGTGCGGCCCGACCACTCCAACTGGATGATCGCCCAGGAGACCACCGGCCCCATCTACGAGCGCGTGACGGGGGAGAGCGTCTTCCACACCCGCACCCTGTACCGGAACGACGTCCTCCTGGAAGACGCCTACCGCGAGGGGACGCTGGGGAATCTCCGCCGCGCGCCGCTGGTCTACCCCGCCAACGCCGCGCGCTTCCTCGGCGCCGTGCTCTTCCGGACGAGCGGCCTCCTGGTGAGGTTCTTCGAGTACATCCAGCGTCCCGACGCCCGGCCGACGGTGGAGATCTTCCGCCCGGGCAACCCCCAGACCTTCGAGCGATCCCGGGTCACGGTGGCCTTCAAGCTCGTGGCCGCCCTGCTCCTGCTGCCTGCCGCCGGGGGCATCGTCGTCGCCTGGCGAGGGGCCGACCCGGACTGGCTGGCCTTGCTGAGCGTCTTCCTGTGCCTGGCCCTGGCCCACGCCATCACCTGGATGGACCTGCTCTACTACTACGTGCGCCTCCCCTTCCTGCTGCCCTTCGCGGCACTGGGGCTCGCCGCGTTCGACCGCGCTCGGGGCGGGGCCGAGGGCCGGCGGGGGCCGGGGACACGGGTCGCGCTGCTCCTGCTCGGAAGCCTGGTGGCTCTCGGGCTCTGCACGGCGGCGGTGGCCCTCTTCCCACCCCTCGCGGACTGGCTGTGACCCCCCGTCTCATGACACCGAACATGGGCTGGTTTATGATGGGAGCGCCGTTGCCGCCACCGCATTCCAGCCCCCCCTGAAGGTTCGCAGATATGCCCAAATGCACGATCGACGGGAAGGATATCGAGGTCGCCGACGGGACCACCGTCATGCAGGCCGCCGAGGAGCTCGGGATCCGCATCCCCCGCTTCTGCTGGCACCCGGACCTCACCGTGGACGGTAACTGCCGGATGTGCCTCGTCGAGATCGAGAAGATGCCAAAGCTCCAGATCGCCTGCAACACGGCGGTGAGAGACGGCATGGTGGTCTACACGAACTCCGAGAAGGCGGCGGAGGCTCACCGCACCACCCTCGAGTTCCTGCTGATCAACCACCCCATCGACTGCCCGGTCTGCGACCAGGCCGGAGAGTGCTACCTCCAGGACCAGTACATGGATCACGGTCTCTACGACTCGAAGGTCGAGATCGAGGACAAGGTCAACAAGCGCAAGGTGGTGGACCTGGGCCCCATCATGCTCGACGCCGAGCGGTGCGTTCTGTGCTCCCGCTGCATCCGCTTCGAGAACGAGGTCACGGGGACGAACCTCCTCGGCTTCGTGAACCGGGGGAACCGCACCGAGATCACGACGTTCGAGAACCAGCCCATCACCCACGAGTACGCCGGCAACCTCGCCGACGTCTGCCCGGTGGGGGCGCTGCTGAGCCGCGAGTTCCGCTTCAAGATGCGGGTCTGGTTCTTGAAGGCCCATGAGTCGGTGTGCCCCGGGTGCTCGACCGGCTGCAACGTGTTCGTGGACGAGCGCGACGGGGAGGTCCAGCGGCTCCGGCCGCGGCGCAACGCCGACGTCAACAAGTCGTGGATGTGCGATCCCGGCCGGGCGCTGTACGAGGAGATCGGGGCCACGACCCGGGTGACCGGGGCCCGCGTGCGCGGCGCGACGTCCTGGGACGGGTCCACCGTTGCCGACGCCCTGGAGGTCGTCGCGGGCAACGTGAAGGCCGCCGGACCGGACGCGGCCTTCCTCGCGAGCCCCCAGGCCACGAACGAGGACCTCTTCGCCTTCCGCAAGCTGGCGGAGGCCACCGGCGGCAAGCTCGATTTCCGGGTGGGGAACCCCCAGGACCGGGTCAGGCGGCGCATCGACAACGTGCTGCAGCACGCCGACCGCAACCCAAACACCCAGGGGTGCCTGGACCAGGGTCTGGGGCGGGACGGCGTCGACGCCATCGTCGAGGCCTGCCGTGCCGGGGAGGTGCAGGCCCTGGTGCTGCAGGGACCCGAGCTCCTGCGCGTGGCCGAGGTGGTGGACGCGGTGGCCAAGGTGCCGTTCGTCGCGGTGATGGCCAACCACGAAGGCCCGGAGCTCGACCGGGCGCACGTGGTGCTGCCGGCCGCTCTCTGGGCGGAGGTCGACGGGACCTTCACCAACTACCAGCGCCGGGTGCAGCGGCTCAAGGCGGCGGTGCCCGCTCCCGGTGACGCCGTGCCGCGCTGGGAGCTCGCCGCCGGACTGCTCGCGCGTCTCGGTGCGCCCCTCGGGGCCGCGAGCGCCCGCGAGATCCTGGTGATGCTCGCGCAGGCCACCCCGGGCTACCAGGGGCTCGACTTCCGGGCGATCGGCGGGCAGGGGCACGCGCTGCCGCTGGACGCGGAAGCGGCAACCGCCACCCAGGAGGAGGCCCGCGCGTAGCGCGGGAGACAGCCATGGCAGCCACCGTCGTCACCGTCGACCGCAACGTCAAGGCCGGCGTCATGCCCATCCTGAGGGGACACTGGGTCACGCTCACCGCCTTCTTCAAGAGCCTCTTCCTCGGCAGGTCGTCGACCATTCAGTATCCCGAGGAGAATCGCCCGGTCTCGGAGCGCTACCGCGGCATCCACATCCTCACCGCCCGCGAGGACGGGAGCCCCAAGTGCGTGGCCTGCTACATGTGCGCCACCGTGTGCCCGGCCGAGTGCATCTTCATCGAGGCCGGGGAGAGGCCCGAGAAGACCATCGAGAAGTACCCGACCCGCTTCGAGATCGATCTCCTGCGCTGCGTCTACTGCGGCTTCTGCGTGGACGCGTGCCCGGAGGAGGCCATCATCATGAGCCGCGAGAACAACCTCGTGGGCACGTCGCGGGCCGATCTCGTCATCGATCGCGATCGGCTGATGGCCCGGGGGGAGCTCGTGGAGCACGGCGGCGGCTACCGACCCGACGACCACGATGTGCGGCGGCCGGTGCGGATCGCCGCCCTCGAGCGGCTGAAGCAGGAGCACGGCATCGTTCCCGGGATGCCGGAGGGCCGGGAGACGCCGCGGTCGTAGGGACGCTTCCCCGCATCCGACGACACCCGCTCGAGATCCTCCCGATCCCGAGTGTCGACGGAAAGCGCCGGGACGTTGACTGCGCCCGTCGAACGTGTGACTCTGGTTGTATTCATGATGACTACTGCACTCTCTCCCCTCCGTCGGGTTTTCCTCGTCTCGACCGCGGTCCTCGCCTTGACCGCGTGCGGCGGGGGCAGCCATCCCTCGACCCCCAATCCGGTGCCGACCCCCGTGGCCACCCCGACCCCGGAGCCGACCCCGGAGCCCACGCCCCAGACCAGCTGCTCGCCCCTTCCTCCCCCGATCACACGCGTCCGGGTGGTCGTCCACCTCAAGGGTCCGGACTACCTGACCCTCGACGCGACACCGTTGGTGGGACCCGACGTCGGGTACTGCGCGAGAATCGGCTACACGGACGGCCGGTCGATCTGCCCGGTTCGGCCGGAAGGCGACCCGCAGCTCAAGGAGTGCGAGGCCTACGCGGTGGGCCGGGCCGAGGACACGGGCCGGGTGGGGCCGACGTGGACGCGCGAGGACGGCGAGTACTGCAAGAGCTTCGACGAGTCCTTCTGCTCCAACCACCCCGACAACCAGTTCCAGCTATGGGTCTCCTGCGGCGGCATCCGCTACGAGGCCTGTGCCGCCAACCGGGCCTGCGGCGACGTCATGACGGACCACGACCAGCACCTGGAGAAGTGCATCGGCTCGCCGGGCTCGACCTGGCCCGGGAGCTGAGTCAGGGCCCGATCGGGGCCGGAGACGCTCCCGAGACCTGGCGGGTCACCCGCAGGTTGGCAAAGTGGCCTTCCGTGCCCGCCCCGATCCAGAGGGCGACCGCGCCCTCGGAGTCCCCGAGCTTCAGGTCCTTCACGATGAGGCAGGGCTGCTCGGCGTCGTGCACGAACAGGCGCGCCTCGGTGCCGGCCACCACGATCTTGAGGCGAGTCCACTCCCCGGACACCAGGTCGACGTAGGACTCGTAGACGCCGGGGGCCTCCCTGCGGAGCCGGTGCCACGGATGCTCCGGGTGGGACACGTACTGGGTGGAGTGGTTGCGCCGCAGCTGGTCCTCGGCCCGGCCGTTCTTCGGGCGGATGTAGAGGCACTCGTATCTCGACGGGTCCTTCTGGAGGCGGAAGGCAACGCCGACGAAACCCCTCGCGCCCTCGAAGGAGTCGGCGCGGGGGGCACCGGCCACATCGATCTCGATGGTCCCGTCTCCGAACACGAGCCCCGGGATCACCGCGAGGCTGTCGGCCTCCGCCGCCACCCCCGGCTTCTCGGTCAGGCGCAGGGCCGGTCTACCCTCGTAGTCCACGGCCGCGACCTCGACGTTGACCGGCTCCACGGTGTCGGGCCTGAGGGGGACCACATCCCCGGCCCACGCCGTTCCCGCGACGGCCACCGCCCACGCGGCAGCACTCGAGCACAGAGCTCTCTCCAGCTTCGTCGTCAGCATACCTCTCCTCCTGCATGCCGGAGCGTCACCATCGCCCTAGCCCCGTGTGAGCGCGTAGTAGATCACGTAGAACCAGGAGAAGAACCCGTGGAGGATCGCCCACAGGATGGACTGGTGCTGCGACCAGGAGATCGCGATGGCGAGGGCGGTGCCGAATCCGATGCCCGCCCGGGCGGCTGTGCCTCCGTGGGCCATGATCTTCCTCCTAGAGTCCGACTCCGACGCTCCATGTGAAGATGGTCTTGCTGCCCCCCCCGGAGCTCACGCGGGTGAGCACGCCCGCCGAGATCTTGACGATCCAGGCCAGGCCCACCTCGCCCCCCACGTAGTCCTGGTCGGGCTCGATCCCTCCCCAGGGATCCCCCCAGGTCCGCAGATACCGGGCCTTGATGCCCAGGCCCACGGCCTGGGTTCCCCAGGCCGGCAGGGCCACGGGCACCCAGCCCACGCCAAAGGCAATGCCTCCGAGGCCGGGCTGGGCCTGGATCAGGAAGCCCCGGCCGTAGTCGGCCTCGTCCTCCCCCACCGCGGGAGCGACACGAATGCCGAGGTTGGCCGAGAGCTTCAGGGGGCTGCCGATCTCCGCGCTCAGGGCGGGCTCGACCTCCCCCGCGGCGGGGACCGCTCCCGCGATCAGCAGGACACAGACGCTCACGGCCACCGCTCTCATCTCTCGGCCTCCTGTCCGGGGTCGCCCCTCACGAGCCGTCCGCCCTTGCCCAGCTCGCGACGTGGTCCACCCAGCTCTCGCGGGGTCGGTAGAAGAGGCCGTGGTCCAGTCCCGTGTCGAGGACGTGCTCGCTCTTGTCGTCCACGAGCTCGGCGGCCTCGAACAGCGGCTCGCAAGTCGGCGACAGGCGATCGGAGCGGTCCAGGAGCGAGAGGAACCGCCCACGGATGCGCGGGCCCATGCGATCGATCCAGCCGGAATCGGAGCCGCACCCGGCGAGGATCGCGTAGCCCACCGCCTCCGAGCCCACGATGGCCGAGACTCCGAGGGCCAGGAAGCCGCCCTTGGAGAACCCGACGACCGTGATGTTCCTCGCGGGCACCCCGGCGGCGAGGAGGCGGCGCACCTGCTTCGCCGTCGCCACCGCGAACTCCCGGCCCGCCCCGTCCTCCCTGACCTCGGCGATGACCACGAACCCCCGGTCCGCGAAGGCCTCGAGGATCTGCTGGTATTCGTACGGTCCGAAGTCCGCGCTCACCGCCTTCGGGCCCTGGACCTCGATGATCCGCCCGTGCAGGTAGAAGAGGTAGTGGGCCGTCGGGTCCGGGGACTCGGGTGCACGCTCCAGGATCCGGGGGGCGTCGGAGGCCGTCGCGGCGCCCGACAGGACTGCGAACACCAGGGCCACCGCCAGGCCCCTCACGCCAGGCCTCCCGAGACGAGCTGCTCCACCAGGCGGCGCGGCGCCACCGCCCGGTAGCTCTCCTCCACCCACTGCCGCAGCAGGTCCAGGGGGGGCTCCTCGTCCCTCTCGAACCGGGCGGTCACCCAGCCCCCGCGGGCCAGGCCGTAGCCGGTGGGGGACGCGAACGGCAGGTCCAGGGCCAGGAGGTTGGAGGCCGGCAGCTTGACGCTCAGGCTCAGGCCGCCCCCGGACCGTCCCAGGAAGACGAACACCTTCTTGCTCACCTTGACCACCGACTCGCCCCACGGGAAGTCCTCGTGGGCCCCCGGCAGGCCCAGGGCGTAGCGCCGCAGCGCGGCTCGGGCCGTGTTCCTCCGACGTCCTGACTGGCCTCCCATTCGCCCTCCCTCAGGCCGGCGCCATCTTGACGATCTGTCCCAGGCACACCCAGCCGGTCTCCTCGCGGACTGCACGGTACAGGCGCTCGGCCGAGAGGATCGCCGTTCGGAAGTACCGCACGGTGACCCAGGCCTCGTCGTCCTCCGCCCACTCGATGGGACCGGCGGTGATGAGGACTGCCGGCCGGTCGGTCGCGAGCTCGACGGCTCCGCTCTCCCTCTCCTCGCACTCGGCCCCCCGACGCGCGAAGGGCAGGTCGGCGAAGCTCTCCAGCAGCTCGGTGTCGATGCTCTGGGGCGCCCCGCCGGAGTCGATGGCCAAGCAGGCGACCTCGCCCTCCTCGACCATCGCTTCTGCCACCTGATGCAGGACCGCGATCAAGACCCGATCCTCTTCCTGGGCGAACGTCGGGGCCGCGACGCCGGCCAGCAGCAGAACGAGAAGCACGCGCAGCCTTTCAATAGTCACCGGGCACCTCCGCGCTCTTCGCATCGTGCCTCACCACTGCGAACGTCGACGGACGCAGGGCGAAGTTGACCTCGCCCGCCCGCCGCGTACGGATGGCGTACGTCCGTCCGTTCCACCCCGAGCGCTCCTCGATCCGGCTGATCTCCGACCACGGGATGAAGATGGGCCGGTGGCAGAAGGAGAGGAGGATCGGCATGGCCCGGAGCGACAAGCCTCTGGCATCGCTGCCGACGATGATCCCGCCGTTGTAGCCGATCCGCCCGCGGAAGACCCCGTAGCCCATCCGCTTCTTGGTGGGGGGCAGCTCGCCGGTCGCCGGGTAGTGCTCGGCGAGGAGGTTCCAGCCGCTGATTCGAGACAGGACCAGGATCACCCCGAAGGGAACCAGGACGACGAGGGGGATCAGGAAGGTCGGTGGCTCCTGCACGCCCAGCCTCCTACTTGAACGGCGGGTGGGTCTTTCCCCGGGACGCCTCCGGGTCCTGGATCTGCTGCAGGTGGTGCCTGAGGTGGCGCACGTAGTCCCGGACGATGAACTCCAGAGCCATGGGCTCGCTGTCCCCGATCCGGCAGGGCGTCTCGAGGGCCGCGGCCGGGATCCGGGCGATCACGTGGACCAGGTGGACGTTCAGGACCGCCCACAGCGCGATGACGTCGGTCCAGGGTCGGTCCTGATAGCCGCTCGCCGCGACCCAGGCGGGTTGGTCGTAGTCGAGCAGGAAGAGGTCCGCCGAGTGCTGCGCCCTCACGAAGCGCTGCACGTTGTTGAGGGCGGAGTCGACGAGGTGGCCCAGGATCTGCTTCCGCGACCACGTCCCCGGCCCGCGGGTCTGCAGGCTCGCCTCCTCCCCGATCGCCTCCAGGGCCGGCACCGTCTCGCCCAGCAGTCCCCCCAGGTCCTCGGCGACGTCACTCACGGAGCTCGGCATCGGCCCTCCTCTAGCTCTCGGGCAGCTCGGGGTTTCCGGCGTAGGGATCGACGGGACGCGCGAAGAGGTACCCCTGGACCCAGCGCACCCCGATGTCGGCGAGGGCGTCCGCCTCCTCGCGGGTCTCGACCCCTTCGGCGATGACCAGGGCCCCGAGGCCGTCGCCCATGTCGAGAATCGCCTTGACCACCTGCTGCGAGATCTTCTTCTGGTGCACGTCCCGGACGAGGGCGATGTCGATCTTGAGGTAGGCAGGCTTCAGCGTCGCCACCGTCTCGAGCCCCGAGTAGCCGGCCCCCACGTCGTCGATGGCAAACGTGAACCCGAGGTCGGTGAACTCGTGCATCGCCTCGCGGTAGAGGTTCAGGTTGTCGATCACCGATCGCTCGGTGATCTCGAGGGTGACCTCTCGGGGCGACAGGTCGGGCCCGAGATAGTCGAACACCCCGCGCCCCAGGAAGCTCGTGTCGCGCACCGTCGCCGGGACGGTGTTGATGAACAGCCGGCCGTCCCGGGCGAGGACCCTCCAGTCCACGAAGGCCTGCCGGCGGCAGGCGCGCTCGAGCTCCTCGGTCACCCCGTGGCGCCCCGAGAGGCCGAAGAGCGCCAACGGCAGCTCGACGTCCGATCCGCGAGGGCCGCGCGAGAGGCCCTCCCACCCCATCACGCCGCCGCTCTCGAGCTCCACGATGGGCTGGAAGGCGGTCCAGATCTCGCGGTTCTGGATGATCTCCAGGAGGCGCTCGCGCTGGTCGCGGTCGCGGAGCTGCTTCCGCATCCCGGCGGAGGCGGTGGCGTCGTCGACGAGACGGAGGATCTGCCGCTCCGGGCTCTCGAGGGGGCTCCACAGGACCACGCCGTACCCCACTCCCACCCGCGGCTTCTCCCGGAGGTAGGGCAGGGTGAGACGACTGACCCGGGGGTTCACGTACTCCTCGACCCTCTCGACCAGCCCGTGGAGGGTGGACGACTTGAAGGGGGTCTCGCTGCGCCGCGGCCCGGCGAGGAACAGCAGGAAGCGATCGCCCTCGCGCTCGTCGCGGGTCAGGAGGTCGTCCCGACGGAACCTCTCCGCCATCTCCTCGAGCAGCGGGTCCACCTGCTGGCGCAGGCCCTGGAAGGTGGCCCCCCCGAAGCTCCGCTCGATGCGCGCGAGGGGGCCCAGGTCCACCATGACCGCCGCGAGGTACCCCTGGGTGCGCAGCTGGTCACCGATCTCGCCGTGCACCTCCCGGAAGGTCGGGATCGACATGGATGCCATTGTGGCCCGGGCTCCGGGGATCTTCAATCGCGCCGGAGGCGGGAGGGACCGCTCTTCAATCGCGCCGGAGGCGCGTGGGACCGTCCTGGGGATCCTCAATCGCGCCGTAGGCGCGAGGGGGGGCGGCGAGCGCCGGTCTCGTCGCCCCCCGGGAGCCGCCCCGACTCCCGCAGCGAGCGTCGCAGGAGGAACTCGATCTGCGCATTGAGGCTCCGCAGGTCGTCGTTCGCCCAGCGCTGGACGGCGTCGAGGACATCCCGCTCGATCCGGATCAGGAAGGGCTTGCGGTCGGCCACGGCGGCTACTGGTAGATCGTCCCGGCGTTGACGACGGGCTGGGTGTCCTTGTCACCGCACAGCACGACCAGGAGGTTGCTCACCATCTGCGCCTTCCTCTCCTCGTCGAGGTGCACCTGGTCGCTCTTCGCGAGCATGTCGAGGGCCATCTCGACCATTCCCACCGCGCCCTCGACGATCTTCGCCCGGGCGGCGATGATCGCCCCGGCCTGCTGGCGACGGAGCATCGCCGCCGCGATCTCCGGAGCGTAGGCCAGGTGGCTGATGCGGGCTTCGATGACGTCGACCCCGGCCCTGGAGAGGCGCTCCTGGATCTCGTGCTTGAGGTCCTTGGCGACCTCGGCGGTGTTGCCCCGCAGCGAGATCTCTCCCGCGACGTGGGCGTCGTACGGGTACCGGGTGGCGAGGTTGCGGACCGCGGCCTCGCTCTGGACCTTCACGTAGTGCTCGTACTCGTCCACCTCGAAGACGGCCTCGGCGGTGTCGACCACGCGCCACACCACGACGGCGGCGATGTCGATGGGGTTACCGTCGGTGTCGTTCACCTTCAGCTGGCCGCTCTCGAAGTTGCGCACACGGAGCGAGATGCGCCTCTTGGTGAAGAAGGGATTGGCCCAGCGCAACCCCTCGTCACGAGCCGTCCCGCGGTAGGCCCCGAACAGCTGGAGCACCTGCCCCTCGTTGGGGGCGACGGTGAACAGCCCGGTCATCATGAAGGCGTCGGTCACCAGCACGACCACGAACGCCACCACCCCGGCCACGTCGCCCACCCGTGCCGCCCGGAAGATCCCCAGGCCCGCCACCACCAGGATGATCAGGAAGATCATCAGCATGAGCAGACCCGATGCGGTTCGCCGTACCCTCTCCTGGACCATCTCTCGTCCCTCCTGTTGTCGCCGAAACCCGCGTCCACATCTTCGCGTCGCGCAGCCTCTCCCTCGCCTCCCCTGCTGATCATGCCTTCTCTCCCGCGAGGGATAACGTAATGATATCATTTTGGTATCGTCCGGTCAAGACCGAGAGACTCGACGGGGCCGAAGGCCCCTCTCCTCTCGGGGACAGGGGCTGCCGGGGGCCGGCGGGGGCTAGGGCTCGGGCTCTTCGCGGGCGGACCGGCGAGCCCCGATGAGGAGGCCGAGGGCCACCGACCAGGCTCCGAGGGCGAGGAGGACCGAGAGGCCGTTGAGCCACGCCAGAAGCCCCGCGCCGGGAGGCGGGACGAGCCGGGCGAACGCGGCGCCCAGCCCGTCGCTCAGCGTCGCCACGAGGGTGACGAGCAGGAGGAGGGTCCCCCAGCCGGCCAGGGCCCAGGCCGCGAGGAGCCCCCCGCGCACGAGCCAGTGGGCGATGCGGCGGATGGCGTCGGCCCGCCGGCTCACCCTCCGTGCTCCGCCCGATCGCGGCGCGGCACTACTTGATTTCCTCGCCGGCCTCCACACGCCCGAGGTACTGCAGGAGCGTCGGCTCGTTGTACCCGAGGGCCTTGGCCTTGCCCGCCGCCTTCTTGAAGTTGTCGGCGTCCTTGAGGCCGAAGTAGGCCCAGCCCAGGGTCGCCCAGATGGGGGCGGCGTCGGGGGCGAGCTCGGCCGCCTTCTCGAGCACGGGGACGGCGTCCTTGTACTGCTTGAGCTGGACCTGGGCCTGCCCCAGGGAGAAGAAGCCCTCGGCGCTCGCGTACCCGTCCCGGGCGGTCA
>JAJDNS010000077.1 GCA_022340585.1 Acidobacteriota bacterium
CTTCGCGACGAAGCTCTCCGCGGCCGAAGGGTCGTCGCCCTGGAAGACGAACGCCGCCCCGTCGACGGGGTCGGCGAAGGCCCCGGCCATCACCAGCTCGCCCCGATCGTGGGCCCCCCGGGCCAGCCGGAGGTGCTCCTCTCGGTAGGGGGCGCGGCGCTCCACGGCGTTCTCGACGTAGTCGTACAGGAGCAGGTAGTGCACGGATCACCTCGTGTTCGGCCGCCGGCGGCAAGACCGGGAAGACACACCGGCAGGCGCATGCTACGCTGCCCGCTCCGTGCCGGGCAACCGTCGCCGGCGCGGCCATCCGGCCCGCCACCGACGGTCTCCCGAAGACCCCGCGACCGTGCGCGGTGTACTCAGCCGCCACGAACCGAAGGAGCCAGGCCGATGACCACGACCGACACGAAGATCACCCTTTCCGAGTCCGACATCCCCACGCACTTCTACAACATCGCCCCGGACCTCCCGACGCCCCTGGAGCCCCCGCTCCACCCCGGCACGAAGCAGCCCATTGGCCCCGAGGACCTGGCCCCCATCTTCCCCATGGAGCTCATCAAGCAGGAGGTCTCGCAGGAGCCCTTCATCGAGATCCCCGACGAGGTGCGCGACATCTACCGCCTGTACCGGCCCAGCCCGCTCTACCGGGCCCGGGCCCTGGAGGAGGCCCTCGACACCCCGGCCCACATCTACTACAAGTCCGAGCACGTCAGCCCGGTGGGCAGCCACAAGCTCAACACCGCCCTCATGCAGGCCTGGGCCAACAAGCAGGAAGGGGTCAAGCGCCTGGCCACGGAGACCGGGGCCGGCCAGTGGGGCAGCGCGCTGGCCTGCGCCTGCCAGCTCATGGGCCTCGAGTGCATGGTCTACATGGTCCGCATCAGCTACGACCAGAAGCCCTACCGCAAGGTGATGATGAAGACCTACGGGGCCGACGTCGTGGCCAGCCCCTCGAACCTGACCAACGCGGGCCGGGCCATCCTCGAGAAGCACCCCGACTCTCCCGGGAGCCTGGGGCTCGCGATCTCCGAGGCCGTCGAGGACGCGGCCGGGCGCGACGACACCAAGTACTCCCTGGGCAGCGTGCTGAACCACGTGCTCCTGCACCAGACGATCATCGGTCAGGAGGCGAAGAAGCAGATGGAGATCGCCGGCGAGTACCCCGACGTCCTGATCGGGTGCCACGGAGGGGGGAGCAACTTCGGCGGGATCGCCCTGCCCTTCGTCCGGGACAAGATCAAGGACGGCAAGACGGACCTCCGGGTGATCGCGGTGGAGCCCGGGGCTTGCGCCACCCTGACCCAGGGCAAGCGCGAGTACGACTTCGGCGACGTCGCGGCCACCACGCCGCTGCTGATGATGCACACGCTGGGCCACGAGTTCATCCCCCCGCCGGTGCACGCGGGCGGGCTGCGGTACCACGGTTCGGCGCCCATCGTCAGCCATCTCCTCAACGAGGGGCTGATCGAGGCCGAGGCCTACTTCCAGGGCGAGACCTTCAAGAGCGCGATCGAGTTCGCCCGGTGCGAGGGGACGATCCCGGCGCCGGAGACCTCACACGCCGTCCACAGCGCCATGGTCCACGCCCGGAAGGCGAAGGAGGAGGGCAAGCCCACCGTCATCCTCTTCAACCTGTCGGGCCACGGGCACTTCGACCTGGCTTCGTACCAGGCGTACCTCGACGGCACGATGGACCTGAATGCCTGATCAGCAGCGGAATCGCTGCGCGACTCGACGATTCCGCTGCTCTCGGGGCACGCGCGGTCGAGCTTGCGACACGCGCATGAACCCCGAGTGAACGCCGCGCTTTAGTCGAGGTATTTCTCCACCGCCGCGAAGAAGTCCTCCTTCATCGCCGCCGCGTCGATGCTCGAGTACATCCACACCTTCCGCGCCGTCGCCTCGGGCGGGGTCGACACCTCCTCCTCGGAAGCCATCTCCGGGTGAAGGAGGGCCTCGATGACCGACAGGTCCCAGATCGTGCGCGAGTAGCGCCCGGGATCGACGTGCCGTTCCCACCGGTCGACCAGGTAATCCAGGAGCGGGTGCCGGCCCCGGAAACGCCGGCGCACTTCCTCCATCTCGAAGCGCATGGCGCCGGCTACGGTGGTTGGCATGACGTGGAGCTCGAGGTCCTCGGCATCGAGCATGACCTGCAGCGCTCGCGGATCATTCATCACGTTGAAGTCGAGGCGGTGCCAGGCCCTGGAGGCGTGGTCGTAGGCCGTGCCCAGGAAGTGGACGCGAATCTCCGGGGCGATCGAGGGATCGATCAGGAGGGCGGAGGCGACGTTGGTGGCCGCCCCGAGCACAGCGACGGTGAGCTTCTCCCCCGGGGGCGTGGCGCGGGCCTGCTCGATGAGGAGATAGGCGGCATGTGAGTGCTGAGCCAGCTCCCCCCAGTCGTGGAGGCGAGCGGCTGCCCCCCGGGGGTGCGGGATGTCCATGCGGTCGACGTAGCCGAGGAGGACCTGGTTCAGGCGGTGGCTATCCTCCATCGAGGTGGGGGTGGTCCAGTGGCTCGACTGCCACTGGGCGGCGGCCAGGCCCACCACCTCGAGCTCGGGGGCGATCAGGGCGCGCACGATGGCGTAGGGGTCGTCCACCTCGTTCGCGGTGTCAGCGTCGATCAGGATGCGCCGCTGCTCGGCTGCGTGGAGCGGTGGAATCGCGAGGACCGAGAGGAGGAGGAGTCGGGGCAGCGTGCGTCGCATGGGGCCTCCCTTCGGGGGGTTGCAGGTCGTATCTGCGTCAGGCTCAATACCCTACCAGAACAGCCAACCCCCGCGTGGGGATCTCCTTTGTCGAACCCGAGCCCCCCGACTCCCGTACTGTCTGGTGAGGCCCGGGGCCTCGGGGGAGGGGAACGTGCCGAAGAGACTGGTCCGAGACACGCGCCACGGCATCATCGGGGGCGTCGCCGCCGGCCTGGGGCAGTACCTCGACGTCGACCCCGTCCTCGTTCGCCTGGCGTTCGTCCTGCTGTTCTTCGCCAACGGCTTCGGGCTGCTGGCGTATCTCATCTGCTGGGTGGTGATCCCCCGGGCCGAGGCCACCGCGCCCGCCGTCAGCCCGCCGGCGGCGGCCGCCGCCGAGCAGGGCCTGGACGCCGTCCGGGCGGCCGGGGCCCGAGTGGCCGACGAGGTCCGCTCGGCCGCCGACAACGTGCGCAGCGCCGCCGCCAACGCCCGGTCGGCGGCGCCGGAGCCGGCCCGGGCCCAGGCCGTCGTGGGCTCGATCCTCATCGTGGCCGGCGCCCTGCTGCTCGCAGACAACTTCGGCTGGCTGCGGTGGCCCGACTGGTTCAACGTCGAGACCCTCTGGCCCCTGCTCATCGTGGCCCTCGGCGTCGGCCTGATAGTCAAGTCCCAGCGCTCGACCACCACCGCCTGACCCCGCAGATCACCCGGTCCCACGACGACGTGCGCGCACCGCCCGGCCCATGGGCCAGGCCAGAACGAGCACGAGGCCGGCGGCGGACAGAAGGAGCCGGCTTTCCGTCGGTGGGGCGAGGCCGCCCGCGGACGCCACCGCCCTCGAGACGTTGAGCGCCCCCAGCAGGACGGTCACGACCACGACGAGGCTCATCGCGAGGTTGGAGGCCGGGCCGTTCAAGCCCTTCTCGCCCATCAGGCCGACGTCGTTGACCAGCAAGAGGAGGAAGGCGGCCACGAAGGGAAGCAGCACCCCGTTCAGGACCTGGGCCAGGATGATGGCCGGGACCGGCTGCACCTCGGCGAGACCGAAGCCCACCCCGGTCAGCAGGACGAAGAGCCAGCTGCCCCGGTAGCGCCAGGGGCTCTCCGGGCGTCCCGGGGTTCGCGGCAGCAGACTGCGCGCGGCCACGCCCGCCGCCAGGGGGGCGGTGATGGCCGAAGACAGCCCCGCGGCCAGGAGACCGTAGGCGAACAGCGACTCGGCCCATTCTCCCAGGCGTGCCCGCAGTGCCTGCCCGAGGGCCGCGAAGGCGAGGGGAGGATCCACCGCAGTGCCGACGACGAGGACGCCCATGGAGATGACCCCCCCCAGGACGACGGCGACACAGAGCCCGAACCGCAGCTCGCCGAGCTTCTGCCCCCTCGCAATCCCCGAGCCCAGAAACAGGTTGTACGGCACCACGGTGGTGCCGATGAGACCCATCACCAGGAGAGGTGAGCCCGGGGGGAGCCTCGGGAGGAGGGAGCCTCGAACCAGCGCGGACGGCTCCGGTCCGAGGCGCATGGCGGTGAGAAGGAAGGCCACACCCATGAAGGCCACGACCCCGCCGAGAACGCGCGGCACGGTGTGAGTGGTTCCGAGCCACAGAAGTGTGAAGGCGACGACGCCGGCGACCAGGGTCAGCGCGGTCTTCGACAGCCCCGTGGCCAGCACCGCCCCGGCGACGCCGCCCAGGAGGTTCCCCGCCTCGTAGGCCGCGCAGCCCACCACGACGGCCGCCAGAACGAAGATGGGCACGACGACGCCGAGGGCGCCACGGGAGAAGCGCTCGCGAATGGCCTCGCCCAGGTCCCGCCCGGAGACGACGGTCAGACGCGCGCTCGCCTCCTGGAGGACGAGACAGGCCAGCGTCGAGAAGACGAGGGCCCAGAGCAGGTCGAGGCCGTGGCGGGCGCCGGCGGAGGCGGCGGTGGTGACGGTGCCGGGTCCGATGAACGCGGCCGAGATGACGGACCAGAAGAGGACCTGGGCCAGGCGCTTCACCGGGCGGTCCCCGGCGGTGCGGGCGAGGCGCGGCCGTATCCACCGCCGCCGGGGGTCTCGAGGACGAGCCGGTCGCCCGGCCCGACCTCGCGGCCGTCGATCGCCTCGAGCACCTCGGTTCGCCCGTCGGCCCGGACGAGCTGGTTTCGTCCGGGGAGACCGGGCGCGCCGCCCTCCAGGCCGTAGGGTCCCTCGCGGCGGTGCTGGCTCAGGATCGAGAGCGACATCGCCTGGAGGAATCGGGTCTCGCGGACCACGCCGTCGCCTCCCCGGAAGCGCCCTTCGCCCCCCGATCCCCGGCGGACGGCGAAGCGCTCGATCCGCACGGGATAGCGCTGCTCGACGACCTCGGGGTCGGTGATCCGGGTGTTGGTCATGTGGGTGTGGACCGCGCTCTGGCCGTGGAACCCGGGGCCGGCCCCGCATCCTCCGCAGACGGTCTCGTAGTAGCCGAAGCGAGAGGTCCCGAACGAGACGTTGTTCATCGTGCCCTGGCTGCAGGCGGCGAGGCCGAGGGCCTTCAAGAGCGTGTCGACGAGGCGCTGGGACGTCTCGACGTTCCCGCCGACGATGGCCGGCGCCTGCGCGGGGTCGTCGGGGAACGGCGGGTTCAGCAGCCCCTCAGGTATCCGGAGGGAGACCGCCCGCATCAGGCCCTCGTTGAGAGGAAGGGGCTCGTCGACGAGAAGCCGGAGCACGTAGAGGACGACGCTGCGCACGACGGCGGGGGTCGCGTTCAGGTTGCCGGGGTGCACGCCGCCGGTCCCCGCGAAGTCGATCCGGGCGCCGTCGTCGGTGAGGTCGATCCTCACGCGAAGGGGCGTCCCGTCGTCGAGACGCTCCTCCGTCTCGTAGCCTCTCCCGGAGAGACCCTTCAGAGCGACCGCCACGCAGCGCTGGGCCCGGACGCCCAGGGCGTCCATCATCCCTCGGACCTCCTCGGCCCCGTGCCGCGCACAGAGATCGCGCAGGGCGTTCGCCCCGCGGTGGTTGGCGGCCACCGCGGCCCGGAGGTCGGCCAGGTTGTCCTCGGGATTGCGGCTCGGATACGGCGCCTCGGCCAGGAGTCGTCGCACCTCGTCCCAGCGAGCCTCTCCCTCCCGCACCAGGTGCGTCGGCGGCAAGACGACGCCTTCCTCGATCAGGCGCGTGGCCGACGGCGGCATCGAGCCCGGCCTCACCCCTCCGATCTCGGCATGATGAGCGCGGCTGGCCAGATGGCCCAGGAGCTCTCCGTTGTCGGCGTACGCCGGCGTCACCACCGTCACGTCGGGCAGGTGCGAGCCCCCGAAGGCGGGGTGGTTGGTGGCGACCACGTCCCCGGGCTTCATCTCGACCACCTCGCGGAGGCGCCGGACGCACAGGCCGAGGGAGCCGAGGTGCACGGGGATATGGGGCGCGTTCACGACGAGCTCCCCATGGGCATCGAGGAGCGCGCAGGAGAAGTCGAGACGCTCCTTGACGTTGGTGGACACCGCGGTCCGGCGGAGCTGCTCGCCCATCTCCTCGACGAGGGCGCCGAAGCGGTTCGTGAACAGCTCCAGCTCCACCGCGCCGGAGGAGCCCCGGGGGACCGTATCCCGTCGCCCCGTGTCCGCCCCGTCCCGGCGGCGCAGGAGCAGTCCTCGGTGGGCGTCGACCGTTGCCTCCCATCCGGTCTCGACGACGACGGCGCTGTGCTCCTCGAAGACGAGGGCGGGACCGGACAACCGGGCTCCCGGGGGCAGACGGTTCCGGTCGTACGTGGGGGTCTCCACCCACGCGCCGGCAAAGCGGGCCCGCCGGTGGCCCTCGGGCTCGACGTCACTCCTCGCGGGCAGAATCGACGAGCCCGACAGCTCGCGGGGCCGGGACGACGCGACGACGCGGATAGACTCCACCTCGATCGGGCGGCCCTCGGGACGGTGGCCGAAGACCTCCTGGTAGCGGCTCTCGAACAGCGCCTGGAGCGAGTCGTCTTCGCGGGGCTCGACGGCCAGGGTGGCGTCCTGGCCCACGAAACGCAGGTGAGCGATGCGACGGCGGACCACGACGTCGTCGCGCGGGATCCCCTCCGACGCGACGGCGGCGACGGCGCGCTCCGCGAGCTCCTCGATCCATCCCGGCACCCGTGCCTCGACCTCGGACAGCCGCTCGAGGACCTGGCGCTCCTCGAACCGCTCGAGCACCGCGTCGGCCAGGCCCTGGGCGCTCAGCAGGCTCGCGCGGGCCGGGACGAGGACGGTCCTCACCCCCAGACGCTCCGCCACCGCGCAGGCATTCTGCCCCCCGGCGCCCCCGAAGGCGACCAGCGCGTATCCGGCGGGATCGTAGCCGCGGCGCAGCGACACCGCCCGGATCGCGCGGGCCATGCGCTCGTTGGCGATCTCCAGGAAGCCCTCCAGGAGCACGTCCGGGTCGGCGGCCTCGCCGGTCTCCTCCTGAAGGTGCTCGCGAACCCGGGTGAGTGCCGCCCGGGCGTGGCCGGTGTCGATGGGTATCGTGAAGCGCCCGGGGTCCAGGCGTCCCAGGAGCAGGTTCACGTCGGTGATGGTGAGCGGTCCCCCGGCGGCGTAGCAGGCGGGGCCGGGGACGGCCCCGGCGCTCCGCGGCCCCACGTGCAGGCCTCCGGAACCCACGCCGCAGACCGACCCGCCCCCGGCGGCCACGCTCTCGATGGCGAGGGCCGGCGCGAAGAGGTGGGCGTCGCCCACCGTGTGCTCGAACTGGTACTCGTAGTCCCCGTCGAAGCGGGCCACATCGGTGCTGGTGCCCCCCATGTCGAAGGCCAGGACCCGGGTGAAGCCCGAGCGGCGGGCCGCCGCCGCGGCCCCGACGACCCCCCCGGCCGGCCCGCTCAAGAGGCTGTCCTTGGCGGCGAAGGAGCCGGCGCGCTGGAGCCCTCCGGCGCTCGTCATGGCATGGAGGGTTCCGCCCCGGAGACCTGCGCCGACCCGTGCCAGGTAGTCGCGGATGACCGGGGCGAGGTAGGCGTCGACCACGGCGGTCTCCGCCCGGGGCAGGATCTTGATCCGGGGCGCCAGCTCGCTGGAAATCGAGACGTGCTCGAAGCCCTGCTCGAGAAGAAGGGCCCGAAGCGCCCGCTCGTGGCGAGGGTCGCGGTAGGCGTTCAGGAGCGCGACCGCGGCCACGCGGACGCCGCGGCCGCGCAAGCGTTGGGCGAGCGCACGCACCTCCTCGAGGTCCAGGCCCTCGACGACGGAGCCGTCGGCGGCCAGGCGCTCCGGGACCTCGACGACGTGCTCGTAGAGCGGCTCGGGCTTTCGCACGGCGAGCGCGAAGAGGTCGCCACGCTGCTGGGTGCCGATCCGGAGAGCGTCGCCAAAGCCCCGGGTGATGAAGAAGGCCACCTCCGCGCCCCGGCGCTCGAGGAGGGCGTTGGTGCCGCGGGTGGTGGCCAGGCGCAGGGCGAGCGGCGGAAGCGCCGCGTTCGCCGGCGTTCCGGTGACGAGGCGCGCGGCGAGGAGCGGGGCTTCCTCCGGGGAGACGACCTCGAAGGCGTCACCGGCCTCCAGCACGACGGAGATCGGCTCGCCCAGCTCGAGGATCCCCCCCCCCGGGTCGAAGCCGGCGACGTCGGCCTCGACTCCCTGGTGGGCCAGCGACCGGAACCGGAACCCCTCGACCAGGTCCGGCGGGGCCGACCAGGCCACGGTCACCCGCAACCGTCTCTCGTCGAGCTGTTCGGCCACCGCCCCCCGCAGGGCCGAGCTGCTCAGCACCTTGGCGTGGTGCGGCCGGCCCTCGGGGTCCACGGCCACGCAGTCCGTGAACGTGCCCCCGGTGTCGACCGAGACCTGCCAGATCACCGCGTCTCGACGGCGCCCACGGCGGGGACCAGCCGGGCGATCCGGCCAGGCTCGAGGGAAACGTAGAGGTATCCATCCGGGCCGCTCACCACGTCGCGGACCCGGCCGATGCCCTTGAAGAGCACCTCCTGGTGCACCACCTTCCGGTCCTCGATCTCGAGACGCACGAGCTCCTCCGCCGCCAGGGACGACAGGAAGAGATCGTTTCGCCAACCCGGGAATCGGTCGCCCACGTAGAAGTCGATGGCGCACACCGCGAGCGACGGCGTCCAGTGGACGACCGGCTGCTCCATCCCTTCCTTCGCGGTGAGGTTCGTGATGGGGGTGCCGTCGTAGTTCATCCCGTAGGTGATGATCGGCCAGCCGTAGTTGCGTCCGGGCTCGACGATGTTGAGCTCGTCGCCACCCCGGGGGCCGTGCTCGGCATCGTAGAGGTCCCCGGTCAACGGGTCTCGGGCGAGCCCCTGGGGATTGCGGTGTCCGTAGCTCCAGATGCTCGGGATGGCGCCCTTCTGGTCGGCGAACGGGTTGTCCTCGGGGATGCGCCCGTCGTCGTGGATGCGGTGAACCTTCCCGTTCGGTCGCGTCACGTCCTGGGCGTGGTCCTGATGGCCCCGCTCGCCGATGGTGAAGAACAGGTATCCCTTGCCGTCGAAGACGAACCGGCTCCCGAAGTGCACCCGCCCTTTGAGGTACAGCTCCGCCGGGGCCCGGAAGAGAGTCTCTTCATCGACCCATTTCCCGTCCCGGATCCGGCCACGCACGACCGCGGTCATGGCGGTGTCGTCCTTCCCGGGATCGCTGAACGAGAGGTACACCCAGCCGGTCTTCTCGTATGCGGGATGGACGGCCACGTCGAGCAGACCACCCTGGCCCTCGGACCAGACCTCGGGGGTCCCCACGATCGGCTGCGGGGCAAGGCGCCCTTCCTCGACGACGCGGAGCCGGCCGGCCTTCTCGGTCACCAACATCCGCCCGTCGGGCAGGAAGGCAATGGACCAGGGGATCTCGAGACCGTCGACCACCGTTTCCACGCGGAAGGCGTGCTTCTCGCTCTCGACGACGGTGTCGCCCTCCGGCGCCGCGAAGGTGGTCTGATCGCGCTCGTACGCCTTGCGCTGCTCGCGAATGAAGATGACCAGGGCGCGGATCTCCTCTTCGGAGAGAGACCCGCCGAAAGGAGGCATCCCGGCGTCTTCCCGGCCGTTGCGGATGCTCTCGGCCAGGTTGGTGTCGTCTCCGCCGAAGCTCCATTCGTCGTCGAGCAGGCTCTTCGCCTGCCCGCCGGTCAGCTTCGCCCCGTGGCAGCTGGCGCAGGTGCCGGCCCAGGTCTCGGCGACGTCTCCCTCGGCGGCGCCGGACCTTGTCGGCAGAAACCCCACGAGACCCGCCAGGCCGGCGACGGAAAGCACGATGATGCTCGCGACGAGCGTCCTCGAAGACGGGTTCGGATTCCTCAAAGCAATCCCCCTCTCACTCCTCGCTCAACCGGTGATCCTGAGGGCGAGGGCGTGCTCGCTGGGGCGCTCCGCCGGCAGCTCGACGTGAAGGCCCTTCTCGTCCCGGCTCCACTCGGGCGGCGTCTCGGCGCCCACGAGCGCCACGCTTCCGATCTCGCCCGCGAGGGGCGACTCGCCGGACGCCAGCGACCGGATGGTGACCCTCCCGTCCTCGGGCCAGGCCAGGACGATGGCGTAGAGCGTCTGTCCGCGGGTGGTGAACCGGATGTCCGCGGGAGTGAACGCCTTCCGCTTGGTGTCGCCGAACGGTCCCTCGATCACCGTCGTCGGCCCCTCGCCGAAGATGGCAAAGGGGCGCGTCCCGTAGATGGCCTCACCGTTCACGTCGAGCCAGGCGCCGATCTCGCGGAGCATCTGCTCCTCCGGCTCGGGGATCGTTCCGTCCGGCTTCGGGCCGATGTTCAGGAGCAGGCTTCCGTTCTTGCTCACGATGTCCACGAGGTCGTCCACGATGGAGTCCACGGTCTTGTACTCGTGGTTCTCGACGTAGCCCCAGGAGGTCTTGGAGACCGATGTGTCCGTCTGCCAGAAGATCGGCCGCAGATCGGCGAGCTGCCCGCGCTCGATGTCGAGAACGCCGGCGGTGTCGGGGAACGACTCGCCCCCGTGCTTCTTGTAGTTGATGGCGACACCCTTCCCCCACTCCGCCCCGCGGTTGTAGTAGAAGGCGGCGAAGGTCTGCAGGTTGGGGTGGAAGGCGGGCTGGGCGATCCACCAGTCGAACCACACGAGCTGGGGTTGGTACTCGTCCACGAGCTCCACGGTGCGGGCCAGCCAGTCGTCCAGGTACTCCTGGTCCGGGGGCTCGCTCTGGTCCTCGGCCTTCTCCCGGCTCCGGGCCGGCCCGTAGAGACCCGCGTAGGCCGGGTCCCTGACGTCGGAGTCGAAGGTCATCCCCTGGTCGAAGAACCACCAGTGCTCCGCACGGTGGGTCGAGAGGCCGAAGACCATCCCTTCGGCCCGGACCGCCTCCGCGAGCTCACCAACGACGTCCCGCTTCGGGCCCATCTTCATGGCACTCCAATCGGTGAAGCTGCAGTCGTACATGGGGAAGCCGTCGTGGTGCTCGGCCACCGGCACGATGTAGCGTGCGCCCGACGCCCGGAAGAGCGACGCCCACTCGCCCGCGTCGAACCTCTCCGCCGTGAACTTCGGGATGAAGTCCTTGTACCCGAACTCGCTCTGCGGCCCCCAGGTCTCGACGTGGTGGGCGAACTCCTTCGTGTCGCGCTTGTACATGTTGCGGGGATACCACTCGTTGCCAAACGCGGGAACCGAGTACGGCCCCCAGTGGATGAAGATCCCGAACTTCCCGTCGACGTACCAGTCGGGTGCCTCGAATTCCGCGAGGGAGTCCCAGCTCGGGGCGAAGGGGCCGCGGGCGGCCACCTCCTTCGCCTCGGCCACCGTCCCCTCGACGGTGCGCGGCGAGGCCGCCGGAGCGGGCGTGGCGTCTTCAGCAGGCTCGGGCGAGGGGCTGGAGCAGGCGACGGCCCCGGCGACGAGAGCAGCCAGCACGGCCGATGAGGGAAGCGGGCAGCGTGTCTTCATGATCGTTCCTCCGCGGGTCGACGGATTCTGTCACATCGGGCCGGGGCCCGGGTGGCCCTCGCCGGCATCCCCGGCCTCGGGGCACGGGTGGGCTTCCGCCTCGCGTCTGACCGGCCGCCTATCGCGGGCTCGGGGACGGTCCGTCTCCGGTCGAGACCGGCGACGAGGCGGGCGCGGCCGGTGGAGTCGGAGGGGGGGCCGTGTTGGCGACCACCCGGAACGACGTCGCGGTGGTCGACTCCTCGGTTCCCTGGCGCGCCACGGCGCGGATCACGTAGCGACCGGGGGCGAAGCGATCCGCCGGGAACTCCCCCAGGTACGCCACCCGTCCACTGGCGTCGGGCTCGGGCAGGTCGGGCGTGGCCCGCCCGACCACCTGGCCTCGCTGGCTGATCTCCAGCGTGAGCCGAGGGGGCTCCGGGTTCTCGTCCGGATGAAGGCTCAGGAAGACGGCGACCACGGGGTCGCGGCCGAGGACCACCGGGTCGCCCAGGCGTGGCACGCCGCGCACGTCGCCGACCCGCAGCGGGTCGGCGTCGACCACGTCCGCAGCCACGGGCTGGGGGCGGACGAGAATGAGGCTGCCCAGGTCGAGGCCGCCGTCCACCGGGATCTCGAATGCTCCCCTCGTGACTCCCATCCGCTGCGCCCCGTGATCCTGGACCGCGGTCTCGATGGTGTACCGTCCGGGGCCGAGGCTGAGCCAGCGCCGGATCACAACGTTCTGCCGGCGGGCCGCCTCGGCCTCGGACAGCGGACCCTCGAGGGGCGTCTGGTGGGTCATCCGGGCCACGAGCTCTCCGTGCTCGTTCCTGACCAGACCCAGCAGCCGCAGCTCGGCCCGCCACACGCCCGCGGTCTCGTCCGGCTCGAAGGTCAGCGAGGACAGTGGCACCTTCACCAGGATCACCGTGTCGCGGCCATCGCCAGCCATCGCGAGGGGCAGGGCCGCGGCCCGATGGGGGACGTCGCGGGGAGGGGTCCGCGCCTCGAGAGCGGCCATGAGCGGCAGCTCCGAAGGTCGGACGATGGGAACGCCGGGGGGAAGGGCGAAGTAGCCCCTGCGCGTCCTGATCTCCACGTCCTCGCGGGACAGCTTCACCTCGATGTTCCGCCACTGGCCGTCGGGGGTGGGGTTCGCAGGCGTGTAGGCGATCTCGTAGTACTCGCGGAGGTCGGCGGCGGCCCGCTCGAGACCCTTGCGCAGGTCGTTGGTGTTCGCCGTCAGGAAGCCGCCGGTCGTTTCCGCCATCTGCTGGAGCGTCGCCTGGCGGTTGAGGCGCAGGGATTCCATGGCGATCTCCGGAGCCTGGATCTCCGACTTCGAGACCGCCCCGCTCCGCCGCGTCATGGCCCGCCGCGACCCCCAGCGGGAGACGGTCACCGAGGAGCGCGTCTCCTCGAAGGTCGACGTGCTCTGGAGCCCGCGCGTGTCGAAGGCGTATATCGAGACGTTGGCCCGGTTGGCCTGGCTCAGGGTGGAGCGAAAGGCCTCCTCCACGGCCGGCGGCACCTCGACGCCCTCGGAGAAGTAGAGGAGCGTCTTGCGGCCCTGGACGTTGGCCAGGGAGCGCGCGATCGCCATCAGCGGGTAGAGCGAGCCGTGCCCCCGAGCCTCCCGGTTGAGGACGTCGGCGAACCGCAGCATCTGCGCCTCGCTCTCGGCCATGGCCGCCTCGGCGGCCCCCTCCCCTCGGTCGCCGACGGTGGCGCTCATGCTGCCGAGCATCGCGGCGAAAGCCTCCTCGGTGGCGCTGTCGAAGTTGGGGTTCATGGCCGCCTCGCGGGGACGCTCGCCACCCGCGGTCGCGCGCTCGATCGACTCCTTCAGAGACGACGGGTCGTCGGTGAAGGGGTGGAGCATGACGAGCCCCTGCCCCACCTTGAAGGTGGCGAAGACCGTCCCCGGCGGGAAAGGCTTCTTGAGCATGTCCAGCGCCGCTCGGCGCGCTCGGCGGGCCGGGTCGTGGGTGAGCAGGTCGAACACGAGGACCACCACGCTGGTGAGCCGTCGCTCCTCCTCGACCGGGACGGCGGCGGCCGGGGGGCCGGCCGTCGCCTCACCAGGGACCGGGGCGCTCGGGGTCACCTCGATGTCGGCCCGCACCAGGCGGAAGGACTGGATGGGGCAGAGCTCGCCGTCCTCGTAGACCTGGATCTCTTCCGGTCGCAGGTCGTCCACGATGCGGCCCTTCTCGTCGCGCACGACCAGGTCGAGGAGAACGACCTCGGCCCCCGCCGAGAAGACGGGGGGGCCTGGCTCCTGGGCTGCGGCCGGGGCCGCGAAGAGGCACAGAGCGATGGCGTGACGGGCGCCCGGAAGCATGCATCGACCTCCTGACTGCGAGTCTCCGGGCACCTTAGCACGCGGCGGCGCGGAGGCGTCGGCAAGGGATGTGGACGCCGCTCCTGGCGCCAGTTCCGGCTCAGCGACCCACGAGGACGACGACCGACCGCGGGCCGGCCACGTAGGCCCTGGCCGATGGCAGCGGGGGCTCGGTCCCGGGATCGGCAGCGGCGGTGCCGGGCTGGAGGCTGGTGTCCACGAAACGCCGCCACCGGCGGGGGGGCTTCAGACGAGGCAGCTCGAACTGCCTGGGCTCCCAGTGGGCGTTGGCGAACAGGTAGATCGGATCGCCGCCGCTGCAACCCTCGAGGTGCATGCCGAGCTCCCGGGACTCCTCGCCCCAGTCGGGCTCGCCCAGCCTCACCCCGTGCCAGCTGACCGGCGAACGCTTCTCCTCCTCGAAGAAGGTCCGCCGGCGCAGCGACCGGTGGGCCTTGCGGAAACGGATGAGGCGGGACGTGAACTCGAAGAGGTCGCGGTTCTCCTCGAGAAGCGACCAGTCGACCCAGGAGATGTCGTTGTCCTGGCACCAGGCGTTGTTGTTGCCCCGCTGGGTGCGGCCGATCTCGTCGCCGGCGGGGAGCATGGGCACCCCCTGGGAGAGGAAGAGCAGCGTCAGGAGGTTGCGGGCCTGGCGGGACCGGAGGGCGTTCACCTCGGGGCTCGAGGACGGGCCCTCCTCCCCGCAGTTCCATGAGAGGTTCTCCGGGTGCCCGTCCTGGTTCTCCTCCCCGTTCTCCTCGTTGTGCTTCTCGTCGTAGGAGACCAGGTCGTTCAGGGTGAAGCCATCGTGACAGGTGACGAAGTTGATGGAGTGCCACGGCGCCCGCCCCGAGCCCTGGTAGAGATCGGGGCTGCCGGCCAGGCGCGTGGACAGGAGCCGGACCAAGCCCGGGTCGCTCTTGACGAAGCGTCGCAGATCGTCGCGGAAATGGCCGTTCCACTCCGCCCAGCGGCCCCAGCTCGGGAAGCTCCCCACCTGGTACAGACCCGCCGCATCCCAGGCCTCGGCGATGAGCTTCACGTGAGCCATCACCGGATCCGCGGCAATCGCCTCCAGGATCGGGGGGTTCGGCAGGACTTCGCCGTCACGGCCCCGACCCAGGATGGACGCGAGGTCGAAGCGGAAGCCGTCGACGTGCATCTCGGTCACCCAGTAGCGCAGCGCGGCCAGGATCATGTGGCGCACCACCGGGTGGTTGCAGTTCATCGTGTTGCCACAGCCCGAGTAGTTGAGGTAGCGGCCGGTCGCCGGGTCGAGGAGGTAGTAGGTCGGGTTGTCGAAACCTCGCCAGCAGAAGGTGGTGCCCCGCTCGTCCCCCTCCCCGGTGTGGTTGAAGACCATGTCGAGGATCACCTCGATGCCCGCTTCGTGGAGCGCCTTCACCATCTCCTGGAACTCCCGGACCGCCTGCCGGGTCTCACCGGCGCCAGCGTAGGAGGCCTTGGGGGCGAAGAACGAGACCGGCTGATAGCCCCAGAAGTTGCGGAGGCGCTCCCCGGTGACGGGGTTCCGGAAGTCGTTGTCGTCCTCGTCGAACTCGGTGACCGGCATGAGCTCGACCGCGGTCACCCCGAGATCCCTCAGGTAGGGAATCTTGTCGACGACGCCGCGGAAGGTGCCGGGATGGTTCACGCCGGAGGACGAGTGGCGGGTGAACCCACGGACGTGCATCTCGTAGATGATCGAGTCGGCGAGGGAGACGTTCAGCGGGTGCTCGTGCCCCCAGTCGAACTCCTCGTCCACGACGCGTGAGCGCAGCCGTCCGAGGCGGTTCTCGGCGCCCGCCGTCTCTCCCCACACCTCGAGACCCGAGACCGCCTTGCTGTAGGGATCCACCAGCAGCCTGCTGCCATCGCACCGGACAACGGCGGGGCTCGGGTTGGGCGCGCACTCCACCCGGAAGGCGTACTCGGTGCCAGGGTCGATCCCTTCGACGAAGACGTGCCAGACCTCGCCGGTGCGGTTGTAGCGTGAGTCGAGAGGCAGCTCGAGAACGGGATCGGCGTCCCCGGGGTTCCACACGACCAGGGTGACGGCAGTGGCGTGTTTCGAGAAGACCGAGAAGTTGACGCCGTCGCGACGCGCGGCGGCGCCGTAGGGCAACGGGTGGCCGCGGCGGATGCCGAACTCGCCGCGCGCCGCCCGCTCGAGGCGCCACCTCCCCGTCACGCGATCCTCAGCTTCGGCCACGGATCCGAGCCACCAGGCCGTCGAACCGGGGCTCCCCGTGCAGGTCGAGGAGAGCGGCATCGGTGTCGAGGAAGACGATCCAGGGGTCGAGGGCGGCGGCCGACCGCTCGAGCTCGTCCAGGGCCGCAGAGCGCTCGCCCAGGGCCAGACGCACGACGGCGAGCTGATAGGGGGAGACGAAGGCCGCTTCCTCGAGGCCCTCGAGGTCGGAGAGCAGCGCCCGGGCCTCGTCGCGGTGGCCACAGCGTGCCAGGGCCCAGCCGAGCTGCGCCCGCATGACGATCCCGTCGTCGCTGAGCTCCACGGCCGTGCGCAGTGCCTCGGCCGCTCGCTCGGGGTGTCCGGCGGCCATGGAGGCGAGGGCGAGCCCCCAGTAGCCGAGGGCCCGGTCGGGCCGCAGCTCGATGCCCCGGTGGGCGGAGGTGAGCCACCGCTCCGGCGTCCACTCGGGGTCGCGGAAGAAGGCCTGGGTTGCCGTGGCCAGCCCCGACAGCGGGTCGGCAGCCAGCGCGCCTTCGATCTCCCGTCGGGCGCCGACGGCGTCGCCGGCCAGGTCGAGGAAGGCGCCATAGAGGAGACGGATGACGTGGCAGTCGGGCTCGAGGGCCAGGGCCCGGCGGTGCAGGCCGTGCGCGGCGTCCCAGTTCCAGTCGCGGAAGAGCGTGACCCACGCCGCCACCGCGTGAGCGGCCGCGAAGCCGGCGTGGCGCTCGAGCGCCCGCTCGGCGCAGTCGGCGGCTCGATCCCAGGCCTCCCGCGGCCGCGCCGCCCCCCCGAAGGTGAGCAGGACGTGGGCGTCGGCCAGCCCGGCGTGGGGCGCGGCCCACTGCGGGTCCTGCGTGATCGCCTCGCCAAAGTGGCCGATGGCCTTGGACACCCCGTCCACGTTCAGCCAGGCCTCGAAGTAGCGCCCCCGCACGTAGCTCTCCCACGCTTCGCGGCGGGGGACGTAGGCCGCCGGCCGGTCCTTTGACGAGGCGAGGCGCGCGTGCAGGAGCGTCGCGACCTCGTCGGCCAGTCGATCCTCGACGCTGAAGAGATCGGTGAACGGGGTGTCGACCTGCCGGGCCCACGGGCGCAGGTCGACCCGACGCGGCACGCACTGCAAGCTCAGCCGGACATGGTCTCCCTCCTGCCGAACGGTTCCGGTCAGGACCGCGTCGACACCGAGGTCGGCCGCGGCTTCACGGGGTGAGGCGTGCTGGCCGCTGAGGTGGGTCACCGCGGCGGTCGGGCGCACGTGCAGCCCTTCGAGCCCGGTGAGCCGGGAGATAAGGGCGTCGGCGAGCCCCAGGCCAACGTGGGGCTCGGCTCCCGGACCCAGCACCTCGAACGGGAGGACGGCCAGGTGCACGTCGGAGCCGGAGGCCGGGCCCTGCACCGGGCCGTCGAAGCGGTAGCCGCGGCGGGGGACGGTCTCGATCCACGAGCGCCCGTCGTCCTGGACCCCGAGCACCCGCCGGAGCATGGACACGGTGACAGAGAGGTTGGCCTCCTGGACTGCGGCGTCCGGCCAGACCCGGGCCATGAGGTCGGCCTTGGGCACGACGTCGCCTCCGGCGTCGACGAGGGCGTGGAGGAGGGCCAGCGCCCTCGGGGTCAGCGACACCACCTCGCCGTCACGCCACAGAACCTGCTTCTCGGCGTCGAGGCGGAAGGGGCCGAACTCGAAGACCTGGGCGCTCACCAGGACCAGCAGACTAACACGCCCGGACGGCCGGGGTTTTGGAGTTCTTTAGGATTCGTTTTGGCCCGACCCCGCCGACGGGAGGCCCCCCCGGGCGGACCTTGCCGACAGAGGAGCAGGAGCGTGAGGGCAAGGGAGGCGACAATGGTCTACGTGGTGGAGGACGACCCGGGCGTGCGGGCACTGCTCGAGAAGGTGCTGGGCACCCTGTACACCCTGCGCACCTTCGAATCGGGACCAGAGGCGCTCGAGGCCCTTCGGTCCGCTCCCCCGGACGTGCTCGTCACCGATCTCCAGGTCGGCGACTTTGCCGGGGAAGACCTGGCCTGGGCCGCCGGGAACCTCGAGAACCCACCCCGGGTGGTGGTGATGTCCGGAGACCGCCGCCGCCTGCTCCGGGCCGCCCAGTGGGCCCAGGCCACGGTCCCCAAGCCGTTCACCATTCCGGCCCTCATCGGCGCGATCGAATCCGAGACGCCGGCCCCCTGCTGAGTTCCGGGCGTTGGGGGCCGGGCGGACCGGCTCAGTCGAGAGCGCGCACCCGGATGTCCTTGAACTGGATCAGCAGCTCGTCGTTCACGTGGAGCTGGAGGGCAAAGTGGCCCTTCAGCCCCACGTCGTGCGCCCGGTGGGCGTCGTCGTCGAGGATGCCGGCGCCGTCGAAATCGGTGATCGTGATCCCGTTGACGACCGTCGTGACCTTCGTGCCCCGGGCGATGATGCGAACCTCGTTCCAGCCGTCGCCCTCGTCAGCGTAGCGCCACGTCCAGTCCTTCGGACCCTGGGACGGCTCGATCTTCCAGTTCGGGAGCGAGGGATGGATCCACCGCTTCGTCTCCTGCGTCTCGTCGTAGATCAGCCCCGTGCGCCAGGGCGTCGGGGGGTGGACGTCCATCTGGGGGCCGTTCAGCCAGCCGGCGCTCTCGTCGTAGCGGCTCCGGAACTGCACGCCGGAGTTGCCGGGTGAGTGCCGGTAGCCCCGAACCCGGAGGGCGAGCTCGAAGTCGTCGAACTCTCCGTCGGACACCAGCCAGACGTAGTCGTGCCCGGGTCGGCCCAGCGAGTCGGCGGTGATCGCGCCGTCGCGCACCTGCCAGAAGCCCTTGCCCCGGTCCTCGGGCTTTGCCGCCACGTGCCAGCCGGCCAGGGTCTCGCCGTCGAAGAGCCACTGCCACTCGCCGGCCTGAGCCCCGGCACCAGCCAGCGCCAGGGCGAGGGTGATCGTCCATCTGATGAGAGCCATAGTGGTCCCACGGTATCAGGTCCGGTCGCCCCCCGGTGATATGCTCGCGACCATGAAGGGCATCATCCTCGCCGGGGGATCGGGGACACGGCTCTATCCCATCACCCGGGGCGTCAGCAAACAGCTCATTCCCATCTACGACAAGCCGATGATCTACTACCCCCTCAGCACCCTGATGCTGGCGGGGATCCGCGAGATCCTGATCATCACCACGCCTCACGACCAGGGTGCCTTCAAGCGGCTTCTCGGGGACGGCTCGCAGTTTGGCCTCGAGATCCAGTGGGCCGCCCAGGCGCGCCCCGAGGGCCTGGCCCAGGCCTTCGTGATCGGTCGGGACTTCGTGGGCTCCGAGGGCGCCGCCCTCGCCCTCGGCGACAACCTCTTCTATGGCGCCCACCTGCCGGAGATCCTCCGCCAGGCGGCCAGACGGGAGCGCGGCGGGACGGTCTTCGCCTACCGGGTCCGGGATCCCCAGCGGTACGGGGTCGTGGAGTTCGACGGCACCGGAAAGGCCATCGGCCTCGAGGAGAAGCCTTCGAAGCCCCGCTCGCCCTACGCCGTCACCGGGCTGTACTTCTACGACAACCGCGTCCTCGACATCGCGGCCTCTCTCGCACCCTCGGCCCGGGGCGAGCTCGAGATCACCGACGTCAACCGCGCGTACCTGGAGGCCGGCGAGCTCCACGTCGAGGAGCTCGGGCGAGGGGTGGCCTGGCTCGACACCGGCACCCACGAGGCGCTGCTCCAGGCCTCGACCTTCATCCAGGCCATCGAGCAGCGGCAGGACCTCAAGGTGGCCTGCCCGGAGGAGGTGGCCCTCAACATGGGCTACATCACCCCCGAGGACGTCCGCCGGATCGGCCGCGAGATGGAGAGGAACGAGTACGGCCAGTACCTGCTGCGGCTGGTGGGAAACAAGCCGTCATTCTGACGATCGAAACGGCCTGCTGAGGGCGAGCCACCGTGGGGTCGCGTCGCGCGCTCGAACGACGAAGCTCCTCAGGATGACCTGCGGCGGGGTGGCCGCCGCAGGTCACTTCATGGACTCGATGACCAGGCCCACCCAGTCGTCGGGCTTCATGAAGCCCCCGCCCCACTTCTCGTCGAGGTCGGCGGTGGGCTTCGCGGCGACGATCTCCTCGGCCGTCTTCCCCTCGGCCTTGAGCTTCGCCACGCGGTCGCGCACCTCGGCGAGCATGTCCCGAAAGGCCTGGAGATCGGCCTTCGTGGCCAGCGGGCCGTGCCCGGGGATGAGCCGCGTCTCGTCTCCGGCGACCTTCAGCACACGGTCCGCGGCGGCGATGAACCCGTCGATGCGCCCGCCGGCAGAGACGTCGATGAAGGGGTACATGCCGTTGAACAGCGTGTCGCCCATGTGGAAGACGTCGGCCTTCACGAAGTGGATGATCGAGTCGCCGTCGGTGTGGGCCGGACCCACGAAGAAGGCCCGGATCTCCTCGCCGTTCCAGTGGAAGCTGATGGCGTCGCTGAAGGTCACCACCGGCAGAGCTCCGGCGGGCGCCGGCTCCACCTGCCGGTTGAAGGCCTTCATGAAGGTCCCGGTGGCCATGCGCCGGCGGACGTTCTCGTGGGCCACGAGGAACGCCCCCGCCTCGCCCATGTTCTCGTTCCCCCCGGTGTGGTCGCCGTGGTAGTGGGTGTTGAAGACGAACCGGACCGGGTCTGGCGTCAGCTCCTTGATCGCCGCCAGGATCTTCGGCGTCAGGGGGGCGTACTGGTCGTCGATCAGGTAGGTCCCGTCCTCCCCGATCGAGAGGCCCATGTTGCCCCCGGAGCCGGTGAGCATGTAGATCCCGTCGGCCACCTTCTCCGACTGGATCTCCACCTTCGAGAAGTCCTGCTGCTGGGCCACGGCGGGCCCGACGCAGAGGGTGATCAGAGGAACGACGAAGGCCAGCAGCCGTAGTCTCATCGAGCTTCTCCTTGTCATGCCGTCGGGTGGGTCTTGCCGGGAAGAGTCGAGCCTACCACGCCGGAAGAGGGTCCGGCACCGGAGTCACGAGACTGGATTCCAGCTCTCGCCCGCATGATCCATCCCCCCGTCCGCCGTCGCCTGGCGCCGATCATCGAGGAGGGCGAGGCGGCGAGCTGCGCCATCGTCGATCTCGAGGTGCTCTTCAGCGCCCGAACCCACGCCGACTACGTCGCAACGCGCCGCCGGAGAGAGCTCGCATACCGCCAGATTCCTCTGACGGAAGAGACCTTCCAGCGAGCCATCGATGTGCAGCAGGAGCTCGCCAGGAGCGGCCACCACCGTCTGCCGATCCCCGACCTGATCATCGCCGCCGCTGCCGAGCAGGCGCCCCTGACCGTGCTGCACTACGACGGCGACTTCGACATCATCGCGCGCGTGACCGGCCAGCCCATGGAGTGGGTCGTGGAGCGCGGGAGCGTCCCCTGAGGTCGCTCTGCGCGCTCACGGGCGGTGGATTCGCCGGAGAACCGCTCGGGCAGGAACTTCAGGGCCACTGGGCGGTGGAGACGTGTGTCCTCGGCCCGGTAGACCACACTCATCCCCCCACCGCCGAGCCGCTCGGTGACGCGATAGTGCGAGACGCTCTGGCCGATCATGGCCTGCCCCCGAAACCGCTGGTCCGCTGTCGCTCAGATCTGGGAGATCGGGCGAGATTGTACCGCGGATGAAGGTCCCGTCTCAGGCGTAGCGGGGTGGCGTCGCGGCTTCCGGCGCGGGGCCGTCCCTCAACACGTCCTCCCCCTGGAGCTTGCCGATGACCACCGTCCCCACCGAGTCGCTCAGGACGTTGACGGCGGTCCGGAACATGTCGAGGAAGCGGTCGACGGCGAGGATGAGGCCCACCGCCTGGAGAGGCAACCCGACGGCGCTCAGGATGATGGACATCATGACGAGACCCGCCATCGGTACGCTGGCCGCCCCGATGGAAGCGAGCAGCGCGGTCAGCACGATGAGGAGCTGCGAAGTGAAGGTGAGGTCGAAGCCGTAGACCTGGGCGATGAAGACCACGGCCACGCACTCGTACAGCGCGGTGCCGTCCATGTTGACGGTGGCCCCGATGGGGAGGACGAAGGAAGCGATCTTCTTCGAGACCCCCGATCTCTCGGTCACCGCCCTCATCGTGAGGGGCAGGGTGACGATCGACGAGCAGGTCGAGAAGGCGGTGACGAGGGCGGGAGGCATGCCCCGGTAGTGACGGAAGGGGTTCCGGGCGGTCACGAGGCGGATCACGAGGGGAAGAGTGACGAAGGCGTGGATGGCGAGCCCGACGAGGACCACGACGAAGTAGAAGCCGAGGGACTTGAAGGCCGAGAAGCCGGTGGTGGCGACGATCTTCGCGTTGATGCCGAAGACTCCAATGGGTGCGGTCCAGACGATCATCTGGGTCATGCGCAGCATCGCCTCGAAGAGGCCGGCGAAGAGGTCGCCGATCTGGGTGCGCTGGGGCTCGCGGATGCGGGTGATGAAGTATCCGAGGAGGATGCTGAAGAAGATCACCGGGAGGACGTTGCCCTCGGCCAGCGAGGCGAACGGGTTCTCGGGAATGATGTCGAGGAGTATCTGGCCGAAGCTCTTCTCGATGGCGGGGATGGCGTCCGGGCTCCTCTCGAGCTGGAGGGTCGAGCCCACACCCGGCTTCAGGACGTTGACCAGGATCTGTCCGGTGAGAATCGCGGCGAGGCTGGAGACGACGTAGTAGCCGAACGTCTGCGCCCCGAGGATGCCGAGATTCTGACGGCTGCCGACGCTGATGACCGCGGAGGTGATTGACGCGACGATCAGCGGCATGATCGCCATCCGGAGGAGACGGAGGAAGAGGGTCCCGAGCGTGTCGCCGAGGGGCACGATCCGCTCGCCGAAGACCGCGCCGCAGGCCAGGCCCGCGAAGAGGCCGACGAAGATCCAGAAGGTCAGGGACCGCCAGGGGATCCTCATGAAGGGTGGAACGCTACCCCCGGCGCCGACGTGGAGTCAACGCGGGAGGCGATACCTGCACCGAAGGCCGCCGCCACGGCCTCCAACTCGTTGGATTTGAGAGAGTAGCAACCTGTGAAAGGCTGGGTCTGGAAGCGCGTGGCGAACCCCGTCCGCGTCCTGATCATTCAACGGGAGGTCACATGAGGCGACTCGCGTTCTCGGCTGTCCTGCTTTTCTTCGCGGTGTCCACCGCCCCCGCCGCCGAGCCGATCACCATCGGCGAGACGGTCACTCTCCGCTCCGACATCCTGGACGAGAACCGGACCGTGCTCGTCTCCACCCCGCCCGGGTACGAGCAGTCCGGGCAGGGCTACCCCGTGCTGTACATGACCGACGGCGACACCCACCTCACCCACACCCGCGGCACCGCGGACTTCCTCGTCCAGAACGGCTTGATGCCGCCGGTCATCATCGTGGGGGTCCCGAACACCGACCGGACTCGGGACCTGACCCCCACCCATGCGTCCCTCGTCGGCCGGGATGGGGCGTCGCGCGAGTTCCCCACCAGCGGCGGGGCCTCCCGCTTCCTCGACTTCTTCGAGAAGGAGCTCTTCCCCTACGTCGAGTCCCACTACCGGACCCAGCCCTTCCGCCTGCTGGCCGGACACTCCTTCGGGGGCCTCTTCGCCCTCAACGCCCTCTTCACGCGCCCGGCGATGTTCGAGGCGGTCATCGCCGTCGGTCCCAGCCTGCAGTGGGACGAGGACCTTCCCCTCCGCCAGGCCCGCTCGTTCTTCGACGACCGCGACGAGCTGAACGTGACCCTCGTCGTGGCCATGGCCAACGAGGAGGAGGGCGACCCGGCGCCGACCCGGCTGGACCAGCTCGAGCAGATCCTGCAGCAGGCGAAGACCGAGGGTCTCGAGTGGCAGGTCCGGCGCATGCCCGACGAGACCCACGGCTCCGCCGTCCTGCGCGCCCACTACTGGGGCCTGCGCAGGGTCTTCCGGCCGTGGCGCCTGCCCGCCGATCCTGAGACCGGCGCCTTCGCCGGGACCCTGGACGACCTCAAGGCGCACTACGAGAATCTCTCGAAGCGCTACGAGTTCACCGTCACCCCGCCCGAGGACACCGTCAACCAGATCGGCTACCAGTTTCTCGGGCGCGGCGACATCGACGAGGCCATCGCCGTCTTCCGCCACAACGTCGAGCTCTACCC
>JAJDNS010000086.1 GCA_022340585.1 Acidobacteriota bacterium
GGGCACCCTGGACATCGTCCTACGCCACTACGCGGGCATCGACACCACCGACGACGTCATCGCGTTCCACCCGCGGCTCCCCGAGGCCCTGGAGAGCCTGCGGCTCCGGGTGCGGCATCGGGGTCGCTGGTACGGCCTCCAAGTGACTCGCGACCGCTTCGTCCTGGAGATCGAGCCGGGCCCCCCGGGGCCGGTCCACGTCCGGGTCTTCGACAAGGAGCCCCGACTCGAGCCCGGCGACCGCTACGAGTGCGAGCTGCCGGGCCCGCGCCCGGAGTGGGCGCCCAGCCCCGGCCCCTCCTGAGCAACGGCCCTCGTCAGCGGGTCTTGGCCCGGACGAGGACCGGGGTATACGATCCCCACCATGTCCGGGGCCATCCGTCTCACGCTCGTGCTCCTGGCCCTTGCCTCGTGCCCCACGACGTGGGTTCGGGCCCAGGCCGAGGGCGGTCCGCCGACCCTGGACCTCGCCACGGGGGACGACCAGAGCGAGGAGGGGGCCACGCCTCCCGTCCGCGAGCACGAGGCGCCGGTCCTCGCGGCCCTCGAGCAGGCACCGAACGCCCAGGAGATCTCGGTGCGAGCCCAGGCTCTGCACTTTCCCACCGAGCATGGCGAGAGCCTCGTGGCGCTGGTGGCCGATCTGCCGGCCGCGGGGCCGAGCCTTCGCCCCGCCGAGACGGGTGGAACCTACGTCCAGGACTTCACGGTCCTCGCCCTCGTGCGCGACGAGGCGGGCCGGATCGTCCACAGGGCCAGTCGACACTACGCTCTCTCCTGGCCGGAGAGCAGCCTCGAGGACCTGCGGGTGGGTCGCACGCTCTTCGCGCGGGAGGTGATTCTCCCTCCCGGCAACTACTCGGTGGAAATCGCCGTCCGGGACGCCCAGGAGGGCGCCGTGGGCGCAACCCGCCTCGCCCTCGAGCTGCCGGCGGCCTCCGACACGCAGCTCCGCGTGAGCAGCCTCGTCATCGTCGGGCACACCGAGCCCGAGCCCCAGAGCGAGCCCAGCCCCCTGCACTACGACGGCGTCCGGCTCTACCCCAACCTCGGGGACCCCCTGAGCCTGGGTCCGGGCCAGCCGCTGACGTTCCTCTTCTCGCTGCGGCCGGGCCCCCGCCCCCTGGCCTCGGCCACGGTCGAGCTGCTGCGCGACGGGGAGACCATCGTGCAGTCCCCGGTCACCCTCCCCTCGCCCGACCCGAGCGGTCAGATGCGGGTGGTGAGCGGCCTGCAGGTCGGGAAGCTGGAGCGCGGCGACTACGTGCTTCGTCTCTCGGTGGCCAACGCCCAGGGCTTCCGGACCCGGTCGGCGCCCTTCACCCTGGCCCCCTGAAGCGGTCTACGGGACCAGGTCGGTCGACACCGCGGTGATGTTCCAGGTGAACCCGGACATCCCCTCGGGATGGGCGTAGATGACCTCGCGCACCGGCGCCCCGGCCTTCCAGACGTAGCGGCGCACCTCGTGGTGATCGTCGCTGGCGGCGTAGAGCTCGTCAGCCCCATCGCCATCGAGATCGGCGAGGAGAGACGCGTGCTCGAAGCCCGACGAGTCGCGGTCGATGGACACCACCGTCCACGGGTCACCCGGCGCCGGCCCGGGGCTCAGGAGCCAGAGGCCGCTCTTGAAGCCAGCGGCGACGATCTCCTTGCGCCCGTCGCCCTCCACGTCGCCAGAGACCAGGACGCGGCACAGCTTGTCGTCGAGGGTCGCGATCTTCACCCCGGCGTCAGGAGGGGTGTCCGCCTCGAAGCGGCGGATCTCCACCCGCCCGCCGGAGACCGCCTCGATCGCCACGTAGAGCTCGTCGCGGCCATCGCCGTCGATATCGTCGACGAGGATCTCCTTGGCGTGCCGTTCCCCCAGGTCGGCCACCACCTTGCGCCCCTCCTCCCGGGCCGGGACGTAGCGCACCACCTCCCCGGGCTGGGGCGTGCCGTCGAGCTTGTTGGGCAGGCTCGGAGTGGCGTAGATCTCCAGCGTTCCGTCGCCGTCGAGGTCCCCCACCTCAACCTCGTGGACGAAGGTGTTCTCCTGCCGGTCGAGCTCTTCGACGGTGAAGCCGTCCTCTCCGGGCCGCACCACCGCCACCACCCCCTGGTCGTGGGTGGCGACAACAACGTCCGACTCACCGGTTCCGTAGACGTCGGCGATCTCACCATCCCGCATCCGCGAGAACTTCCCGCCGAAGTCGGCCTCCCACAGCGTCCGGGGCTCCCCGCCCTTCGGCCACAGGCGCACGATGGCCGCGGTGCCCCCGAGGGTCAGGATTCCGCGCTCTCCGGGAACCGGGGCGTACTCCATGACCTTGTGGAAGACGTTGGAGTCCTCGTCGACAAGGGTCCGGTACTGCCAGCTTCCCCCCTCCCGGACGAGGAACGCGGCCGTCGCCGGCTGCGGCACCTGCTTCCCTTCGGGGGACTTCTCGAAGAGGGCGAGACCCAGGGCCAGCGCCCGGGGGAACGACTGGGCCCCGTCGTCCGCCGGCTTCTCCTCGCTGCCGCCCCGGCACGCCCCCAGGGCCACCGCCGAGATCAGAACCGGAAGAACGAGCTTCACGACGGGCAGCCGCCGTGTCCGTGTGGGTGTCCGTAGCATCCAACCTCCTCCAGCCGGGCCGTCTTCCCGCGACCCCTGGCGTGCGTCCCGCGATGTCCGCGACCGTCCGGCCGCGGGTGGCGAGGACCTCGATGCCGGACTCCGTCGGTGTCCGGCCCGTGCCTCGCCCCGGTTTGCCGTGTTGCCACGACCTCGACCTTCCATCTTGCCATGGGCGGGGTCAATCGGCACCCCCTTCGCGAGCGGGGGTACTGCCCGCAGAGCGCGGCCGCCTGATGATGACGAGACGGAGGCCCGGTGTAGACTGATCTCGATGATGCGGTCGTCGCTGCCGGCTCTCCTTCTCGTCTCGGCCCTGCTGTCGCTCCTCCCGGCCCCCGGCGACCCGGACGTGCTCGCCGGGGACCTCCAGGATTCCGAGAGCCAGTCCCCCGCTCCCCCGGGCGTCGTCCTCGGGCTCGACGGCAAGCCCGACGACCGCCCCGACGCGGCCTTCGTGGAGACGGTCAGGCAGCAGTGCTCCAAGTGCCACGTCCCGCCGCGACCGGAGTTCCTGCCCAAGGGCATGTGGCGCCTCCGCATCCAGGAGATGACCCAGCGCAGCCTCATGGGGACCGGTCTCGCCCCGGGCGAGGAGAGCATCCTCTGGCAGATGGACACCTCCCGGTTCGTCCGCTATTTCGAGTCCCGGGCCCCGGACACCCTGGCCCTCCCCGACCCGTGGCCCGCGGCGTCGAGCGGGAAGCTCTCGCTCGAGCGGCGGGAGTACAACCCACCCGGGGCCTCGCCGGTGCCCGTCGTCGCCAACGTGCGGTTCTGGGACCTCGACGCCGACGGCAAGCTCGAGATCGTGGTGTGTGACATGGGGCACGGTGTCGTCCTCCTCGGGGATCCCAACCGGAAGCCGGGCGAGCTCCGGGAGATCGCGAAGATCCCCAATCCCGACCACGCGGAGAGGGTGGACCTCGACCAGGACGGCCGGCAGGACCTCCTCGTCGCGGACCTCGGCGACTTCATGCCCGGCGACCACGAGAAGGGCAGCGTGGTCTGGCTGCGCCAGACCGCCACCGGGGCGTTCGAGAAGCGCACCCTGATTCAGGGCCTCGCCCGGACCGCCGACGTGCGGGCAGCAGACTTCGACGCCGACGGCGACCTCGACCTCGTCGTGGCCGCCTTCGGCTGGCACACCGTCGGAGGGATCTTCTTCTACGAGAACCAGACCACCGACTGGGCCGAGCCCCGCTTCGAGGGCTCGCCGGTGGACGCGCGCCCCGGGGGCATCCACGTCCCCCCCGTCGACCTCAACGGTGACGGGCGCATGGACTTCGTGGCCCTCATCTCCCAGCAGTTCGAGCACGTGGTGGCCTTCATCGCCCGCCCCCGCGGCGGCGGCTTCCGCCCCGAAACCATCTTCCGGGCGGTGGTCCCGGTGTGGGGCTCCTCCGGCATCCAGATGGTCGACATGGACGCCGACGGCGACCTGGACCTGCTGATGACCAACGGGGACTCCCTCGACGACTTCACCATCCGACCCTTCCACGGGATCCGGTGGTTCGAGAACACCGGAGAGTACCCCTGGGTCCAGCACGATCTCGCCATCATGCCGGGAGTGCACCGCGCCCAGGCCGCGGACATGGACGGCGACGGCGACCTCGACATCGTGGCCTGCGCCTTCCTCCCCAGCTCCGAGCACCCGTCCTTCGGATCGGTGGTGCAGCAGCGCAGCCTGGCCGAGTACACCTCGTTGGGCTGGCTCGAGCAGGTCCGGCCCGGGGTGTTCGAGCACCGGCCTCTCGAATCGGGCCAGCTGACCCACACCACCCTCGACCTGGGCGACTACGACGGCGACGGCGACGTGGACCTGGTCGTCGGGAACTTCGTGGGCTTCACCTTCGCGAAGAGCGACACCGGCTTCAAGAGCGCACCCTGGATCGAGGTGTACGAGAACAAGGGCACGGGCCCGTCGTCCGAGGCCTCGGGACAGTGAGGGGACCTCGGGCGGGACGCCTCCTCCTCTTCGGGCTCGCCGTCGCCGGGACCCCAAGCGTGACCGCCGCCCAGCCCGCTCCGTCGGCTGCCTCGCAGGTGCTCGACGACCCGCGGATGCCGGGCGTTCCCTTCGAGGAGCTCCAGCGCCGCGCGAGCGAGGCCTGGGCGGCGGGTCGACTCGACGAGGCGTTCCGTTTCTACCGGGCGGGGGTCGAGCTGAATCCCCTCTGGCACGAGGGCTGGTTCTACATCGGCTCCATCCACTACGCCAAGGGCCGCTTCGACCGGGCCCGAACCGCGCTCCGTCGAGTGGTGGAGGCGGTTCCCGGATCCGGACCGGCGTGGGTGCTGCTCGGCTTCTCGGAGTTCCAGCTCGCCGAGTACGACCGGGCCCTCGCCGCCCTCTCCCAGGGTCTGTCCCTGGGGCTCGAGGGGAGCGAGGACATCGAGGCCGGTGCCCACCACCACCTCGCCCTGCTCAAGATCCGCCGCGGCGACTTCGAGGGCTCCGTCCAGGACCTCCTGTGGCTCGCTCGCTCCCAGCCGCCCAGTCCTCCCCTCCTCGACGCCTGCGGCCTCATGATCCTCCGGCGCCCCACGCTGCCCTCCGAGATACCCGAAGAGGAGAAGGACCTCGTCAAGACCGCGGGGTGGGCCGCCTACTCGACCCTCGCCGGACGCCACGACGAGGCGCGGCCCCTCTTCGAGGACCTGGTCGCCCGCTACCCGGACACCCCCGGCGTGCACCTGGCCTTTGGCCTCTTCCTGTCGGCGCGAGGCTCCGACCAGGCCCTGGCCATGCTGAACAAGGAGGTGGAGATCTCCCCGGACAACGCCCGGGCCCACCTCGAGGTCGCCTTCCAGCACCTGGAGCGCGGTGACGCGGTCGATGCGCTGCCCTCCGCTCGCGCCGCGGTCCGGATCTCTCCCGACGTCTACACCAGCCACCTCGCCCTTGGCCGCGCCCTCGTGGCGCGCAACGAGCTCGCGCAAGGCCTCACCGAGCTGGAGGAAGCGGCCCGCCTGGGGCCCGAGGTGTCCGCCGTCTACCTCGCCCTGGCCCAGGCCTACGCACGCGCGGGCCGACCGGAGGACGTGGAGCGCGCGCGGCAGAAGCTCCTCGAGCTGGACGCCCAGAACCAGCCGAGCCAATCGCGGTGAGCGCCGGCAGGATCAGGCGGTGTCGGTTGGACAGGGCGAGCGCCTGGGTACGGTCCCGGTGAAGCCGGCCCGGTCTGCAGGCCGCGAGGTCAGTCGGCGCGGCGGAAAGGCTGGCCCTGCCGGTACAGCGCGAGGCGCTCCTCGGCACCGGGAACCAGATCGGTCCTCGCGGCCGCGCGGGCGAACCAGACCGTGAACTCGGCGAGACGAACGGCCTCGTCGAACCGACCCGCCTCCGCGTAGGCTCCGGCCAGGACGTCGATGGGCTCGGGAATCTGGTAACGCGTCACCGCGCACGCCTGCCGCGCGACCCGCACCGCCTCCGCGCCGTCCCGCAGGTCTGGCTCCCTCGCCGCCGCCCGCACCGTCGCCAGGACGAACAGGGTGGACACCGCCGACATGTCGCCGGCCCCCTTCTCGAGCCTCGACCGGGAGACGTCGACGACGACACGAGGCGGGGCGGGCAGGTCCAGGGCGATGCCCCGGTCGTACTCCTCGGGCAGACGCCCCCAGCGGGGGTGGACGGCGAAACCCCGCTTGAACCGGGCGATCGCCTCCTCGTTCCGCTCCAGGAGGAACAGGGCGAAGCTGAGGCTGTAGTGGGTCTCGGCCCGGCCCGGATCGAGCTCGACGGCCCGCTCGTAGTGGGCCAGGGCCTCCTCCGCCCGGCCCGTCTGCCACAGCGCCGTCCCCAGCAGCAGGTGGCTCTTCACGCTTCCCGGGGCGAGCTCGAGCGCCTTGCCCAGGGTCGCGATCGCTTCCTCGGGCCGGTTCTGACTGAGCTGATCCTGGGCCCGGTTGAAGTACCGGTAGTGCTCCACCGAGGGGGCCTCGATGGTCACGAGGTCGTCGTACGCGATGTTCACGAACTCGGGGATGTTCACCGCCCGGTTGGCGGCGGTGGAATCCGGCACCAGGATCGGGGGCGTGCTGCGGCCCTCCTCGTCGAGATGGGTCAGGAACATCTGGGTGTAGGGGGTGTTGGCCTTCGAGGAGAAGGCCATCCACCTCCCGTTGGGGCTGAAGCTGTGCCAGGAGTTCATGAGCGACGTGTTGCACCGCATGCGGCGCGCCTCGCCGCCCTCCACGGGGACGATCCACAGCTCGGAGTCGGGCCTCAGCAGCTGTCCGTTGGCCGACTTGACGAAGACGATGAAGCGGCCGTCGGGCGTGATCTTCGGGAACGAGTTGCTCATCCCGTTGTCGGAGGCCCCGACCACGGGAGCCGGCTCCCCTCCCTTCCCCCCGTCGAAGGGCATCCGGTACAGGCCGTACTGCATGGGCGTCTCGTTGGGGTCGTTGGGAAAGGTGGCCAGAGGCACTCCCGGCGTATAGGAGTCCCTGGCCTTGGCCCGGGCGAAGACGATGAAGCGGCCGTCGGGGCTCCACGCCGGGTCGCAGTGCACGTACTCGGGGTCGGACGCGCCGGGAAGCGCCAGCATCTCTTCGCTCTTCGTGGAGTAGTAGGCGAGGATCCCCCGGGTGGGATAGAAGACCTGCAGGAAGCGATAGTCCAGGAAGTTGGCGACGTAGAGATCCTCGTTCAGGGTGGTGACCGCGTACTGTCCGTCGGGAGAGACCCGCGAGAGGAAGCCCAGGGTGCGGTGGTCCTTCGGCTTCTCCTTGAACGAGTTCCACGAGATGACGTCGTCGTGGGTGATTAGCATTCGCGGACGAATGGGCGCCAGGGCGTAGGCCCCCTTGTCCCCGTCCGGGCCGTCCATGTCCATCCCCAGGGTCCGGCCGTCGGCGGAGAAGGAGTGGCAGTTCGCGCAGGTCGGCATGCTCTCGAGCACCACGCGGCTCCGAGGTCGGGAGACGTCGCGGAGCCTCCAGGCGATGAGGGGCAGCGCCTGGGCGGCCAACGGCTTGATCACGTTCTTCTCGGTCCTCGAGGGCATCAGGGGCACGTCCCGGTAGAACACCGGCGCTCCGACCGGGTCCTCCGAGGTCGTGACCCTCACCCGACCGCGGCTCAGGATCACGCCGGGGGCCGAGGAGTCGATGCCGAGGATCGTCACGACCGCCGGCTGCTCGACGGAGCGCTCCTTGATAGCCTCCCACACGGCCTCGCTCGGCTCCCAGCTCCTCGCCGAAGCCTGGTACGGCGTGGGCACGTAGACCTCGTTGGTCTCTCCCACCGCCCGCTCGTCGATCTCCCCCGCAGGCGGGGGCGGTCCCGGGCTGAGCACGAACACGTGCCCACGCCCCCCCGTCACGGCCACGTCGATGACCCAGCGATCGGCCTCGGCCGACGGGTCGTGCCACAGGAACCGCGGGGCCACCATGTCCGGGGGAAAGACCGACTCGTCCAGCGGGTAGTCGACCGCGATCGCGGCGGCGTCCTCGGCCGCCGCCGACGCTGCCCGGACCGCCTCCACCAGGCGTCGCTCCTCGGGGCCACCGGTCGGCGCCAGATCCACTCCAACGGCGAGGATCGCCTCGGCCTCGACCGCCGGCGTCGAGCCGCCGAGGGCCCCCGCGGCCACAATCAGCCCTCCCCCCGCCAGGAGGCCGACGACGGTTCGGGCCGCCAGGTCAGACCTCTTCATGCTGTTGAGTCTCCCCCTTCCCAAGCCATCCAAAACGCCTGAGCGCCCCGCCCCGCTCACTCTCTTCCTGATTCTACCGCCGCCGCATGCCGAATCGCCGCTAGGGTTCCGGACGGTGGTCGGGTGCCAGCCCCAGGAGGCGAATCTCTTTTGCCTTCAGATAGATCAGGCCCCCTTCGCTTTCCACCTTGCCACTGACCTCCAGCCGCCAGCGGCAGTCGGAGCGCGACGAGGGATCGAGGGAGAAGCCGGAGCCCTTCGGGCGCCTGCCCGTCACCCAGATGAAGAACGGCCCGTCTCTGAGCACCCAGTCCCCGGCCTTCCTCTGGCTGCCCGGGGGCATGTCCTCGAACAGGTTCGCCCCCCGAAAGACGCCTTTCACGCTGATCCTCTCGCCGGCCTGGGCTTCCGGGCTCATGACCAGGGCTTCCAGCTCCGAGCCCGTCGGCGGCCGCTCGTCCCCCTCGCCGCCTCCTTCCTGGAGGTTGACCGACCAGACGAGAAACGCCCAGAGAGGCTCTGCGCGGGGATCCTTGTTGAGGTCGTCGATGGCCCCGACGATCTCCACGTTGCGGCCGTTCCAGGACCGGGCGTCGCCGGAGAACACGGAGGCCATCTCCTCGGCGGGCGCGATGGCCACGCAGTGAAGTCGTCCGCACACCATGTGGGTCGACAACGGGCTCGCCCAGCCCACCGTCCGCCCGGACGCCCCGGCGATCCTCGCCCCGGCCCTCTGCAGCTCGAAGAGCTGACCGATGGTCCGCGTGGAGTGCTGGCGCGGCCAGTCGCGCGCCGGCCCGTCATCGAGGGAGCGGAACTCGGGGCGCCCGTAGCGCACCTCGTACAGCGAGTCGGCCCCGATCACCATGGCGTCGCCGCGGGAGATGGGAGGTCTCACCTGGCCGGCCGTGAGCGTCGGGAGGGCGAGCGCGGCGACGGCGAGCGTGCCAAAGACACGATCGCCATGGCGCGAGCGTGTCCTTGGCCAGCGCAGCCGGCCGCAGGCCGGTTCAGTCCTCGGCATTCCATTCAACCCCATTTCCCTCGGGAGGACAGGCCGGGGTGACCGGGCTACCGCTCCTTCCTGAACAGCACCTGGTTGTCCACCGACTTCACCAGGGCCAGGTGGCGGATGTCGACCAACGCCGACTCGAGCCGACCCCGGTCGATGGGGCATCGCCCACCTCCCACGGACGACCGTACACCCTGGCCCCGGTTGAGGTCCATCGCCATTCCCGAGGGCCCACGGGCGCCGGGGTGACCCCGATCGCACGCCCTCGCCCCTCGGCTCAGGGTCGGCGCGGCCACCGGCGACGGCCGGGCGTGCCGTCCCCTTCGTCCTCCTCGGTGGGTTGCTCCATCACCTCCATGTAGGCGAGGAGCGCCTCGACCTCGTCACTGCTGAGGCTGCGTCCCCACGGAGGGCACAGCGAGGAGCGACCGAGGGCCACCGTCCCCCCTTCGATCACCGTTCGGCGGTCCTGGACGGGGAGCGCCGCCAGTGACTCCTGGAAGTCTGGCGGCGGGGGTTCGAGGTTGTAGGCGTTCTGGCCATCCCCCCGACCTGTCGCCCCGTGGCACGTGGCACACCGCTCCCCGAAGACGCGCTTGCCGTGGCTCTGGCGGGCGGTCAGCTCGTCCTCGCGGAAGGCCTCCTGCACGGCATTGACGGGCCTCTCCTCGCGGGCAGGACGGCACTCCACGTCCAGCACGAGGGCCGGGAGCGAAAGCAGGAGGAGGCCTCGTTTCACTGGAGGGCCTGCGCCTTGCGAGCGGGGATGGAGAGGGTGTAGGCGGTGAGCGACTCGGCCTCCTCTCGCGTCAGGCCGTGGTCGGGCTGGAGCGTGCCGGGCTTCCAGCGCTCGGGGTCCAGCAGCCACTCCACCGTCCAGCCCGGCTGGAGGCGGTCCCCGCTCCCGTTGAGGTCGGGACCGACGAAGCCGCCCCGGTCGCCCACGATGTGACACCCCACGCACCCGTGCCGGTCGAAGAGCTCCCGGCCCCGGGCCACCGTGGCCGCGTCGGTGGGGACGTCGGCGTGGAGCGCGTCGTCCACCATGACGGTGGAGAGGTAGTCGGCGAGGATCCGGGCCTCGTCGGGAGCGATGTTGAGGTGCGGCATCCGCTCGGTGAGACCCACGCGCACCGCGATGGGCTTCTGGACGAACTGCTCGATGTAGCTCCTCTGCAGCTGGCTCCCGATCCGGTCCAGAACCACCGTGGAGAGCGTGCCCCCCGTTCCCTGGATCTGGTGGCACGAGAGGCACCGGTACCGACGCACGAGGGCCCCGAACCTCCCCTGCGGTGCGTAGGGCGGGCGCTCGGGGTCCCGGGTGGCCCGGGCCGGGGGGACGGGATCGGCCCGCAGGCTCAGGAGGGCCACCGCAACCGACGCCGCTTCGGGCTCGGTGAAGCCGAAGGTGGGCATGCGGGCGGTCTCGAGGACCCGCTCGGGACCGCTCACCTTGGTGAACAGGTAGTTCGGTCGCGTGGGCACGATGCCCCGGGCCTCGAGGGGTGCGGGATCGAAGACGAGGTCGGCCGCCCCGGCGAGCTTCGGTCCGATGCGGGGTCGCTCCGGGAACCCCTCCAGGTCGTGGCAGGAGTAGCAGCCCCGTCGTTCGTACAGGCGCCGGCCCTCGGCGGCCAGGCTCCGGTCGGAAGGCCCTTCGTCGGGGCTCAGCCCCTTCGGCTCCCCCAGGTCCTCGGAGAGGTAGGCCGCGAGGTCGCGGACCTCGTCGGCGGCGAAGCGGAAGCGCGGCATGAGGGTGTCGGGCTGCAGGCGGTGGGGGTCGCGGATCCAGGTGAAGAGCCAGTCCCGCGAGACCTTGGCCCCCACGTGCGCGAGCTCCGGCGCCAGCGTGCCGCCACGCCCGTTCACCGAGTGGCAGGTCACGCAGCGCGAGGCCCGGAAGATCTCCCCTCCGCGCTCCGGGTCCGCGCCCGTCCAGTCCACCACGTCGAGCTCGACGGCGCCGTGGGGCTCGAGCAGGAATGCGGCCAGGGCCTCCACCTCCTCGGGCTTCAGCCGGAAGTTCCCCATGCGGGAGCGCTCGAGGTACTCGCGGGGATCGGCGAGCCAGCCCCGCAGCCACGCCGGTGAGACCTTCTTCGCGAGGCCGTCGAGGCGCGGGGCCCGCACCTCGGACTCGTCGTGTCCCGGGACCTCGTGGCAGGCCACGCAGTTCCGGTCGCTCATGAGCGCCCGCCCCCGGGCCAGCCAGTACGTGGCCGGGGGCTCGCGCTCCTGGTGGCACGTCCCGCACCGCGCCTCCATCAGCTCCCGTGAGGCCATGGGCTCGGACCAGAACGGGAGAGGCTCGTGGGCGGCCTGCCGGTAGGTCGTCGCCTCGCCCTGCCCGCCGTGGCACGCGGTGCACCCGAAGCGGTCGGGGCGGTGGGTGTCGAGCCAGGTGCCGCTGTGCGCACGGAAGGGCTGGGACGCCTCGCTCATCGTGGGGTCGGCGATCCCCAGGTGACAGCTCGTGCACCGATCGACCCGGTCCAGGTCGGTGAGCCAGATCTGCTGGAGCCCCGTCTCCCCGTCCCTCGCCTCGTCGTCCAGAGTCGCGAACCGGGACTGCCACTGCCGCCAGTCCGCCCGCCTCTCCTGCACCACCGCCGCCACCGCCACCACCACCAGCAGCAGGGAGAGCACGGCGAAG
>JAJDNS010000089.1 GCA_022340585.1 Acidobacteriota bacterium
GGGCAGCGCTCGCATTGGCCGGCTGCGGCTTCTCCCAGTTTGTGGGCCCTTTCTAAGAGGGCTGCAGTCCCAACGGCAGATCTAACTTTACGGAATACTTCTTAGCGGAAGCTAGAATACCGATCAGGCCGGAGTGTGCTGGGGGCGATTAAAGCTTTCCGTATCAGCTACTTATGACGTTGTCGGCGCTTGCGTAGCGGCGCGTTGCCCTGCTGGCGGCCGTCACGGTCGATATCGAGCTCGACTCCGACGAGTGGAGACGCCCTCACCATCTCGACGAAGGTTGGCTTCCTGGTGGAAGGTCTGGCGGTCCGTCAATGCAGCCGGCGAGGTCTCTGGCGGCTTCGAGGAAGCTCTCGGGCGGCTCCGTGGGCACAGGGAGCTTTCTGGATGACAGATCCCCGGGGCCTTCGAAGCTCCCCACGAGATCCTTCACGGCCTCATAGGGCTCCTTCTTCGCCTGAGGGGCCTCCAGGAAGCGCTCGAGGGCGTGCCGGACGAGTGCCGACTTCGGGCGCCCCTGCTTTCTTGGCCTTCCTGGCCAGAGCGAGCGCAAGCTGCTCAGGTAGCCGGACTGTGATGGACTGGCGTGACATGGCGTTCCTCGGTCGGTGGCGGGCTGGCGGGCTGGCGGCGGCCGGGTCTTCTCCGGGCCGCTTGAGCCACTCCGTGACGTCGGCCTGGGGCGGTCTCGTAGAGTCTTCGGTGCAGGATCCCAGGCTGGACAAGAAGGACCGCGACCAGGTCTCTTTGGGCTTTCGGCGCTTCAGTGGCTTCTTGGCTTCGGTTTCTCCTTGACCCGACTACGAGTGTAGTCCACTATGTGAATAGTAGGGATCCTCGATGGCCCAGGTCAAGAGTCTTGTGAGTTGGCTGTTGGACGGACTGAAGAAGCGCTGGCTGGCCCGACGGCAGGCTAGGCGCCGCGGTCGACGCCGCGTTCTGGGAAGCGACGCGGGCAAGGTCTGGATCGCGGACGACTTCGACGATCCACTGCCGCCGGAGATCCAGAAGTACTTCGAATGATGCTCTGTCTCGGGAGGTTGAGCTGCCGATGACCCAGGTGAACGTTCACGAGGCCAAGACACACTTCTCGAAGCTGCTGGCGCGGGTGGCGGCCGGCGAGGAGATCGTCATAGCGAAGGGCGGGAAGCCAGTGGCACGCCTCGTTCCCATGGAGCCGAAGCAGGAGCGGCGGGTATTGGGAATGGACGCGGGCAAGGAGTTCTTCATCGCCGATGACTTCGATGCACCGCTGCCGCCCGAGATCCAGAAGTACTTCGAGTGATGAGGATACTCCTGGACACCCACGTCTTCCTCTGGTCCTGCCTGGAGCCTGAGAAGCTCTCCGAGATCGCCCGCGGCGTGCTCGAGGATCCGGCGAACGAGCTCCTGCTGTCGGCGGCGAGCTCCTGGGAGATCGCCATCAAGGCGGCGTTGAAGAAGCTGGAGCTGCCGGCGCCGCCGGCCCGGTACATCCCGTCACGTCTGGACGCCATGGGGCTGACTCCCCTGCCGGTCGAGCATGGGCACGCGCTCCGGGTGGCCCAGCTTCCGCGCCACCACGGTGATCCGTTCGACCGGCTCCTGATCGCGCAGTCGCAGCTCGAGGACGCCACCGTCGCCACCGGGGATCCCCAGTTCCTCCTCTACGACGTCGATGTCCTCTGGGCGGCAGCCGGCGAGCCGCCGACGGCGGTGCACGAGCGGCCCAGGAGGCGCTGGGGACGGCGGAAGTCGGCGGCTCCCAGGTAGGCCAACTCAACCAACTCGTGGACCGGCGCCGCGGGGTCACTCCGGCCACGGCGCTGAGGCTCGCCAGGTTCTTCGGGACCACCCCGGGGTTCTGGCACGCTGGCGCGCATCTGAGGGCCGCGCATTCAGTGCCGACTCCCCCACCAGCCCCTTCCAGAGGCAAAGTGAGACCTCAGGGTCTGCCCCCTAAGATCGCTTTGTGCTTGCACCTCCGGGATCTTCCGCTAGAATAGCGAGGCTGGCCGACCCTGAAGAAGAGGAGCAATGGCGAAGCGAGTCCTGGTCGTCGATGACCACGTCCCCACGCGGGCGCTCATCCGGACCATTCTCGAGGCGGAGAGGACCGACCGGTTCGAGGTGGTCGAGGTGGGGACGGGCACCGACTGCCTGAAGGCGGCCGACAAGCAGGGCCCCTTCGACCTGATCCTGCTCGACGTCAACCTCCCCGACATGGACGGCTACTCGGTGTGCCGGGCGCTGCGCCACGTGGACAAGAAGGTCCCCATCGTCTTCGTGACCGCCAAGGGCGACCTCAAGGACTACACCGCGGGTCGGGAGGCCGGCGGCGACTCCTACCTCGTCAAGCCCATCGCGCGCGCGGCCCTGCGCTCGATCGTCAACCTGTTCACCAGCATCGAGCGCGCCGAGGCCGACGAGGCGGGGCAACAGGCCCCCTCCTCGTAGGCCATGAACGCCGCCGGGCTCGCCGGCCGCATTGCCGTCGTCCACGAGGACTCCCAGCGCGCGAAAGCCCTGGCCCACGACCTCCGCACCGCCGGCCACCGGGTCACCGTCGTCGTCCCCGGGCGTCGGATCGTCCAGCAGATCGTCGAAGAGTCCCCCGACCTCGTCATCGCTTCCCTGACCCTCATCGACCCGCCGATGTCGTCCATCGTCAAGGGCCTGCGGCAGGCCCTGGGCGCGGACCCGCGCATCCTCGTCCTCTACAACTTCCACGCCGACGACGCCCCGGCCGAGGTGGACGACGTGCTGAAGGCCGAGCCCCTCGACGGGGCGGAGCTGGTGCTGCGGGTGGACCGCCTGCTGCGGGACCAGGCGGAGCGACGGGTGCTGCAGAAGAAGGTGAGCGAGCTCGGCGGCCTCTACAAGATGTCCTGGGCCTTCTCCCTCGCGGGGGGGGCGGAGGCGCTGTTCGGCCACATCGCGCGTCACAGCGCGGAGCTGCTGAGGGCCAAGCGCGGGCTGGTGCTTCTCTACGACGCCGAGCGGCGGCAGCTCGCGGCCCAGCCCCCCGGCTACGGCCTCTCGCCCGAGCAGGTGGAGCGGCTCCGCTACTCGGTGGACGGAGAGCCGCGCTCGCGCTGGAACTTCCGGAAGAACGGCCCGCTCCTCGCCAACAAGGCGGCCTCGGACACGCGGCTGCTGCCGGACCTGGTGTCCGAGCTGGGGCTCGAGTCGCTGCTCGCGGTTCCCATCACCCGTGGCCCGATGATCCTCGGCATCGTCGCGGTGGCCGACCGGGAGGGCGGGACCTTCTCCGACGACGATCTCAACCAGCTCCTGGCCCTGGCCGGGCAGGCCACCATCGCGGTGGAGAACCTGCGGCTCCACAACGAGATCAAGAAGGCCAACGCGCTCCTCCAGGAGTACGACCGACTCAAGAGCGAGTTCGTGGGGATCGTGGCCCACGACTTCCGCAAGCCCCTCATGGCCATCCGGGGTTTCTCGGAGCTGGTGCTGGAGGAGTCCGATCTCCCCATCGAGACCCGCCAGGAGTTCATGCGCACGGTGATCAGCGAGACCGAGCACCTGGCTATCCTGGCCAACGACACCCTCCTCATCACCCAGATCGAGACCGGCGAGTTCAGCTTCCGCTTCCGCGAGGTGGAGCTCGGTCCCTTCATCCTCGAGTCGGTCCCCCTGGGGCTCTCCGACCACTCGGTCCTGATGGACGTGCCCGCGGACTTCCCCAAGGTCATCGCCGACCCGGACCGGCTGCGCCAGGTGCTCACGAACCTGGTGACCAACGCGGTGAAGTACTCGCCGGAGGGGGGATCCATCACCGTTCGGTGCCGGGCGCGGGGCCTGCACCACGTGGTCATCGCGGTCATCGACCACGGGCTGGGGATTCCCCCCGAGCAGGTCGGGAAGCTCTTCCAGAAGTTCGAGCGGGTGCGGACCGACGAGCACATGAAGATCTCCGGGACCGGGCTGGGCCTGTACATCTGCCGCCTGATCGTGGAGGGCCACGGCGGACAGATCTGGGTGGAGTCGGAGCCCGGGAAGGGCAGCACCTTCGCCATCGCCCTGCCCCTCGACGCCCGGGCCGCGCGCTCGGCGAAGGCTCAGGACGAGAAGAAGGACGGCTCCCCCGCTCCCCCGCCGGCCGCCGACTCCCCCGCCGGCCCCGACTCCCCCGCCGGGAGCGAGGTCCTCACCGACATCCCGGACCTGCCCATCATCATCGACGAGTCGTAGCGGAAGTCCCCGAGCCCTAGCGCCGTCGCTTCAGGACCCGCTCGACGTCCGAGAGGCGGGGCTCGATCTCGACCGGGGGGTTGCGCCAGCGCCCTTTGCGGGCGTGGAAGCCCATCACCGCGTCGGGGTCCTTGAGGAGGTTCCCGGTGAGCACCGCCACCACGGAGTGGCCCTTCTTGATGAGGCCCTTCCGCACGAGCTGACGCGTCCCCGCCACCGCCGCCGCCGAGGCGGGCTCGCACCCGATCCCGGACCCGTCCACCACCGCCTTGGCCTCGAGGATCTGGGCGTCGCTCACCGCCTCGACCAGCCCGCGGGTCTCCCGGATGGTGCGGACGGCCCGGTCGTGGCTGGCCGGGTCGCCGATCCGGATGGCGGTGGCCACCGTCTCGGCCTGGACGCGGAAGCGCTTCCGGAAGCCGGTCCGGAAGCTTCGGTAGAAGGGGTTGGCGCCGCGGGCCTGGATCGAGGCGACCCGGGGGACGCGGCGGATGAGGCCGAGCTGCTTCGCCTCCCGCAGGGCCTTGCCGAATGCCGAGGTGTTCCCCAGGGCCCCGGCGGGCACCACGATCCAGTCCGGGGGGTCCCAGCCGCGCTGCTGGAGCATCTCCCAGACGATGGTCTTCTGCCCCTCGAGCCGCCAGGGGTTGATGGAGTTGAGGAGGGCCACGCCCAGGGTCTCGGCGGTTTCCCGCACCAGGCGCAGGCAGGTGTCGAAGTCGCCCCGGACGAGGAGGGTGCGGGCGCCGTAGGCGAGGGCCTGGGCCAGCTTGCCGGCGGCGACCTTGCCCGCGGGGACGAAGACGAGGGCGGGACGCCCGGCCTGGGCCGCGTAGGCGGCCAGGGAGGCGGAGGTGTTGCCGGTGGAGGCACAGGCCACCGCGGTGGCCCCGGCGCGCACGGCCTGGGTGACGGCCACGGTCATGCCCCGGTCCTTGAAGGAGCCGGTGGGGTTCTCGCCCTCGTGCTTGAGGGCCAGGTCCTCGAGGCCCACCCACCGGGCCACCGTGTCCCGGCGGTACAGGGTCGTGTTGCCCTCGGGGTGGGTCACGACGGGCCCGCGCCCGGGGAGGAGCAGCTCGCGGAAGCGCCAGACCCCGCTCCCCTCCACGGAAGGGTCCCCCGAGCGGCGGCGGTCGAAGCGGGCGCGCAGGGTGCGGGCGCTGTGGCGCGGGTCCTGGACCACCTCGAGGAGGCCGCCGCAGGGGCACTCGACGCGGGGCGAGAGGCGCGGCCAGGTCTCGCCGCACACGGCGCAGCGGACGTACGGCGCGGGGCGGGTCGTCACGTGAGCCGGGCCCCTTCCCCGTCGACCTCGGCCACGTGCACCCGCGCCTTCTCGGGGGCGTAGGCCGCGGCCGCCGCCTCCCCCACCGCGCCCGCGTCGTCCGCCGAGGTCAGGGCCACGAGGGTCGGGCCGGCGCCGCTCACCGCCACGCCCCAGGCCCCGGCCTCGAGGGCGGCCTCCCGGGCCTCCCGGTACCCCGGATACAGGGGCACGCGGCCGGGCTCGGCGATGCGGTCGACCATGGAGGCGGCGATCAGCGCCCCGTCCCCCCGCTCCAGGCCCACGACGAGCCCGGCCAGCGACGCGGCCTGGGCCACCGCGTCGGGGCGCACCACCGCCACCGGCAGGAGGGCCCGGGCCCTGGCGGTGGCCACCTCGTAGCCGGGAATGACGAGGACGAGGCGAAGCGAGGGGTGGACGGTGACGCGGGCGTGTCGGAGAGGGTCGAGGCCGAGGACGACCACGGCTCCCCCGAGCAACGAGGGAGCGACGTTGTCGGCGTGGCGGCCGGCCACGACCGCCTCCGCCTCCACCGCGCAGGCGAGGAGGGCCTCCGGCCCCAGGGGGGCGTCGAGGAGGGCGTTGGCGGCCACCGCCCCAGCCACCGCCGAGGCCGCGCTGCCGCCGAGACCCCCGGCGAGGGGCAGGCCCTTCTCGACCTCCAGCTCGAGCCCCACGTCGGGCGCGCCGGCCCGCCTCAGGACCTCGGAGGCGGCCAGCGCGGCAGTGTTGCGGTGGGCCTCGAGGGGGATGCGGTCGTCGCTGACCGCCCGGACCCGGACCCCGGGCTCGCTCCCCCGCTCGGCGGTCACCCGGTCCCCGAGGCCGGTGAGGGCGATGCCCAGACAGTCGAAGCCCGGGCCCACGTTGGAGGTGGACCCGGGTGCATAGGCGGTGGCGCGCTCCATCAGACCGGTCACGATAGCGCAAAAACCGCTCGGCGCGGAAGCAGGCCCGGCTCACGGCCGCGCCGGGGGCGCGTGCTACGATTCGAGTTGATGGCCCTGCCCCGGGCGGCCCTGCCTCCCATCCTCGACCGCTACATCGTGCGGGAGATGATCCCTCCGAGCGCGCTGGGTCTCCTCGTCTTCACCTTCGTCCTCCTCATCGACCAGATCCCCCGGCTCCTCGCCATCCTGGTGGCCCGCAGCGCCGACCTCTATACGATCCTCCGCGTCTTCATCAACCTGCTGCCCAGCATCTTCGCGGTGACCATCCCCATGGCCTTCCTCCTGGGGGTCCTCCTGGCCTTCGGACGCATGGCCAGCGACAGCGAGATCGTGGCCCTGCGGGCAGTGGGCGTGAGCCCGATCCGGCTCCTGAAGCCGGTCCTCTTCCTGGCCTCCGTCGCCGGGCTGGTGACGCTGTACATCAACGCGGTGGCCCTTCCCGCCGCCAACCAGGCCCACCGGGAGCTGGTGTTCTCCCTGGTGGTGAGCAAGGCCCGCACGGTGGTCAAGCCTCGGACCTTCACCGACGACCTGCTGCCGGGGCGGATGATGCTCTACGTCTCCGACATCGCCTCGGACACCGGGCGGTGGGAGAACCTCCTCATCCAGGACACCCGGACCGCGGGCGAGAAGTCGCTCATCCTCGCCCGCGAGGGCCAGCTGGTGATCGACGAGGAGAACAAGCGGGTGCGGCTCGACCTGGGCGAGGGCAGCCGCCACACCTTCTTCCCCGCCAACCCCGACGAGTACCGGCGCACCACCTTCGGGACGATGACCTTCGATCTCCCCTTCGACGAGTTCTTCCCGAAGCTGCCCCTGCACAAGGGCGACCGGGAGATGACCCTGGGCGAGCTGCAGGCCCGGATCACCGAGCTCAAGGCCGCCGGCAAGCCCGCGAAGGACTGGGGCCGCTTCGCGGTGGAGTGGCACAAGAAGTTCGCCATCCCCTTCGCCTGTCTCGTGTTCGGGCTGCTCGGCCTCGCGCTCTCCCTGGGGAGCAAGAAGGAGGCCCGCTCCGCCGCCTTCGCCCTCTCGATCGCGGTCATCTTCGTCTACTACGTCCTCATCCGCCTCGGCGAGCAGGCCGGGGACACCGGCATGCTGAGCCCCTTCCTCGCCATGTGGGGCGCCAACATCGTCCTCGGCGCCGTGGCCCTGGTGCTGCTCTGGCTGAACCTGCGGGAGGCGGCGTTCGACCCCCTCGCCCCGTCGCACTACATGTCCTTCGTGCCCAAGGTGAAGCGCCACCGGGTCCAGCGCGAGCCCGATCCCGAGGGCCGGGATCCCCAGCGCCCGGTCATCGTGGTCCGGATCCCCCGGCTCACCCTGCGCTTTCCCTCGCTCCTCGACCGCTACATCTCCCGGGCCTGGATCGGGCACTTCGCCCTGGTGTCCCTGGCGTTCATCTCGATCTACGTCCTCGCCGAGTTCATGGACCTCTTCGACGACATCCAGCAGAACGCGGTCAAGGGGAAGACCGTCTTTCACTACTACGGCTTCCACCTGTTCCAGATCGTCTTCACCGTCGCCCCCATCGGGGTGCTGGTGAGCGTGCTGATCACCCTCGGGGTCCTGGCCCGCCGGAACGAGATCACCGCGATGAAGGCGGGGGGGATCAGCCTCTACCGGGCCGCGGGACCGGTGATCGGGATGGGCCTGCTCGTGAGCGGGCTGCTCTACGGCCTCCAGGAGTACATCCTCCCCGGGACCAACAAGGTGGCGGCCATGGACTACAACGTGATCAAGGGTCGTCCCCCCCAGTCCTCCGACCAGTTCGACCGACGCTGGATCCTCGCCAGCGACGAGCGCTTCTACAACTACGACTACCTCGTCGAGCGGGACAGCCCGCGTCGTCCGGGTCTGGCCGAGGGGGGCGAGCGCCAGGAGTTCGCGCTCTACGGGTTCTCCATCTACGACGTGGACCCCGAGGTCTGGGACCTGCGGGAGCGGGTGCGGGTGAACCGGGCGGCCTGGAACCCGGCGAGCCGGACCTACGACCTCGAGCGGGGGTGGCGGCGCTCCCTGGGGGATCGCGCCGCCTTCCGCAAGTTCGACGTGGAGACCGTCCGCGCCATCAGCGCGGACACGCCCGGCGGCGAGATCGAGCCGCCCCCGTACTTCAAGCGGGAGACCCCCCCCTCCGACACCATGGGCTTCGGAGAGCTGGCCGAGCACATCACGTCCCTCGAGGCCCGGGGGTTCGACGTGGCCAAGCTCCGGGTGCAGCTGCACCGGAAGCTCGCCTTCCCCATGGTGGGGGTCATCATGACCCTCCTCGGGATCCCGTTCTCGTTCGTGGTGGCCCGGCGCGGGGCGCTCTACGGGATCGGGATCTCCATCGTGATCGGGATCGTGTACTGGGCCTTCCTGGGCACCTTCGAGGCCCTCGGCAACAACGCGGCCCTGCCCCCGAGCCTGGCCGCCTGGGCCCCGAACCTCGTCTTCGGCTCCATCGGCCTCTACCTGCTCCTGACCCTGGACACCTGACGACGAAAGGGGTCAGGTCCCAAACGTAGCCTCGCGGAGTCCAGCGCGGGGCGAAAGGAGAGGGAACAACGAAATGGGGTCAGACCCCGTTTCATTGCATCGCGGGCGGGAACGACACGGCGACGCAACAAAACGGGGTCAGACCCCGAGCTCAGAGTCCGGAGCCCGGGATCGTCGAGGCTGCGGCGGCCGGGACCCGGCGAGGACCCTGCCCTGCTTCGAAGCCGACGGGCCCGCAGCCGGGTGGCCGACCGCAGCCGCCCGAGCAGGGGAGCCCGAGCGCGAGTGGGAGGACGTCCCCTACCGATAGACCCCGAGCCCCGCGATCCAGATGGTGCCTTCGGTGCCGGGCTTGACGGCGGCGTGGTCGAGGACGAAGACGAGGGCCCGGGTCTGGTCGGGGTCGAGGCGGCCGTCGGTGCGCTCGTTGATGGTCCGGAAACGGGAGAACGGCAGGAGGACCTGCTGCCAGTCCCGGGAGGTGCGGACCGAGGCCATCCACCACTCCTCGCCGTCGTCGGCGGAGTCCGGGTTGGCGTCCCGCACCTGGACCCACACCCGGTAGACGCCGTCGGCGCGGACGCGGAAGCGCAGGCCGCGGTACGCGGCGAGGTCCCGCTCCTGGCGGTTCACCAGGGCGCACCAGGTGAACGGCTGCTCGAGGGTGGGGGCGCCGAGGCGGAAGGCCAGCTTCAGGGCCGGGGTGTCCTCCGGGCCGCCGGTGGGGTCGAGGACGTCGGTGTCCATCCACGAGGTGGGGTCGAACTCGGCGCCGAAGGCCGACGAGCCCGGGAGGGTGGCCAGGCCGAGAACCTCCTCGGGCGCAGGGGGCGGCTCGGGCCAGGCCGCGGCCTCGTCCCGGGCCGCGAAGGTGGCCTCGTCGAAGACGGCGACCGCGTTCGAGATCACCCAGGGGACGGGCCACCCCGGCACCCGGACCTCGGCCCGGTAGACCCCGGGGCCGGGCAGAGGCGCCTCCAGAGAGAGGCTCTGCTGCCGGACGAGGGAGCCGTCGCGGAACAGGAGGACGCGAGCCCCCCGGGGAACGCGTCCCCCCACCCGGGCGTGGAGCCCCTCCTGGAAGGGAACCCTCTCCCCCATCGTCCACTGCTCCCCGCCCCCGCCGTGGACGGTGAAGGTGAAGCCGTCGGCGGGGGCCAGGGCGTCGAGGCCGATGTAGGACCGCCCGGTGCGCAGCGCGTCCAGGACCGCCGCGCGGTCGGCGTCCTCGTCTCCGGAGAGCGACCGGTCGAGGAGGACGTGGCTCCTCAGGAGAGAGAACAGCGCCTCGTACGAGGGGAAGCGGACCGCCCAGGACCGGGTGATGGGGAGTCGGCTGTGGGCGTCGGCGCCGTAGAGACCCACCACGTCCCTCTGCGCGAGGAGCTCGTCCCAGCGGTCCAGGGCCGCGTGGGGGGAGTTCAGGCCCTGGAGCAGCGCCCAGCGGGAGTTCAGGGCGTACAGGGCCATCGCCGAGAGGCCACGGAGGCCGGCCCGGCGCCATTCGGAGTCGCCGTTGATGAGCTCCATCCCCCAGGGGCCGGGGAGATCCCAGCCCGTCCAGCGGAGGTCGGAGCGGGAGGAGAAGGGGTGAGCGGCGAAGGAGAAGCCCCCCAGGTCCCGGACGTCTTCGAGGTCCTCGAGACCGCTGCGGGAGAAGCGGTAGACCGGGTCCTCGTCCAGCCCCAGGGCGAGGAGGTGGCCCTCGACCGTGGAGATCTCGGTGCCCACGAGGACCAGGACCTCGTCGTGGCGCCCCTCGAGGGGCTTGGCGTCCACGTTGTTGTGGTCGGTGATGCCGACGAAGTCCAGCCCTACCGCCCGGGCCGCCGCGATCACCTCCTCCGGTGTGCCGCCTCCGTCGGAGAGGGTGGTGTGGACGTGGACGACGCCCACCGCCCGGGCGTAGCCGTCCCCCGGCTTCTCACCGACCAGGGGCAGCGGCTCCCACCGGGCCACGTGCGCGGCCCAGCCTCCCAGGAGCACCAGGGCGACCAGGACGAGGAGCCCTCCGAGCCGCCCTCGCTTCATCCGCACGACGGGATTCTAGGTCCCTTCCCGCCGGGACGCCATTGCGTGCCCCGGCGCCGGCGTCCCGTGGTCCTTCCTAGAGCTTGAAGAACGCCTTGAGGTCCGCCGCCTTGCCCGTGGCCTCCCACGTGAACTCCGGCTCGGTGCGGCCGAAGTGGCCGTAGGCGGCGGTCCGCTTGAAGATCGGCCGACGGAGGTCGAGGTACTCGATGATCCCCCTGGGGGTCAGGGGGAAGATCTCGCGGACGGCCTCGACGATCCGGGCCTCCTCCACCCGCCCGGTGCCCTGGGTGTCGGCCATGATCGAGACCGGGTCGGCCACGCCGATGGCGTAGGCCACCTGCAGCTCCACCCGGTCGGCGAGACCGGCGGCCACGATGTTCTTGGCGACGTGACGGGCCATGTAGGATGCGGACCGGTCGACCTTCGTGGGGTCCTTCCCGGAGAAGGCCCCGCCCCCGTGGCTGCCCACCCCGCCGTACGTGTCGACGATGATCTTCCGGCCGGTGAGCCCGCAGTCGCCCTGGGGGCCGCCGGTGACGAAGCGACCGGTGGGGTTGATGTAGAGCTTGGTCTCCTTGTCCAGGAGCTCGGCGGGGATGACCGCCTCGATGACCATCTCCCGGATGTCCTCGCGGAGGGTCTCGTTGGTGACCATGCTGGAGTGCTGGGCCGAGATGATGACCGCCTCGACTCGCACCGGCTTCTCCCCGTCGTACTCCACCGTGACCTGGCTCTTGCCGTCGGGCCGGAGGTAGTCGAGGGTCCCCTCGCGACGCACCTGGGAGAGGCGGCGGGTGAGCTTGTGCGCCAGCATGATGGGGAGGGGCATGAGCTCCTCGGTCTCGCGGCAGGCGTAGCCGAACATCAGGCCCTGATCGCCGGCGCCGCCGGGATCCACGCCCTGGGCGATGTCCGGCGACTGCTCGTGGATCGCGGAGACGACCGCGCAGGTCTCGTAGTCGAAGCCGTACTTGGCCCGCGTGTAGCCCACGCCCTTGATCGTCTCGCGGACGATCCCCGGCAGGTCGGCGTAGGCCTGGGTGGTGATCTCCCCGGCGATGAAGGCGAGGCCGGTGGTGACCATGGTCTCGCAGGCCACCCGGCTGTTGGGGTCCTCGGCGATCAGCGCGTCGAGGACGGAGTCGGAGATCTGGTCGGCGATCTTGTCGGGGTGTCCCTCGGTGACGGACTCCGAGGTGAAGAGGTGCTTGCCGTTCTTTGCCATGGTTCCTCGGGGGCCCTACCGGCGGGGGCCCGGACGAAAGTCACAAAGACACGAGTTTAGCACGGGGCCCCGTCGGGGCGGGGCCCCCGCTCCCCCCTCAGGCACGGGGGTGGAACTCGTCGTAGAGCTGGCGCAGCCGCTCCCGGGTCACGTGGGTGTAGATCTGGGTGGTGGAGATGTCGGCGTGGCCGAGCATGGCCTGGAGCGAGCGCAGGTCGGCGCCTCGCTCGAGGAGGTGGCTGGCGAAGGAGTGGCGCAGCACGTGGGGGGTGAGGATGCGCTCGACCCCCGCGGTCACCGCGTGGCGGCGCACGATGCCCCACAACCCCATCCGGGAGAGGGGCCGGCCCCGGTGGTTGACGAAGAGGGTGGGAGCGGGCCTGCCCTTCGTCAGCCGTCCCCGGGTCTCGTCCAGGTAGCGCTGGACCCAGTCGCGGGCCATCGTGCCCATGGGGACGAGGCGCTCCTTCCGTCCCTTGCCGAACACCCGGACGATGCCGAGGTCCATGTCCACGCTCTCCGCCCGGAGGCCGATGACCTCGGAGGCCCGGAGCCCGGTGGCGTACATGACCTCGAGGATGGCCCGGTCGCGCACCCCGAGGGGCTTCGCCACGTCGGGCGCCGCGAGGAGGGTCTCCACCTGGGCGGGCGTGAGGTAGCGCGGGAGGGCCTGGAAGGCCCGGGGGGCCCGGAGGTTCTCCATGGGGTCGCCCTCGATGAGTCCCTCCCTCACCCCGTACTTGTAGAACCCCCGGACGGCGAACATCGCCCGGGCCTGGGAGCGCGGCCCCAGGCCCTGCTCGCGGAGCCGGCCGATGAACTCGGTGAGATCGCCCTGGCGGAGATCGAGGAGGGCCTTCCCCCGCTCCTCCGCGAAGGTCGCGAGCTTCCCGAGGTCGCGGCCGTAGGCGACCAGGGTGCTCTCGGAGAGGCCCCGCTCCACCCTGAGGTGGTCGAGGTACTCTCCTATAGACTGATCTCGAGGCCGAAGGTCCACGTTCTCAGCTTCAGGCCGAAGAAGTCCCGGTCGTCCCGGCCCTCCAGGGACAGGCTGCGGTAGCCCGTGGTCCCGGCCACGTTCTGCGTGGCGTGGATCCGCAGGGCCACGGCCCACTCCCACAGGTGGCCGCGGCTGCCCGCGGTGATGCCGGCGACCTCTCCCTCGAGGCTGATCCGCTCGCCCAGGTAGGCGCGACCGGCCAGGCCCAGGACCGGCACCGGGAGCCGGTCGGTCTCGGCCACGCGGTTGGCCGTGGCCACGTTCACCATCAGGGTGTCGACGTCGAAGAAGCGCACGCCGGCGAACGCGCCCAGGAAGCCCCCGTCCTGGAGCACGAAGTCCCACTCGACGTCGGCGGTGATGAGGTTGCCCTTGAGCGAGGTGACGACCTGGTCGCCGGAGCGGGTCACCAGGGTGCCGTAGAGGAAGGGGCGCGCGGCGAAGACGTCCCCGCTGAAGTCGAGGTCCGTCCACCCCCCCCGGAGCTTCCAGGCCCCGCCGAGCCGAAGCACCCCGTGGAACGTGTTGGCCTTGCCCTTCTCGATCCCCAGGTCCTCCTCGATCTCGAGGAGGGTGCCCTCGAAGTCCCCCAGCCCCTTCTGGATCTGGCCAGTGGGGCGCGGGGACCACCACAGGTACTCGAGCCGCAGCGTGTAGTCCTCGGACCGAGGCAGGAACGTCTGGGCCGCCGCACTGCCGGGCACGACGAGCCCCAGGAGCAGCGTCACCACGAGGGCCCCCCGTCCTCGCCGCCCTCTCTGCCCGTGATCGCCCAAGCGAGGGCAGGTTAGCACGAACGCCCCGGCGCCCGCGCCACTCTCGGTACCAGGACACAAGCACCGTCGTTCGCGAGCCCCAAAGGGGTCACGTTCGCGAGCCCCAAAGGGGTCAGGTCTCAGGAAACGCAACACCACCCTCCCCCTCCGCTCTCCTTTCCCCCACGCCCTTCATCCCCGCCCTCGCCCCACTCGCCTCCACGGACCTGACCCCAGCGTACGAGCCCGCCGTACACGAACACTCAACGGACGAGGGACTCGGGATGTCAGCCCAGCCGCTGACGCGCGAGGGACCAGAGGGCCTCGGCCTCCCCGACCCGCAGCCAGCGGGTCAGGAGGGCGTACACCGCCACGCCGAGGACGACGGGCAGGAGCCCGGTG
>JAJDNS010000097.1 GCA_022340585.1 Acidobacteriota bacterium
GGAGAAGGGCGAGGGCGCGCTCCCTTGCCCCCTGACCCTCGTCCCGGGGGGTCGGCTGTTCCCGCGGGCCCATGCCCAGGGCCACCACCTCGGCGCCGAGGCCGGCGGCGGCCAACCCGACCGCGAGCACGAGGGCAGCCGCACCGAGGCGATTCATCCCGGGTCCTCTCCGACTGGTCGAGACGGTGAACGGCGCTGACGTCGTCGGGAGGATTCTAGCCCATATCCTTTTCGACGCGGCCGCCACTAAGAGGATAGGGTGCGGCGGTTGAAGACCCCGTGCCCCGGAAGGGGGCGATCGTGCGTGACCTGGTCGGCCGACGGATGCCGCGGGCCCTGGCCACCGCCGCGGGTCTCGCGTTGGCGGTGGGCGCCGCCACCGGATGCGGAGGCCATCAGAATCCTTCCGCCGCAGAGGCGCCGGAGACGACAGACCTGTCCGAGGGCGAGGGCGCTCTCGGCGAGTGGGTTTCCTCCGGTGGCCTGCAGCGCACCTACTCGCTGTGGGTCCCGTCCTCCTACGACGGGTCCCGGCCCTACCCGCTCGTCCTCGCGTTCCACGGCGCGGGGGGAAACGGAGGGGTTGCCCAGCACGTCGGCCTCGACCGGGCCGCCGAGCGGGCCGGGTTCATCCTGGCCGCTCCCGACGGGGTGAGGGGCAGCTGGGCCCTCGGCTGCGGGGGCTGCACCATCGCCGATCAGATGGGGATCGACGACGTCCGCTTCGTCGGCACGCTGGTCAACCACCTCACGCGCCACCTCTCGGTCGACCGCGACCGCGTCTTCGCGGCGGGCCTGTCGGACGGCGGAACCTTCAGCAACCGTCTGGCGTGTGAATACCCCCTCGCCGGCGCGGCGGTGGTCGCCGGCGCTCTGTTCAACCCCGCCCTCTGCCGACCCGTGCGGCCCGTGTCCCTGGTGGCCTTTCACGGGACGGAGGACTCCATCATCCCGTTCTCTCAGGGCGCCACCCCGGCCAGGATCTGGGCCGATCTCGATGGCTGCGGGCCGGATCCGACGATCACTCCTCTCCCCGACCTCGAGGACGACGGGACCACCGTCACGCGCTACGACTACCCGGCCTGCCGGAACGGGACCGAGGTCGTGTTCTTTGCGGTGAATGGGGGCATCCACTCCTGGCCTGGAGCCCCGTCTTCCCAGCAGAGGGGCCAGACCCGCGACATCGAGGCGAGTGAGGAGATCGTCGATTTCTTCTCACGCCATCGGAGGGTTCCATGAAGAGAATCTGCCCCGGGCGAGCGCTGACTCTGGCCATCGTTCTCGCCGCCGGCTCGCCCGGCTTCGCTCAGACCGAGCCGCCCACGTTCGCGGTGGAGACGTCCGCAGTCGTCCTCGACGTCGTGGTTCGCGATGACGAAGGACGGATGGTGCGGGACCTCGACGCATCGGATTTTGAGGTCTCCGAGGATGGTGTCGAGCAGGCGATCGATTCCTTCCTGATCGTCTCTCGCCCGGGGACGACACCGCCCCGGCGCCCTCCCGGGCCGGCCGGACTCACGCCGGCGGCCGCCCCAGGCACCACACCGGAGCCGCCGGACAGCGAGGGGGCCCTCGCCGTTCTCGTGTTCGATCGGCTGTCGCCGGGCGCGCGGGACTTCGCTCGGCGGGCGGCACTCATGTACGCGAGCGACGTCCATCTCCCGGAAGACGTCGTGGGCGTCTTCACGATCGGTCGGACCCTGAGCTCCATGGGGCCCTTCACGACCGATGTGGCGCAGATCCGCGAGGCCGTCGATCGGGCCACCATCCAGGGCCTCTCTGCGCCCCCCGCATCCGAGGCCCGCGGCGAAGTCCGCCACCGGATTCAGGAGGTCAATCGCACCGAAGATTACCTTCGAACCGCGACGCAGGGGCCTCCCAGCTCCCGCCGGAACCTCGGCATCCTCTCCAGCCAGATCGCCGGCGCGCTCCGGGCTATACAGATCGAGCGGTCCTCCGAGAGGCTGGAGAGGGATCAGCAGGGATACGCCACCACCACCGCCCTGATAGCCCTGGCCCGCGGGCTGAGCGGGGTGCGCGGTCGCAAGACGCTCGTGCTCTTTTCCGAAGGGCTCGCCATCCCATCCTCGGTCTACGCCTCGTTTCGCTCGGTCATCGACGCCGCCAACCGAGCGAACGTCTCCTTCTACACAGTGGACGCGGCTGGCCTCCGTGCCCTGAGTCCCCTCCACGAGGTCCGGCAGGAGCTGACCCGCTCAGTCGAGCGGCGCGAGCGCGAGCTCACGGGCGGAGCCAGCGATGTCCATCCCCTGCGTCAGCTCGAGCGGAACGAGGACATGCTGCGACTGACCCCGGCCAGCACCCTGGGCCCGCTCGCCCGGGAGACAGGCGGTGTCTTCGTGTCCGATGCCAACGATGTGAAGGCGTGGCTCCTCGAGATGGCGGAGGATATGCGATTCCACTACGTCCTGTCGTACACGCCCCGAAACGCGACGTACGACGGCCGGTTTCGGGAGGTGTCGGTCGACGTGCAGCGGCGCGGCGTGGTGGTCCGGACGCGGCACGGGTACTTCGCGACGCCGCCCCCGGCTCCCCGCGTCCTTCCCGACCCGACGGCAAGGGCGCTCGCCGCCCTGGAGGTCACGCCGCAACCCAACGACTTCCCGCTGCACGCGAGCGCGCTGAGCTTCCCGGCGGACGAGCCGGAGGGTCTCGTTCCCGTATTCCTGGAGGTTCCCTGCGATCAGCTCGAGTTCGCTCCCGGCGAGGACGGTGAGCTCCGGGGGGACATCACCCTCGTCGCCCGCATCCGTGACGAAGACGGACGAACGCTCGCACGGCTGGGCCAGCGCTTCCGACCCCGTCCGCCCTCTCCGATGCAGCCCGGCATCCAAGCCGGCGGCCTTCTCTACCATCGTCTGGTCCGCCTTCCCGCCGGCCGATTCCTTCTCGAAGCCGCCGCCCACGATGCTGTGGCCGAGAAGACCAGCGTCAGGGTGCGGCCGTTCCAGGTGTCCGGGAAGGATGCGGCCGCGGTGCGACTGAGCAGCCTGGTCATCGCGAAGGGAATCCGGAAGCTCGACTCCCCACCGGGCGCAGAAGCGGATCCCCTCGTCTTCGGTGAGTCGCTGCTCCAGCCGAACCTCGGGGAGACCGTGCGCAAGTCCGAGACCCCATCCCTCTCCTTCTTCTTCGTTGCCCAGGGGCGCGGCCGGCTGCCCGCGGAGGCGACCGTCGAGGTGTGGGGTGACGGGGCCAGGGTCTGTCGGCGCGCCCTGACGCTCGAGCCTCCAGACGCGCAGGGCAACGTACGGCAGGCAGGGTCCGTTTCTCTGGGTCCTCTGGGGCCGGGTCTCTACACGCTCAAGGTGGTGGTCGCCTCGGGTGACCGCTTCGCCCGAACCGAGACGTCGTTCAGTCTCGCCGAGTAGCGCACGCAGGAGTCCCGGCCTCCGGGGCACCGGGGCCGATGCGCAGCCGGTCGTCGAGCGTCAGCTCGAGCGGGTCGGGACGCGACAACATCCCCCCGTCGCGGTACTCTCCTCGGGAGCCCCTGGGGGCATGAGAGGAGACCTCGACGATGGCAACGGGGCAGACCAGACGATGGACGGGGGTCGTGCTGATGGTGTGCTTCTTCACTCTCGGCATGGGGGGGTGCGGCGGTGACCCCAATCCCCTCAGTGGCCTCCTCGGCGTCGCGATGACCTTCGATCCCGCCGAGGCCACGGCAACGGCCTCAGAGGTCGAGGGGTCCCAGTGGTCCGTAGCCTACCAGGTGACGCTTCAGGAGACTCGCGGCGAGATCGGTGGGGTGGTCACGCGCTTCAATGTCATCGTCTACGAGGCGAGTGGCGGTGCGCCGGGCGTCGAGGCCGAGTCGGCGCAGTCCGCCGTGAACATCCCGAGCACTCGGCTCGACCCCGGGGGCAGGGTGCAGGCGGTGCTGGAGACACACTACTCGCTGGTCAACGGGGGCCGGGCCGCCTTCATCGACGTGACCGCGTTCATCGACGATGACGCCGGGCTGACCGGCGACGTCACCAGCCGTCTGACCGTGCGGTGAAGCTCCCGTCGCGACTGCCGAGGCTCCACCAGCTCTCGTCGGCCGCTGAAGGCACCCTCATCGACGACCAGATCTGGGCCGACCTCAACATGGAGGCAAGTCCGCCCCCCCTCGCTCACGATCCGAGGCTGGCTCGTCACCGGCGCCAACATGTCGGGCAAGTCGAGGTTCCTTCGCACCCTCGGCATCAACGCGGTGTTCGCCCAGACCATCTTCACCGGCACGGCGCGGAGGTACCGGGCCCCGGCGGGCAGCCCTACTTGCGTCTCGCGTAGGTGAACGACATGAACGGCTCGTCGCCACCGTCGGGGCCGTAGATCCTGACGAGCCGGGTGTCCTCGTCCGGCCACTCCTCCACCGTCTTGACCTTGCTCTTCCCGCCCATGGGGTCGGGCATCTCCATCCAGCCGGTCAGGCGGTCCGTCTCGGGGTCGTAGGTGCTCTCGGCGAAGGTGAACTCGGTGTTCATGCTGTCGACCCAGACGCTCACGTAGGCCTCCTTGGCCGGGTCCCAGCCGGCGACGCCGTGGCCCTCGAAGGGCTGGCCCATCATCTCGGACGTCCACTCCGTCACCAGCCACCGTCCCGCCATGAGGGTGCTCGTCTCCACGCCGGCCATGGTCATGGGCGGCGCCCCGGGCATGCTCATCTCGACGGTGGCGTCCCAGGTCCCGACGTCTCGCTTCAGGATCTCGTGCTCGGGGCCAGGCTGGGGCGACGGCGGGCCCTGGGCGTACACACCGGCGGCCAGTCCCAGCGTCAGGGTCGCGGCAAGGCATGCGGCAGCTCTCATGAGACCTCCTTCTTCACTCCTCCGTGTTGAACAGGAGCCGGGGCTCGCCGGCACCGTCGTCTCCCGGGGCGGCACGGAACGAGGCGACCACCGCGCCCAGGGGGCGGATGGCCAGGCCGAGGGTGCGCCCGTCGACCAGCCGCTGGAGCACGGGCCGTGAGATCGTGAAGCGGGTGCGCGCCCCCGGCTTCTCCTCGACGCCCCAGTCGATGATCATCTGCGAGTTCAGGACCTGCTCCATGGTCTCGCCGCGGCGCAGGCTGTCGAGGGTGACGCTGTCCGCCCTCCAGTCGGGCTCCCCGCCCAGGATCTCCACGACGCGGACCTTCCCGAACTCCTCGAGATCCGTCGGGGCCCGCAGAACCGAGTGCGTGGTGAGCTCCAGCAGCCCGTGATCCGCAACACGCTTCCCGGCGAACGCGCTCAGGTCGAACCGCAGGATCACGACCTGCGTGCCGCTCACCGTCAGGAGGGGCTCACGCCGGCCGTCCCTCTCCACCCCCCACCCGAAGAGGTTGACGTCCGGATGCCCGCGGTCCACCACTGCCACCGCCGCGGCGGTCGCGACGTGGGCGAACGCCTCCAGGTCGGGGATGGGGGGATGGTAGGGAACCGCCTCGCCCACGTCGGGCGCCGCCCTCGCGGTCTCCACCACGTCCACCCTGAAGTCGTCGACGTCGACACGGTAGCGGCCGCTCCCCCAGTCCATCAGGGCCAGCTGGCCGAACACGGTGTCGCCGGGCTGCGCATCGAAGCCCTGCGTGGTCATGCTGATCGTCTGCCAGACGCCGACCTCGGGAAGGTCGAACTCCATGAGGTGGCTGTGGAAGTCGGTGGTCCGCTGGGTATTGAGGTGGAGGTTCACGCGGCGCGGGGCGTGACTCGTCCGGACGCGGGCCTCGATGCGCAGCTCGAACCCGGGACGCGCGAGGAGAGCGAGATCCAGGGGCTCTGACACCCGGCGCTTGATCAGGGCCCACCAGATGCCCCGGCGGTCGTGGGTGGCGTCGACGACGACGGAGGCGTGGCCCGGCTCCGCCCGGAAGTCCATCACGGCCTCTCCGTCGCCGGTGAAGAAGGACCATCCCTCGAGTCCCTCGGGGTCGAGCGGGACCGAGGGACCGTCGAATCGATCGGCGAACTGGGCGTGAGCCGATCCCGCGGCCACAAGGACGACCGCGAGCGCGACGGCGAGTCGCCGGAGGGGGGTTGTCACCATGGTGAGAGCGCCAGTCTATGCGCTCGAAACGGCGAATCCAAGGAGGGACTGCCGGCTCCCGAGAGCATAGAATCCTGCTCGAGCACGTCGAGACCGCACCCGGCACGACATGAAGAACAGGAGACGAGATGACTCACCGATTCCCCGTTTTCACTCTCCTCGCGCTGCTCCTCGCCACCCCGGCCCTGAGCGCGGAAGGCCTGCCGACGGCCGCCACACCGGAGTCAGTCGGTTTGTCGAGCGACCGCCTCGAGCGCCTGCGGACCGTGATGCAGGAGTACGCGGACCAGGGCCGGGTCGCCGGGGTGGTGACCTACGTGGCCCGGAACGGCCGTGTGGCCCACCTCGAGGCGGCGGGGATGGCCGACATCGAGGCCGGCCGGGAGATGAGTACGGACTCGGTCTTCCGCATCGCCTCCCAGACCAAGGCCGTCACCAGCGTGGCGGCCATGATGCTCGTCGAGGAAGGGCGGATCGGCCTCGCCGATCCCGTCGCCCGGTACCTGCCTGCCTTCGAGAAGACGACGGTGGCGGTGCCGGGGGACGGCTCGTCGGTGAAGGTCGTGCCCGCGGCACGGGCCATCACCATCCACGACCTCCTCACCCACACCGCCGGGATCTCCTACGGGGAGGGACCGGCCCGGGACCGGTGGAAGGCGGCCGGCATCCAGGGCTGGTACTTTGCCGATCGGGACGAGCCGGTCTCGGCCGTGGTCGAGCGGATGGCGTCCCTTCCCATGGACGCCCAGCCCGGCGAGCGGTTCGTGTACGGCTACAACAGCGACATCCTCGGTGTCGTCGTGGAGAAGGTCTCGGGGATGACCCTCGCCGAGTTCTTCGCGAAGCGGATCACCGGCCCCCTGGGCCTCGAGGACACCATGTTCTATCTCCCGCCGGCCCAGAAGGACCGACTGGCCGCGGTCTACGCGGCGAAGGACGGCGGCATCGTGCGGGCCACCGACCCCAGGCTGGGCCAGGGCCACTACGTGGAGGGGCCGCGGGTCGCCTTCTCCGGCGGGGCGGGGCTCCTCTCCACCGCCCGGGACTACGGCCGGTTCCTCCAGGCGCTCCTGGACGGCGGTGAGCTCGGCGGCGTGCGTCTCCTCAGCCCCAAGACCATCGAGCTCATGACCGTCAACCACGTCGGCCCCCGACTGGCCGAGGCCTGGGACGACCGGCACGGCATGGGCTTCGGCCTCGGGTTCGACGTCGTCGTGGACCTCGGGGAGTACGCGCGCCACGGGTCGCTGGGCGCGTGGGGCTGGGGGGGTGCCTACCACACGACGTACTGGGCCGACCCCAAGGAGGACCTCGTGGCCCTGCTCATGACCCAGCTCCTTCCGGCCGGGGACTCCGACATCCAGAGGACGTTCCGGGCCCTCGTCTACCAGGCGATCGTCGGCCCACCCGGAGGGAACCAGGGCGAACAGAGGTGAATCGGTATTAGGATGGAGCCGCGCGACGACCGCCCAGGGTCGCCGCCGATGCACGAGGAGGACGCCATGGCCCTGTCTCGACGCGAGTTTCTCGGAGTGGCCGGTCTCAGCCCCCTTGCGGTTCGGGCTCTCGGAGCCACGGCCGCGCTCCCCCACCGTCCCTTCGGCAAGACCGGGATCGAGGTCCCGATCCTCGCCTTCGGTGCGGGCAGCCGGTTCGTCGCCTACGAGACCGACGAGGAGGCGCTCGCGGTCCTGAACCGGGCCATCGACCTGGGGATGACGTACATCGACACCGCCCACAGCTACGGCGACGGCAAGAGCGAGGAGCGCATCGGCCAGGTCATGCCTACCCGGCGCAAGGAGGTCCTCCTCCAGACCAAGCTCGGCGCCCGCACCGCCGACGACGCCCGGCGCCAGATCGAGCTGAGCCTGAAGCGTCTCCGGACGGACCACCTCGACGTCCTCCACATCCACGCCCTCGAGAGCAGCGAGGACCTCGCGGCCATAGAAGCGAAGGGCGGGGTCCTCGAGGCGGTGATGGAGGCCCGCGACCAGAAGGTGACGCGCTGTGCCGGCATCACCGGCCACGCGGACCCGGTGGCCATGAAGGCGGCGCTCGAGCACCACGACTTCGACTGCGTGCAGATGGCGCTGAACCTGGCCCGGGCCCGCATGAGCTGGGACGACGGAGGCAAGGCGGTGGCCACCCCCCTCGGCGACGGCAGCTTCGAGGCCCTGGCCCTCCCGGTGGCGAACAAGAAGGGGATGGGCGTCATCGCCATGAAGATCTTCGGCCAGGAGCACCTGCTGGGCCAGGCCACCACGAAGGAGCTCATCTACTACGCCCTCTCCCTTCCCGTGAGCCTCGCCACCCTGGGCATGCCGAAGCCGGAGATGCTGGAGGAGAACGTGGCCCTGGGGCGCGCCTTCCAGGCCCTCCCCGAGTCGGAGATGCAGCGCCTGAGGAAGGTGGTGCCGGAGCCTCGAAAGGCGGCCTTCGCCCGCTTCCTGCGGCACCACGCCGACGCCTGAGGAGCCGCGGTCGATCCGGCTGATCAGCCGTCCCTGAGACGGCGCACGAGCGCACGCTCCGTTTCCTTGTGACGGTGGAGAAACCGTCCCAGGAGAGCGAACCGGAGGTCCCCCGACCGTCTACCTTGTCGACCAGGAGGTGGGGGATGCGAATCAAGTTCGTTCTCGGCATCGTACTCTTCGGCTTCGGCGCCGGGGCTCACGCACAGGTGCTGCCGGAACCACCTGCTCTCGAGCTGCCCATGGGGGCCCGCGTGAGGGTCCGCACGCAGGCCTCGAGGGAGTGGATCAAGGGGACTCTGGCCGGCGCCGACACCGGCACCATCGCGCTGGTGCCCGAGGAGGCTCCGCCCCTCGGGGCGAAC
>JAJDNS010000105.1 GCA_022340585.1 Acidobacteriota bacterium
CCAGGCCGCGCCGGTGTTCCACCCCGGCGACTCGAGCCCGACCTCGGGCGCCACGTTCTCGAAGCGGCCGTCCCCGAGGTTTCGGTAGAGCACGTTCCTTCCGAAGTTCGTGACGAGGATGTCGGGCCACCCGTCACCGTCGTAGTCGGCGACGAAGGCCCCGGCCCCCCACTGTCCCTCGCCGCCCACTCCCGCCGCGTCGGTGACGTCCTCGAAGGTCCCGTTCTCTCGCTGGCGATAGAGTGCGTTCTTCCCCTTCTCGGTGATCTGGTCGCCGTCGATGAGCCAGTCGTTGACGATGTAGCAGTCGAGGCGGCCGTCGCGGTCGAAGTCGAGCCAGGCGGCTCCCGTGCCGGCGGAGTCGAGGAGGTGGTCCTTGAGGGGCCGGCCGGCGAGCACGACCCGGGTCAGGCCGAGCTCGGGGGCGACGTCCACGAACCGGAAGGACGGAGGTGGGGACGCCTCGGGGGCTCCGGCGCCCACGCCCTCGGCGAACAGGAAGAGGGCCGGCACCGCGCCCAACGCCACCGCGAGCGCGGCCCGGCCCCGTCGACCGAAAGCCATGTGGGGCTCAGCGGGCCGGCTTCAGCAGCCCGGCCACGATCCCCTCCACCTTCTTGAACTCGGCCTTCAGGGCGCCCGCCTCGGGGGCCGCCGCCATCCCGGCAATGGCTCTCGACGACGCCAGGAGCTTCGCCTTGGCGTCCCGGGTGACCACCACGTAGCCCTCGTCGTAGACCCCCTGGGCCTCGCCGGCGGCGTTGTGATGGTGCCCGCCCTCGAGCAGGCGCTTGCGGACCGCGCCCACGGCGTTGTCGCCCTCCGTGGCCAGCTGGCCGACATCCGAAGCGAGAGCCTCCACCGCGGCCTTCGCCCCAGCGCCGTCGCCCTTCTCGATCGCGACCAGGGCCCGCCCCAGACTCACCTGGCTGTGCGCCAAGGTGGCGGCGAGGATCGACTTCACGAGGTTCTCCTCGGTGTGCTTCAACGCGAGGATGCCGTCGGCAAGGGTGTCGTAGGTGTCCACCATCTCCGCCGGTGTTCCGCCGACCTGCGCCGACGCCGGGGCCGGAGCCAGCAGACCGAACGCCACCGCCGCCGCCAGTGCCAGGATTCCCAACCTCATCATGTGCCTCCCGCCGGCCCCGGGGGCCGGCCTGCCAGAAACGTCGAGATGACCGGGACAGGCAAGGCTACCACACCCACAGCGTGACTCATCCGGGCACCCGGCGGCCGGAGCCCGGGAGGCCTTGACCCGGGGAGCCGTGCCCCCTAGGCTCAGTAAGCGCACAGCCGATTCGAATCACCGTCCGGAGGACACTATGAAAGACCATCGAGCCGTCCTGCTGGGCGCCGCGGCGCTGCTGCTCGCCGCGCCCACGTCTGTTCCCGCCGGCGAGCAGGAGTCCTTCACCGGCACGATCCTCTTGACCAGCAACATGCGGATGCCACCCGGTCAGACCTACCAGCTCACCTTGAACGTGGACGAGTGGACGCCGGTCGAGGACCGGAAGCGCGTCCTGGTCGCGCTCAAGGAAGGGGGCGAAGATGCGGCCCTCAAGGAGCTGGACAAGATGAAGGCGGGCTACGTCGTGCCACCCCCCTTCGCGCACCAGCCCTCGTGGAAGATCGCCATCGCCACGAAGTTCGAAACCCCGACGGGGACGGTGGTGCGGGTCGTCACCGATCGACCCATCGCGTTCTTCGAGGCCTACGAGAACACCCGGTCGAGGGACTACCGCTTCGGGGTCGCGGAGTTCAAGCTCGACGACAAGGGCACCGGGGAGGGCGTGGTCATCCCCGCGGCCCGGGTGGAGTTCGACGATGAGGGCAAGCTGGTGATCGAGACGCTCCCCCACTCCACGGGCCCCCAGAAGCTGGTCGGGGTGAAGGCCTGGAACTGGGACAAGAAGAAAAAATAGGTCAAAGGGGGCCGCCGCGATCCAATTCGTGGCCGCGTGGGGCCGTTTTCTGCTAGTTTCAGCGGTTGATGGCCGGCTCACGGAGAGCCGCCATTCCAACTCACCGCCAAGGAAAGGACACGATCGCCATGGCAGGATCGTGTCCCTGGCCAAGGCGTCCGGCCGTAGACCGGTTCGGTCCTGAGAGAGTCATGCCCGGGAGGGCGGGTCGCGGGCCGTCGAGGCCCTGGGCCTAAGGAGGAGAATCTGATGTCTCGCAATGTGATGGCCGCGCTGGTCGCGGCCGGCGCCCTGGCCGTGTCGGCCTGTGGCGCGACGACGTTCAACACCACGTGGAAGAACCCGGACGCCCAGATGATCCACGTCCAACCGGGTGAGAAGATCCTCGCGATGGTGATCAGCCAGAACGAGTCCGTGCGGCGCGGCGCCGAGGCGGCCCTGGCCTCCGAGCTCAGCCGAAACGGCGCCGTGGGCGTCCCCGCCTACACCGTGATTCCGGACGACGCCGTCCAGGACCAGAACAAGGCCAAGCCCTACATCGACAAGTCGGGCGCCTCGTACGCCGTCATCATGCGGGCCACCGGCCGGGAGAAAGAGGTCAGCAGCACGCCCACGATGGGCGGCTACTACGGTCCGGGCTGGGGAGGCTACGGCGGCTTCTACGGAGGCTTCTACGGCTACGGCTGGGGCGGCGCCTGGGGCGGGAGCCAGATCCGGACGGACACCATCGTCTTCGTCGAGACCCTCGTCTACGACCTCAAGAGCGACAAGATGGTCTGGGCCGGCCAGAGCGAGACCCTGAACCCCTCCAAGGCCGACGGCATGGTCAAGGAGCTGGTCGACGAGGCCGCCAACGAGATGCGCAAGCAGGGCCTTCTCCCCTCGTAGACCAGAGCCTCCCGTTCGTGCCTCGAGGCACGGACGGGAGGCCCGCTCGCGTCCCGCATGATTCGCGCCGGATCGGGTGAGCCTCCGGCCGGAGAAGGAGCACCAATGTCCCGCTCAGTGAAGGTCGCGCTCGTCGCCGCCCTCGTGGTGGCCAGCCTCCCGCTCGTCCCGGCCCGGGCCTCCACGAAGTTCAAGACCAGCTGGAAGGCCCCCGACGCCACGATGACCCTCGAAGAGGGTGACACGGTCCTGGCCATGGTCATGACCGCCCACGAGGAGAGTCGCAACGGGGCCGAGGCGGCCCTGGCCCAGGAGCTCGCCAAGCGAGGCGTCGAAGCCATACCCGCCTACACCGTGATCCCGAAGAGCCTGGTCAAGGACAAGGACAAGGCCCGGCCCTACATCGAGAAGACCGGCGCCCGGTACGCCATCGTCATGCGGGTGGCCGGCCAGGAGAGGCAGCTCCGCGGCACCGGTCCGTCGGTCACCGCCGTCCCGATCTACACGACCCCCTACTACGGCGCCTTCTACGGCGGCTACTACACCTTCGGCTGGGGCGCCACCTACAACGCGGGTGTCATGGAGATCGAGAAGAAGGTCCACGTCGAAACGCTCATCTACGACCTCCGATCGGACAAGCTCGTCTGGGCAGGCATGAGCGACACCATGAATCCCGACACGGCGCAGAGGTTCATCAAGGACGTGGTCAAGGCGGCGGCCAAGGAGATGAGGAAGCAGGGCTTCGTCAAGAAGTGACCGCGGGCTTCTAGAACGCGTGGCCGAGGGCGAAGACCCAGCGGCTGCGCTTCTCGCCGTCGCGGGGGTCGAGGACCCAGGCCCAGTCGAGCCGCACGGGTCCGAACGGGAAGAGCACCCGCACGCCGGCCCCGACGTTGCTCCGCAGGTCCCGAAGGTCCAGGTCGCGGGCCAGGAGCCACACGTTGCCGGCGTCGAAGAAGACCCCGCCCTGGACCCGGTCCCAGATCGGGAAGCGGATCTCCTGGTTGAGGACGAGGATTGCCTGGCCCCCGATGGAGTAGTCCCGGTACTGCGGCCCGAGGGCGTTCTCGGCGAACCCCCGGACGGTGGTGGCCCCCCCGCCCTTGAAGCGACGGTCGAGAAGCAGAAGGGGGTCCTCTCCCGGCACCGCGCCGATCCGCAGCCCCTGGGCCCACACGAGCTTCTCGCCCAGCGGGACGTAGGCGAAGACCTGGCCGTACAGCTTCACGTAGTCCTTCTCCGACCCGAGGATCTGGAGGACCGGCTCGACGTTCACCGTCCAGAAAAGGCCGTGGTGGGGATCGGTGACGCTGTCGCGCGTGTCGCCGATCAACGAATCCGAGACCCCCCCGCGGTCGCCACCGACCTCGGCCCCGTTCGTCGGATCGACATAGTCGATGCGCCGGTACGAGTACCCCCACTGCATCCGCAGGCGGTCGTGCCAGCGGCGCCCGGTCAAACCGCTCCGCCACCGCTTCGTCTGCTGGAAGGCCACGCCCCGGATCCGTCGCGTCAGCCCGGTGGTGTCGTAGTCCCGGTCCGAGTCGTCGAAGGCGAACACCTGCGTGCGCCAGCGGCGGCCGAAGAACGTCTGGGCCTCGAAGGTGGCGCCGAAGAGCTGCCGGTTCTTGCCGACGAGCCCGTAGACGGTGTACCGGTGGGCCCACCCGAAGGGGTTGGCGGCCTCGATGCCGGCTCCGTACTGGAACCCTCGGGCTTCCTCGGGCTGGGGGTCCTCGGAGGTCTCGCCGCTGCTCCCCGTCTCGTACCGGACCTTGTACTCCACCTTGAGGTCGGGCCGCTCCACGAGGTCCACGACGATGTCGCGGACGGAGGCGTCGTCCGTCGCCTCCGCCCGGACGTCGACGGAGCGGAAGGCACGCGTCTCGGAGAGATGGTCCCGGCTCTGGGCCAGGTCGTCGGGCCGGATGAGGTCGCCCGGCTCCAGGGTGACCGCCTCGTCTACGACAGTGGGACGCGTCCTCCCCTCCCGGGCCTGGCGGATCGCCCCCACGGTGGGCCGGGGCCCGGTGTCGGCCTCGAAGCGTACGGCGATGCCCCCCGGGACCGGGGTCAGGATCCCGGCCAGGTCCGCGTCCGGGAAGCCCTGGTCCCGGAGCCAGGCCTCGAGCGCGCTGCGATCGTCCACGTAGGCATCGATCCGGAACGGCTCCCCGACCTGCAGGCTCAGCTCGGGGGGTGAGGCCCCCTCGAGACCCAGCACCTCCTCGGGGAGGTCGAGGCTGACGAGGGACGCCCGCTCGCCTTCCGCGATCGGAATGGTCACCTGGAGTCTGCCCGTCTCGGGTTCGAAGATCTCGCGGGGAGGGTCGACCTCGAGGGAGAGGAACCCGGCCCGGGCCCCGGCGGTGCGCAGGGCGGTGTCGAGCTGACTCATCCCCCCGGGCTCGATGACGGCGAAGAAGGCGGCGGCGTCCCGGGGGGGGAGCACCTCGGCGAGGGACTCGTCGGCCAGTGAGGAGTTGCCCTCGAACTCGAGGTCCACCCCCTCGCCCCGAGGCCCCCGGCGCACGTCGAACGTGACCCGGGCCCGATCCTCCGAGGCCTCCACATCCGCGGCGACGGTGGCCTGGTAGTACCGCCGCGCCCGCAGCTCGTGCCGGAGGTCGCGGGCCCACCGGGCCGCCGTCTCCTCCAGCGGGAGATAGGCGTCCCAGCTCTCGCCGAGGCGCTTGCGCAGCTTGCGTCCCGGATCGTCGCCGGTCCAGACCACCTCGATGCGGGGGCCACGCCTGACGTGGAACACGACGTCGACCGTACCCTCGTCCACCTCCTTCTCCGCGACCTCGACCAGCGCCGTCCGGTGGCCCTCGCCCACCAGGTGCTCCTGCATCCTCCGGGCGGACTCCTCGCCCACGAAGAAGTCGTACTCGTCCCCGGCGTCGAGCTTCGCCTTCCCCTCGAGCTCCGCCGCGTCGGACCCGCCGACTCCCTCGAAGCGGATCTCCCGCACCCGCGGCATCTCGGGAGTCTCGGGACGGTCTCTGCGACCACGGGACCAGACGTCGAACTCGATGCCGTGGCTGACCTCGATCGCCCCGGTGTCGTCCGAGTCGCTGATGAGCCTCACCCGGAACTGCCCCGTCGGGCGAAAGTCGAGGATCCACCGGACCCCGCTGCGATCGAGGGCCTGGGAGTAGATCAGGTAGATCCGCTCTCCGAGGGGGATCCCGATGTTGAAGCGCTGGGTGGGGTCGGTGTCCTGGACGATCAGCGACTCGTCCCGCGAGACGTCGATCAGGACCGCACCCCCGAACCGGTCGTTGAGGGCGGATCCCAGCGCCGCTGCGACCTCTTCGGCGACGATCGCCCCACTCTCGTCGGCGGCGGCCTGGGCCGTCCGGCCCGTGAGCAGGAGGGTGGCGAGATCGGCCTGGGTCAGATCGGACCGGTTGGGCGACGAGAGGGTGGTGCGGAGATCGTCCAGGGGACCGGTGAGATCCACCTCGATCTGGATTCCCGTGACCTGGGTCCGCCCCGTGATGTCGATCTCCGGCGGTCGGGACGGATAGCCGGCGAGCTCCACCCGGCCGCCCGACAGGCGCATGGTCGCCCGCGAGAGCCTGACCGTCCCGCCGTCCCGGAGCGAGACCGACCCCTCCACCGCCGGCGTGAGCAGATCGCCACCCACCCTCACTCCGCCATCCACCACGAGCCGCAGCTGGCGGTTCTGGACGCGCAGACCCTCGGCCAGCCGGACGCGCAGGTCGAGCTGGACGCGCTCCATGAGCGACCCGCGCTCCTGCAGCGCTCGCAGCTCCGCTCCGAGGCTCTCCATGGACTGGCTGGTGAAGTCCGTCTCGCGGTCGTAGAGGGCCCGGTGCACCGTCACATCGCCCTCGAGACGGTAGCGGTGCTCCTTCCCCGACAGCCGGACCTGGGCCGAGGAGCGACTGCGGAGCCCCTCCGGGAAGGTGAGGGGCACGTCCTCCGCCTCGAGAGCGACGTCGACCTCGGGCCCGGTCGCGGCGAGTCCGACCGTCCCTTTCGCGCGCACGGCGCCGTCGCCGATCGTCCCCTTCGCCTGCAGCTCGAAGCCCTTTCCCCGCGCTTCGAGGGAGCCGGTCAGGCCGGACACCACCACCGGGGGCTCGCGGAGGACCGCGCGTCCGCTGTCGAGGCTGGCCCCCCCGTCGAGGGTCAGATCGTCGGGTTCGCCCCGGACCGTCAGATCCACCCGGGCGGGACCCGAGAGCAGGAGGTCGCCCCCCAGCAGCGGGTTCAGGAGAGCGAGGTCGGTGTCGCCGTCCACGCGCAGCCGAACCGCCCCCCCGGGGATCCACTCCCCGGCCGCTCCGAGATGTCCCTGGCTCCCTCTCAGCCGAAGCTCGTCGAGGCTGAGCTTCCCCTTCTCGAACCGCCAGCGGGCGGGTCCTTCGAGGAGCATCTTCTCTTCGCCGGCGGCGACCGACCAGCTCGTGATCTCTCCTTCAGCCTCGATCGCGTCGAGAGCGAGGGCCGTGGCCCGCACCCGGGCCGACATGTCCAGCGGGGCCACCAGCCGCGGGTCGCCGGGCGCGACGGACAGGAGCGTCCCGGGGTCGAACCCCTGGACCTCGAGCTCGAGGGTCTGGCCCCCCTGCGCTCGCGGGCCGATCGGGATGGCCCCGTGGGCGGAGAGCTCGCCGCCCGCGGCGAGGACGCGGGCCCGGGAAAGGGTCAGCACTCCCTCGCGGACCACGGCCGCGAGCTCCGCCTCCTCCAGGCGCAGGGGACCGAGGTGTCCGCGGCCTTCGAGGCTCACCTCGCCGCTGAGGTCGAGGGCGGCGAGGCGTCCTCCCACCTGGAGGTCGACGGCGGCCTCCCCCTCGAGCTCGGCGTCGGGCAGGAAGGGAGCGAGCTCGGCGAGCGGGACCTCGCCGTGCAACGCAAGGGGGGCCGCCGCGTCGGAGCGGAGGCCCACCTGTCCGTCGGCCTGGAGCCGGCTGTCACCGACCCGGAGGTCGAACCCGCGGACGGCGACGGCCTCCGAGTCACCGGTGACCACGAACGGCCCCGCGGACGAGCCGCCGGCCCCGAGGTCGGCCGCGAGCTCCTCGACCCTCACCTCGAAGCGCGCGTCTTCGATCTCACGCAGGGACACGTCGAGCGACGCCTGGCCCGCGAGGGCGAGCGTCGCCTCGACTCGGGCGAACGCCGGCCGGGAGCGAAGGACGCGGGTCAGGGGAAGGGCGGCCAGCTCCAGTTCGAGGTGGAGGGGCCAACGCTCCTCGAACGCGACGCGTCCCGAGAGCAACGGCTCTTCCCCGAAGCGGCCGGCCAGGCGCCCCTCGTTCCCGTCCAGGGTCGCCTCGAGCGTGACGTCCCGGAACGTCTGCGCCCGGTAGCGGATCGCCGCGGCCACCAGCCGCAGCCGGCCCACGGGTGCCTCCAGTGTCCCCGACAGGTCGGCGTCGCCGGAGACCGTCGAATCGAGACCGGCGAGGGCGGCCGACGCCGGAAGCCAGGGGAGGCGCGCCAGCTGTACGTCGGCGACGCGGACGCTCCCGTCGAGCGTGTCGCTGTCGCGGGTCCAGGAGCCCGAGACCTCCACCGCCCCGCCGCCGAGAGCCGCGGTCAGCTCGTCCACGACCACGCCGTGGCCGCTGGCACTGCCGACCAGGCGCAGCGTGGCGGCCTCCGGCTCGGGCCGGTCCTCGGGCTGATCGCCGCTGCCACTGGGAGACTCGTGGGCTGTCTCTCCGGGGACCGAACCGGCCTGCGGCCGACTGCCTTGGCCAGGCCCGTCGGGGACCGCGGACGGGGCGGGCTCCGCGCGGGCCTCGATCTCGAAGTGCGTGCTCGGGTCGTGCCTCGGGCCCTCCACGCGGGCACGTCCGCGGGCGGTGACGGGAACCGGCACTCCGTGGAGGCCCAGGGCATCGGTGAGCCGCAGCTCTGCGACCCGCGCGTCGACGTCCCACGAGCCCGTCTCGTCGAAGGGAACGAAGCCCGCGACGGCCAGCGAGCCGTCTTCGCCCTCCGCCTCGAGCGACTGGATCTCGATTCCCGCAGCGGTGATCCCCAACCTCCCGAGTACGCCGACGTCGATCTCCTCGATGCTCAGGGCCTCGCTGGCGATGCGGGCGCTGGCCCGCCATGCGGGCAGCCGTCCCCCGACCTCTCCCGCGATCTCGCCGGCACCACCCAGCGCCAACGGGGGCAGCTCGACGCCGGTGTCGGCCAGGAGGGCGGCCAACCCGTCGAGCTCCGGGAGGCGCAGGACATAGCGGAGGTCGACGTCCTTGTCGAAGGAGAACATGCCGTCTGTCGCCACCCGGGCCGTGCGCACGCGCAGGTCGTCGGCGGCAAACGAGACTCGTCCTCCGCCGAGGTCGACGCGCGCGGGGCCGGCGAGGGGCCAGCCGCCCCCCTCCCCGGGGCGGAAGGAGAGCCGACCGCGGCCCTCGAGGGTGTCCATCTCCCAGTCCTTGAGGTCGAATCGAAGCTCCCCGTCGACGCGCGACGACACCGGCGGGGGCTCGTCGACGAAGGTCCGCACCAGGGTCCGGACGTCGAGGGCGGTGGCCCGCACGTCGAGTCCGGTGGGCCCGTTGCCGAGGGACACCGTCCCGGTGGCCTCCGCGCGACCCTCGTACCCGGCCAGGCTCGCCGAGTCGACGTGCAGACGCAGGCCCTCGAGGGTCCCCCGCAGCGTGCCCGACCAGGGCCCGACGTCCCAGGCCTCGAGGTCCGCGACCTCGACCTCGAGGGAGCCGCGAGCGCCGGCCGGGTCCTTCTCGAACGACACCCGGGCGTCGAGGCGCCCGGTGAGCTCGAGGGCCGGCGCCAGCTCGTGGAAGAGCCGGGCGTCGATCTGCCCCTCGCCTTCGGCGCTGGCCAGGATGGGCTGGATCTGCTGGAGGCGCCCGCGACCCTCGAGCCGCGCCTCCCGCGAGGCGATCGTGCCGCTGAGCACGCGCAACGCCCCGGAGCCCGGGTCCACCTCGAAGCCTGCTTCGGCGCTCGCCCCCTCGACCCGGATCCCCTCCGCGGGCCACCCGGCCCCGATCTCGGCGACCTGCGCCGACCCACGAGTGCGATCGTGCCGGGCCTCGACCTGGGCGTCGAGGCCCTCGAGACGCAACCACGGGAGCCCCTCGCGGTTGCGGAGCTCGACGGCACCGCCGGTCAGATCGACCTGCCCGAAGCGTTCGAGGACTCTCCACGGCTGCGACGGCCCCGAAGCGGGCTCGTCGTCGGTGTTCGGCCCCTCTGTGAGGACCACCCGCGGGGACTCGACCCGGGCATGCACGCCCGTCCCCAGGTCGAGGTCGAGCGCGGCCCGGGCGCAGGTGATCTCGAGCCGGGGGCCGCGAATGGCAACGCCCTCGACCCTCACCTCTCCGACCCAGAGCCTGTAGTCGAGCCGCTCGAGGGACACCTCGGCCCCCAGGGCACCGCTGGCCAGGCGGACGAGGGCCGAGCCCACCAGGTGCTTCACGGGAGGAGTGTGGAGGGTGCCGAAGACGACGAGCAGGACCCCGAGCGTCCACAGGGCCCGGCGCCACCACCGACGCCGCGCGGGTGCGGGAGGAGATGTGATCGGCGGCTCGGCGCCCTCGGGTGCCGCCGGTGAATCGCTCATCTCGCGGCCCCGGCCAAGGCGTACGGGGTCAGGTGTCGTGTCGTGCTTCCGCCCGCCGGGTCAGCGGATGCGGGATGCAAGGCCCCACCCCACCAGGAAGGTCTTCTAGAACGGATAGCCGGTGATCCCGCCGCCGCCACTGAAGGTCCGGCTCGTGGGACCGTTCCAGCCGCCGTTGGAGTCCACCCCGGTGTAGAGGTTCGTGTCCTGGCAGGCCGTGGTCGTCAATCCCGCCGCCAGCAGACCGAACAGCATCGTGATGCGAATCGCCTTCCTCACCCTCGTCACCTCCGGCAGCGCGCGCTGCTCAGTCGTCATCGTCGGCTCCCGCGCCGTCGATCGGCCACTTCTGAATCGCCACCTCGGCGCCGGTGGGGTCGGCGATGATGGCCACGGTGCCCTCGCGGTGCTCCGGGTTGGGCGCGAGCAGCACCTGGCCTCCGAGCCCCTCCACCTTCGCCACCACCGCCGCCGGGTTCGCCACCCGCACGTAGGGAAGCCAGTAGGGCGTCACCTCCGGGAACGGGTCCACGAGCAGGCCGGCCCGGGGCCTGCCGTCACGCTTGAAGACGTCGTAGGGCGGCCCCCCCACCTCCTCGTGCTCGTCCAGCTCGTACCCGATCAGATTCGAGTAGACCCGCCCCGCCGCCTCCGAGTCCTTGCTCCACAGCTCGTTCCACAGCCAGTCGCCGATCCCGGGTTCGCGATCGGGAGGATCCCCGCCGGTCGTCCGGACCACGCCGAAGACGGCCCCCTCGGGGTCGCCGACGATGGCCAACCGCCCGCGGTCGGGGATGTCGCGGGGCCCCGCGTACACCCGGCCCCCGACCTGGCGGACTCGGGCCACCGCCAGGTCGACGTCGGGAACGGACACGAGGCCCACCCACTGGGAGACGGGCCTCCCGTCGACCTTGCGGTCGCTGTAGGCGATGCCCCCGATCATCCGACCGTCGTGGCGGATGAGGGTGTAAGAATCGGTGCCGGGCAGGTCCTCGAACCTCCAGCCGAAGATGCCGGCATAGAAGAGCTTCACCGCCGAGACGTCGTGGGTGATCAGGTCGTGCCAGACGAACTTCCCCGGGATCCACTGGCTCGTGGGCTTCGGGGTGACCGGCGAGAGCCGCAGGCCGCTGCAGGCCGGCAGGACGAGAGAGACGGTGACCGACAGCAGGGCCAGGCGTCGCCGCAGACTCATGCGTGGGGACCTCCGCGAGGCTCCATGGTCCCACACACACGGGACCCTCTCAAGCGTCCTCGCGGGACGACGCGGCCCGAGGCTCAGGCCCGGTCGGGTTCCTCGGGCGCGTCCAGGCCTCCAGGCGTGGGGCCCTCCCCGGCAGCCGGGGGCGCCGGGCCCACCAGGTCGCCGAAGGCCTCACCGTAGATCTGCCACACCGCGACCCAGAGCGACGCGAGGATCGGCCCCAATACGAGGCCCACCGCGCCGAACAGCGACAGCCCGCCGAAGGTGCTCAGGAGGATCAGGAGGTCGCTCATCTTCGTGTCGGCGCCGACGAGCTTGGGGCGGAGGAAGTTGTCCACCGTCCCCACCACCACCGCGCACCAGACGGCCAGCCCGATGGCGGCGGCGGTCTTGCCGAGCGCGAAGAGATAGATCACCGCCGGGGCCCAGATGAGGGCGGAGCCGATCCCGGGGATGATGGACAGCACGACCATGCACGTGCCCCAGAACGTGGCCCCGTGGATGCCCGCCGCGGCGAAGCCGAGGCCCGCGAGCCCCCCCTGCACGAGGCCCACCACGAAGGTGCCCTTCAGGGTGGCCCGGGCGACGGAGACGAACTTGCCGAGGAGCAGCTCCCTGTCCTTCTCCGGGAGAGGGAGAAGGGCCAGCGCCTTGCGGAGCCCTTTGCCGCCTCCCACCAGGAAGAAGAACATCGCGTAGATCATCACGAAGAGCTTCAAGAGAAAGCCGACGGTCCCCTTCGTGGCCGCGGACAGGCTGCGCACGAGGAACGAGCTCGCCAGGCTCGCCAGCTCGCCCAGCTTCTCGACAATCTGTGCTTTGTAGGCGTCGAATTGTCCCCGGACGTGCTCGAAGTAGGGAACGCCCTTGAGGAGATCCTCGATGTCGCTGGGCTCCCGCAGGTGGTCGTTCACCCACGGCGTGACGGACTCGCTGATCTGCACCGCCTCGTTGGCCACGATGCCCAGGAAGGCGACGGTGGGGACGACCACGAGGAACAGCACGATCAGGAGGGTCACGATCCCCGCCGCCGTCCGGTTGCCGCGGACCAGGGGCAGCAGACGGGTGAACAGGGGATAGGCGAGGCCGGCAAAGATCGCGGCCATCAGCACCGTGACGATGAAGCCACGAACCATGTAGAGGAAGGCCGCCGAGACGGCGACCACCAGGAACAGGACGAAGGCCCGGTAGGCTTTCTGGCGACCGTCCATGCTCGAAGTCATCCCTGCGCCGGGCTCCCCCCGTGGTCTCCGGCTCCCCCCTCGGGCTCCAAGCGGCTGCTCTCCTCGTCCGTCTCCGTCGGCCCCGCCGCGTCGTCGTCGGGCGGCTCGGGGGGCAGCGCCCGGATGTCCTCGGCGATCTGCCGGCTGAGGCTCTCGAGAAGCCGATTCATGGCCTCCACCCCCGGATCGGGCGGGGCCCCCTCGTCTCGCGGGACCGCCACCGGGCCCTCGCTGAGGCTCACCGGGCGCAGCACGTAGGCGAGCGCGCCCTTGTCGGGCAGGAGTCGATACTGGCCCTCCAGCCGGACCGTCCCGTCGGGGTGGAGCCCGAACGCTCTCAGGGTCACCAGCACCCGGCAGCGCGTCCGGGTGCGCCCCGACCACGGGCGCCGGACGAGCTGGTAGTCCGGCAGAAGCCCGGCCAGGTCCTCCGCCAGGGTGCGGGTGATCCCTTCCTGGAGGGGCTCGGCCCACCGCAGGAACTCGTCGGTCCTCATCTCGTTCGGCCCCGCCCAGGTGACGAGCTGGGGCCGGTCGAGGTGACCGGGAAGAAGCGCGGTCTCCACCCCGACGATGCCCACGGGCTCCTCGGCTACCGCCGGGGGCTCGACGAGGGACTGGAGGACGAAGTACCGGGCCTCCGGGGTGCGCTTGAGCGAGACGCACGCCGCCGTCGCCAGGACGAGGGCGCCGAGACCGAGAGTTGCACAGAACCGGGTCCGCATCACTTCTTCTCCTTGCCCTGGAGCATGGCCTCCGGGTGCGTCTGGATGTATTCCATGAGGTTGCGGAAGGCCTTGAGTGCCTGCTCGAGCTCGATCATGGTCTGCGAGACGTTCACGCGCGCGGCGTCGGCTCCCTGCAGCGTGGCTTCGAGCGCCTCGAAGGTGCTCTCCGTGTGCTCCAGGCGGTCCCGCAGCTCGGAGAGCGTCTGGCTCACCTCGCCACCGATGCCCTCGGTCTCCTTCCCGAGGTTTTCGATCACCGCACGGGTCTCCTTCAGCGTCTTCCGCGCCTCGGCCAGGGTGGGCTCGATCCCCGCGAGGGCCCGGTGCGCCGTTTCGAAGGTTCCCTTCAGGTCCGGGGACTCGAGAAGCTCGCGCGCCGCCCGGATGGCCATCTGCACGTTGTCCACCACCTGATCGAGGGGCACCTCGGCGATCTTGCCCATGAGTGCTTCCATGCGCTCTCCCACCTTCTCCATTGCGGTGGGGCTGGTCGGGATCTCCGGATAGCGGCGGCTCAGGCCGGCCAGGCGTGCGGGCTCGTCGGGCAGGAAATCGAGCTCGATGTACTTCTGGCCGGTCAGGAGGCTCGCGCTCATCATGCGGGCCCTGACACCCTGCTCGATGAGGATGGCCACCACCTCCTCCTGGTCGAGACCGGCATAGGGGGACTCCACGCCGTCGGGAACCTCGATGACGTCCCCGTAGAACTCGCACACGACCTCGATCTGGATGGGGTTGTCGGGCAGCCCGGTCTGGAAGGCGCTCACCTCGACGACCTCGCCGACCTGGACCCCGCGGAACGTCACCGCGGAGCCCTTCTGCAGCCCCTTGACCGAGCCGGGGAAGAAGACGACGAAGCGGTCCCGCTGCTGGAACCAGCCGCCGGAGCTGAGGAACACGACCGCCGCCAGCAGCAGCGCTATCGCCCCGAGGACGAAGGCGCCGACGAGGCGGGGGTGGGTCTTCGCGCTCATAGCCGCCCCCGGCTCATGAACGCCCGGACCTTGGGTTCGGGGCTGTCCTTGAGTTCGCTCGGCTTGCCCTGGGCAATCATGGTCTTGCGCTCCGCATCGAGAAAGACGGCGTTGTCGCCCAGCTCGAAGATGCTGGGCAGCTCGTGGGTCACGAGGACGATGGTGGTCCCCAGGCTGTCGCGCAGCTCGAGGATCAGGTCGTCGAGCCGTCGCGAGCTCAGGGGATCGAGCCCGGCCGAGGGCTCGTCGAAGTAGAGAATCTCGGGGTCGAGGGCCATGGCCCGGGCCAGGCCCGCTCGCTTGCGCATGCCCCCGCTGATCTCGGACGGGTAGTACTCCTCGAAGCCGGCGAGGCCCACGAGGGCGAGCTTGAGGCTCGCGACATCGGAGGCCGCGGCGGGACTGAGGTCGGAGTACTCGCGCAGGGGCAGGGACACGTTCTCCTCGAGGGTCATCGAGCTGAAGAGAGCCGCGGTCTGGTAGAGCACCCCGAACTCCCTCTGGAGCACCTCCTGCTCCTCTTCCCCGGCGGCCCAGAAATCCTCGCCTCCGTAGAGCACCCGACCCGCCGCCGGCCGGTTGAGACCGATCATGTGGCGCATCAGCGTGCTCTTGCCACAGCCGCTGTCGCCCATGATGACGAAGATCTCCCCGGAGCGGACGTCGAAGCTGACGTCCTTCTGGACGACGTAGCTACCGAAGGCCATCGTCAGATCCTGGACCTCGATCTGCGCGCTCTCGTCCATCACAGCCCCACGAGATAGAGGACGACGGTGAAGACCGCGGTCACCACGACCACGAGGACGATCGAGGCGACCACGGCCCTGGTCGTCGCCTCGCCGACGGCGGCCGAGCTCCGTCCGCAGCGCAAGCCGTAGTAGCAGCCGGTCAGCGCCACCACCGCGCCGAAGGCGAGCCCCATGCTGAGACCGATGATCACCTGCTTCAGCTCCAGGGCACCCCGCGTCTGGGTGAGGTACTCCGTCGGCCCGATGCCGAGGAGCGTGACCCCGACGAACATTCCGCCCAGCATGCCCATGAGGATCCCGTAGGCCGTGAGCGCCGGCATCATGAGGGTGGTGGCCAGGACCCGGGGCAGGACGAGGAACTCGACGGGCTTCAGCCCCATCGTCCTCAGGGCGTCGGTCTCCTCGTTCACGTTCATCGTCCCCAGGGTCGCGGCGAACGCCGCCCCGGTCCTCCCCGACATCACGATCCCGGTCATGAGGGCCCCGAGCACCCGGGCCACCGCGATGCCCACCAGGTTGGCCACGTAGATCGCGGCCCCGAACTGCTGGAGCTGGATCGCCCCCACGAAGGCCAGCACCGTTCCCACGAGGAAGTTGATGAGGGCCACGATCCCCAGAGCCCCGATCCCGGCGCTCTCCATGGCGTGCATCAGGTCGACACGGCGGAAGCGGGCCCGGCGACGCAGGAAGGTGCCGAAGGCTTCGACGACCTCGCCCAGGAACTCGTTGGCGTCGGAGGCGGTGTCCCAGACCCCGACGGCCATCCGCCCCACCCGGGCGGTGAGGGCGTCGTCCTCGGGAGCGCGCCGGTCGCCCTTGGCCGGCACCGCCGCCGCCAGGTCGATCAGCTTCCGGGCCCCCGAGGGCAGGCTGGAGGCGTCCAGCACCACGCCGCGCTCGGTGCTGATGAAGGCGACGGTGCGGACGAAGGCCACGAGGAGGCTGTCCCAGTCCGTGATGCCGGCGTCCTCGAGGACGACCCGGGCGCCCGCGGGCAGCGACTGGAGCCGGGGGATCAGGTCGTCGCCGGAGGGCAGGCCGGCGTCGAGCGTCCAGGCGTCGCTCAGGCGGACGTGGAGAGCCCCATCCTCACGGTCGTGAGCCAGCTCGTAGCGCGCGGGCGCGATCGTCGCGTTCGTGGACATCGGGGTCGGGATTGGAGAAGGCGGCTCGGGAGACGGCGAGAGACTACCTCTTTCCGGCGGCGCCATTCAACCACCTGCCCCGCGCGGGCCGGAGTCGGTTTCCGGCGCGGCCGTGTGGAAGGGTCTCTACTTCAAGAAGACGGCGACAGACGCCGCAGCGTCATGAGGGTGATGTCGTCGGACTGGGGCGCGTCGCCCGCGAAGCCGCGCACCGCCTCCAGGAGACTCTCGGTGACCGCGATGGCGTTCTCATGACGGCACCTCTGCACGGTCTCGACGATCCTCTCCAGCTCGAAGAACCCGCCGTCAACGTTCTGGGCCTCGGAAACGCCGTCGGTGTACATGACCACCGCCTCCCGGTGGCCCAGCCGAAGGCGGTTCACCGGGTAGTCCGACCCCTCGATCAGGCCGAGCACGCGGCCCCCTTCGGCCTGAATGGGCCCCGCGTCTCCCTCGGTCGGGACGAGAACAGGGGGATCGTGCCCGGCGAGGGCGAAGGTGAGCTCCCCGCTCGCCAGGTCGAGGACGCCGCAGACCGCGGTCACGAACATCCCGGCGTCGTTGTCGCTGCAGAGGTTGTGGTTTGCCGCGGCGAGGACGGCCCCGGGATCGGTGTCCCGGGCAGCCAGGGCCTCGAAGAGCGTCTTGGTGCGAGCCATGAAGAGGGCGGCGGGCACGCCCTTCCCGGAGACGTCGCCCACGAGGAAGAAGACCCGCTCCCCGTCTCGGAAGTGGTTGAACAGATCGCCCCCCACCGCTCGGGCCGGAACGAGTGTCGCCGCCAGCTCGTATCCGTCGTCCGGCCCGCCGGCGGTGCCCTTCGGTAGCATGTCGGCCTGGATGCGCCGGGCCACCGCGAGCTCGCTCTCCAGTCGCTCCTTGGCCGCCGTCGTCTCCGCGAGGTCCCGGACGTAGGCCTTGAGCGAGTCGCGCATGTGGTGGAACGCGAGGGCGAGCCGCCCGATCTCGTCCCGGGCCTCCACGGCGGGAAGCGCGGCGTCCAGGTTGCCGGTGGCCAGGTCGTCGGCGCTCGCGGCCAGGGCGCCGAGGGGCCAGGTGAGACGTCGAGCGAGGACCACGACGACGAGCGCGAGGAGGGCGAGCCCCCCGAGCGACAGCCCGGCCTGCACGGTGCGCAGCCGCCCGACCTCCTCGAACAGCTCGTCCTCGGGATACAGCACGGCCATCGACCAGCCGGCATACCCGACGGGTCGGAAGGTGAGGCGGTACCGACGGCCGTCCAGATCCACCGCCCTGAAGCCGGACTCGCCCGCCAGCATCTCGTCGACGATGGGCTGGAACTCCCGGCGGGTGTCCGGAGAGGCCCCGCCGAGCACGCGCTCGGAGGGATCGATTCCCGCCTGAACGTCACGGTCGGAGGCGGCGATGACCCGCTGCGAGCGCGACACGATGAGAGCCACGCCGGACCGGCCGAGCTCGACTTCGCGCACGAGGGCGTCGAGCCAGCGCAGGCGCAGGTCGGCGGTGACCATTCCCCGGACCGTTCCATCGGGCCGGTGCAGGGGCACCGACCAGGTGACCATGCTCACCTCGCCCCCGCCCTCGTCCCAGTACGGCTCGGACCAGCCCGCCTTTCCGGTACGGAGCGGCGTGGCGTACCACTCCTTCTCCCAGAAGCGGATCCCGCCGGCGCCCAGCTCGGAAGCGCCGAGCCCGTCGGGGTCGTCACGCAGCCGGTGACGGTACAGGACCAGTCGCCCGTCGCCGGGGAGCTTCTCACCGGGCTCGAAGGCGATGGCGGCGCCGAACACCTGGGCGTGGCCGCGCACGAAGTCCTCGAGGAGGCCCGCGAGCTGGTCCTGAGCCGGGTCGAGCCTCTGGATGACGTCGGCGAGGACCCAGGTACGCTCCTGGACCGAGTGCAGGACGTCGGCCACCCGACCCGCCGCGTCGTCGGTCTCGTTGACCGCCTCGCGCTCCGCCGCGGCCAGCGCCATGCGGCGGGCAAGGGAGTTCGAGACGACGACGGTGACGACGTACACCGCTCCTACCGCCAGCAGGGTCCAGATGATGAGGCGCGTGGTGAGGCTCCGGAAGCCACGCCCCCTGGCTGCGCTCGGCGTCTCCATGATCGCTGTCTCCGACGGGGCCGGATTATACCCGCCCCCTTCGCGACACGATGCAGAGGCAGATCTCCCACGGTGAGCCGGACGATTCGCCGGCTCGATGGGTCCCATCCGCGGCAACGATGCGGTTGACAGGCGTGCCTGCAGAACTCATTGTCAAGGTAACCCTCGGTGTGCGCTGATCGCGCCCATCGAGGGGAATGCTATTCGCCTGGTCTTGGGGGCTGGCGCTACCGGGTGGTTGGACGTGCGATCAGAGAAGAGCGATTACCAGAGGAGGATGCTTCTCGTGTTGAGAAAGATGGCGTGGATTGCACCCCTCGCCCTGCTCGTGGCCGTTCCCGCGCAGGCGCAGGACCCCCGGATCGAGCTGCAGGGCTGGTTTGGCTACACCTTCAGCGACGGCGTCAGCGGCGACGCCCGCGAAGGCTCCGACGGCAACATCTACAATCGAGTCGACCCCAAGAACTCCGGCGGCTACGGGTTCTCAGCCGGGTTCTTCCTGACCGAGAACGTCGAGGTCGGCTTCCTCTGGGACCGCCAGGACACGGTCCTCGAGGCCAAGGGGAATGCGACCCGCGACGTTGCCGACCTCAACATCGACAACTACCACGGCTTCTTCGCCTACAACTTCGGCGACGTGGACGACACGATCCGGCCCTACCTGATGGGTGGCCTGGGTGTGACCCGCTATCCGGACGTGACGATCCAGGGCCTCACCGACACCCGCACCATATCGGGACAGTCGCGGTTCTCCACCACCTGGGGCGCGGGGGTCAAGATCTACCCCGCCCAGAACTTCGGCGTCTTCGGCGGCGTGCGCTGGACCCCGACCTACATCAAGACCGACGCCACCGGCTGGTGGTGCGACCCCTGGTGGGGCTGCTGGGTCGTGGGCAACTCCCAGTACGCGAACCAGTGGGAGTTCTCCGGGGGCGTGAACCTCCGCTTCTAGCCCCACGAGGCAGGTTTCCCGAAAGGGGAACCTGCCTCCTCGTTCCCCTTCACCCCCGCATTCCGTATCCCGCACTCCAGATCCCGCACCGGCTCGCCCTCCTTTTCCTTCGCCCCCCTTCGTCTTCCCTTGACACCGGTCGGACCCCGGCCTAATAGTTAAATGGACGTTTGATTAACTTCAGCCCAGGAGCTGCTTCGTTGAGTACGAACCTGGCCCCTCCGCAGCGGAAGAAAGCCGGGGAGAAGCGCGACCCGACCGCCACCCGGCGCGCACTGCTCGGGGCGGGCGCCCGGCTCTTCTCCGAGAAGGGCTACGACGCAGTCTCCGTCGAAGACCTCGCCCGGCGCGCCGGGGTGAACAAGGCCCTGATCAGCTACCACTTCGGGGGAAAGAGGGGCCTCTACACCGCAGTGCTCGAATCGGGCTTCGCCGAGGTGGCGGACCGCCTGCGCGTCGTCGAGGAGGCGGCCGACGCCCGCGCGGGCCTCCATCGCTTCTTCGGGGTGTTCGAGGACATGACGCGGAGGCGGTCCGACTTCCCCGCCCTGTTTCTGCGCGAAGCCGTCTCCAGGGGCATCGAGCCGGCGGTGGTCCCGCACCTGCTCGCGATCATGGGCACCACCCGCCGCCTGGCCGAGCGGGGACACCGCGAGGGCCTGTTCCGCAAGGTGGATCCCCTGCTCTTCCACTTCAGCCTCGTGGGGGCCCTGGGGTTCTTCTTCGCCACCGAGCCGGCCCGGCGCCGCGCGGCCGCCCACGTTCGCTTCGAGATGCCGACTCCGCGGGCCTTCATACACCATCTCGAGGAGATGACCCTCCGGGGCCTCGCTCCCGAACCGTCCCCCATCGCGAAACAGCAGTCGAACAAAAGGAAAGGAGCGCGCACATGAAGCGCTCGGCTGGAATCCTGGGCACCGCCCTTCTCGTCGCTTCCTGCGGCGGGGGATCTGAAGACGGGAGGATCCGCGCCTCCGGTCACGTGGAGGCCACCGAGGTCCTGGTCTCGACCAAGGTCGGCGGGACCCTGGAGCACCTCGGCGTCGACGAGGGGTCCCTCGTCGAGGCGGGCCAGGAGATCGCGCGGATCGACACCGTCGACATCCTCCTCGCCCTGGAGTCGGCGAAGGCCGAGCGGGCCCTGGCCCAGGCCGAGCTGAGCCTGCGCCTGGCCGGAACCCGCAAGGAGGACATCCTGGAGACGAAGGCCCAGCTGGCCCGGGCCGAGGCGGACCTCGCGGGAGCCGAGCGGGACCTCGAGCGCATGGAGGGCCTGCTCTCCGCGGGCTCGGGGACGACCAAGGCCCGCGACGACGCCCGCACCCGGCGCGACGTGGCCGCGGCCTCGGTCGACGCTGCCCGCGAGCGCCTCCGGCGAATGGAGGCGGGCTTCCGCGACGAGGAGAAGGATGCCGCCCGCGCCCGGCTGCAGGCCGCCGAGGCCGGCATCGCCCGGCTCGACCAGCAGCGGGAAGACGCCGTGATCCGGAGCCCCGTGGACGGCGTGGTGACCCAGAAGCTCGCGGAGCAGGGAGAGCTGATGGCCCCGGGGGCAGGCCTCGTGGTGGTGACCGACCTCGCCAGCGCCTGGCTCAATGCCTACGTCCCGGAGCCTGACCTGGGGCGAATCCGTCTGGGTCAGGACGCCGAGGTGGTCACCGACGACGGGCAGACCCGAGGGGGCCGAGTGTCGTTCATCGCCTCCCGGGCCGAGTTCACCCCGAAGAACGTCCAGACCCGGGACGAGCGGGTCAAGCTGGTCTTCCGGATCAAGATCGCCCTCGACAACGAGGACGGCCTCTTCAAGCCCGGCATGCCGGCCGAGGCGCGCCTGCAGCCCGCGGGTCCGGCCCAGTGAGCGAGGAGCGGCCGGTGATCGTCCGGGTCCAGGAGCTGAGCCGACGTTTCGGCGACGTCCTGGCCGTCGATCGCCTTTCCCTGGAGGTGCGCCGCGGAGAGATGTTCGGCCTCATCGGACCCGACGGCGCCGGCAAGACCACGACCCTGCGCATGGTCCTCGGAATCCTCACCCCCGATTCCGGAAGCGTGGAGACCTGCGGACTCAGTCCGACCCGGCAACGGCGCGAGCTGTCCGACCGGGTGGGCTATCTCTCGCAGAAGTTCTCTCTCTACGGGGACCTCAGCGTGGACGAGAACATCGCCTTCTTCGCCGAGATCCACGACGTGGGGGACTGGAAGCCGCGCCGCGACGAGCTCCTCGACATGGTGCGCATGACCCCCTTCCGGGGCCGGCTCGCCGCACGCCTGTCGGGCGGCATGAAGCAGAAGCTGGCGCTCGTCTGCACTCTCGTCCACACCCCGGAGCTCCTCGTCCTCGACGAGCCCACCACCGGAGTGGACCCCGTCTCCCGCCGGGACTTCTGGAAGCTCCTGGCCCGCCTCCAGCGGGAGGGCCTGACCATCCTCCTCACCACGCCCTACCTCGACGAGGCGGAGCGGTGCGGCCGGGTGGCCCTGGTGGACAAGGGGAGGCTGCTCACCCTCGACGCCCCCGGCCACCTCCGCTCCCAGGTCGAGGGCTCGTTCGTGGAGGTCGTGGCCCGGCCCCGCAAGCAGGCCGCGGACGGGCTGCGCCGGCACCCCGAGGTGGCCGACGTGGAGGTCTTCGGCGACCGCCTGCACGTGAACCTGCCCCAGGTGGAGCCCCGCCGCGCCGCGGACGCCGCGCGCCGGCTGACCGAGCACCTGGAGGCAAGCGGGGTCGAGGTCGAGTCCGCTCGCCCCGGCCTGCCCTCTCTCGAGGACGTCTTCATCCGGCGCATTCGAGCCACCGAGGCCGACCCGCCGGGCCCCAGCGAGGTGACACGATGACGCGCGCTACTGTCGTCCTGATGCTCCTGGCCGCGGGACCCGCGACGGCCCGGGGCACGTCGGCGGTCGTCGAGGCGGGGCCGGTGCGGCTGAGCCTGGCCGAGGCCGTCGAGCGGGCGCTCGAGGTGTCGGCGCAGCTGCGCGAGCTCGAGCAGCTCCGTCTCGCTGCCGACGCCGACGTGAACAAGGCGCACGCCGAACGGTGGCCCACCGCCGACGTGTCCGCCGGCTACACGCGGCGTTCGGACATCGACGAGTTCCTCATCCCCCAGCCCCCCGGCGAGCCCTCCGTGGGCTTTCTCAATCTGCCCGACAACTGGAGGGTTTCGGCCCGGGCGAACCTGCCGCTCTACGCCGGGGGACGCCTCTCCGGCCAGATCGACGCCGCCACCGAGAGCGAGCGGGCCGCCGGCCTCGACCTGGACGCCCGCCGGCGCTCGGTGGTCCTGGAAACCGAGAACGCCTACTGGCGGCTGCTGACCGCCCGGGAGAGCGAGCGCGTCCTCCGGGAGGGGCTCAGCGCATTCCAGGCCCACCTGAAGGACGCGCGCAACCGGGAGCGGTTCGGCCTGGCCGCGCACAGCGAGGTGCTGGCGGTCGAGGTCGAGCACGAGCGGGCGGAGCTGCGACGCCTGCGGGCCGAGAACGCGGCCGAGGTGGCCGAGGCGAACCTCGTGCGCCTCCTCCAGCTCCCGCCCGAAGCCGTGGTCGAGCCAACGGAGGAGCTCGAGAGCCCACCGCCGATCCCCGAGGACCTCGAGGGCCTCGTCCAGCGGGCCCTCGAAGCTCGCCCGGAACGGGAGAGCCTGCTCGCCCGGGTTCGCGCCGCCGAGGCCAGCGTACGGGTGGCCCAGTCGGCGACCCGGCCCCACCTGGGTCTCACCGGCGGCTACCTGTACGCCAGCCCCAACCGCAACTTCGTCCCCCCCGACGAGCAGTGGCGGTCGAGCTGGGACGTGGGGGTCGAGGTCTCCTTGAGGGTGTTCGACGGAGGTCGGACATCCGCGGCCGTGGCCCGGGCCCAGGCGGGCGTCGAGGCCCTGCGACAGCGCCTCGACGACCTCGAGCGGCACATCCGCCTCGAGGTCACCAGCGCCCACCTCGCGGTGCGCGCCGCCCACGTCGCGACCCGGGTCGCGGAGGGGGCGGTGGCGGCCGGCGAGGAGAGTCGGAGGGTCTCCGCCGATCGCTACCGGGAAGGCGTCATCCCGTCCTCCGAGCTTCTCGATGCCGAGGTCGCGCTCCTCGAGGCCGGGCTCGAGCGCACGCGGGCCCTGGCCGAGACCCGCCTCGCCTCGGCCCAGCTCGACCGAGCCGTGGGGCGATGAGCGCCACCATCGAGCTCGAGGCGCTCACCAAGCGCTTCGGCTCGTTCACCGCCGTGGACGGGGTGTCCATGACCGTCCGGGCGGGAGAGATCTTCGGCTTCCTGGGCGCCAACGGCGCCGGCAAGTCCACCGTCATCCGCATGCTCTGCGGCCTCCTCAGCCCCACCGAGGGCACGGCCCGGGTGCTGGGCATCGACGTGGCCCGCGACCCCGAGGGCGTCAAGCGACGCATCGGCTACATGAGCCAGCGCTTCAGCCTCTACGAGGACCTGACCGTGCGTCAGAACCTTCGCTTCTTCGGCGGGGTCTACGGTCTGCGCGGCGCTCGCGCGCGGGCCCGGGAGGAGTGGGCCCTCGGCATGGCCAACCTCCGGGGCAAGGAGGACCGGCTGACCGGCCAGCTCCCCGGCGGCTGGAAGCAGCGGCTGGCCCTCGCCTGCGCGGTCCTCCACGAACCGAAGGTGGTGTTCCTCGACGAGCCCACCAGCGGCGTGGACCCCCTCTCGCGACGGCGCTTCTGGGCCCTCATCGACGAGATGTCCTCCGAAGGTGTGACCGTGTTCGTCACCACTCACTACCTCGACGAGGCCGAGTACTGCCACCGTCTGGCGCTGATCCACGCGGGACGGCTGGCCGCCGAAGGCACCGTCAGCCAGCTCAAGGAGGTCTTCGCGGGCCGCGCCGTCCTGGAGGTGGCCGCCCCTCGGCTCCACGAGGCCCTCGAGCTGCTCGGCGAGCAGGAGTGGGCCCTCGAGACGTCGGTCTTCGGCACGCGCATCCACGTGGTGGTGAGGGACGCCGAGGAGGGTCGGAGCCTGATCACGGAGGCCCTGGAGCAGCAGGGCAACCCGCCCACCTCCATCGAGCGGATCGTGCCGTCCCTGGAAGACGTCTTCATCCATCACGTCGAAGAGGAGGAGGCGCGCCGGCAGGCGCGCGCCGTCGAGGCATGAGGCGCACCTG
>JAJDNS010000007.1 GCA_022340585.1 Acidobacteriota bacterium
CTCGACCGCGAGGCCCGGGCCGCGTCGGCCCTCAACCACCCGAACATCGTCCAGATCTACGACGTCGGCATGGCGGCCCGCCAGGAGGGCGAGCACTACGTGGTCATGGAGTACGTCGAGGGCGAGACCCTGAGGGCTCGTGTCACACGGGGCCCACTGCCCATCCCGGAGCTCCTCGATCTCGGGGCCCAGCTCACGGACGGCCTGGCCAAGGCGCACCGAGCCGGCATCGTCCATCGCGACCTGAAGCCGGAGAACCTCGTCGTCAACTCGGACGGTCTCCTGAAGATCCTGGACTTCGGGCTCGCCAAGGTCCTGCCCGTTCCCCTCGGAGATCTCGACGTGCAGGAGACGCTCAGCCGTCACGGGACGCAGGCCGGCATGCTGCTGGGCACGCTGGAGTACATGTCGCCGGAGCAGGCGAGCGGGCGTCCGGTGGACAGCCGGACCGACCAGTTCACGGTCGGCGTCATCCTCTGCGAGATGGCCACCGGGCGCGCGATCTTCCACCGCGAGACGCCAGCCCAGGTGCTGGCCGCGGTGATCGAGCGGGACCCCGAGCCCCTGGGGCGGCTGCGGGCGGACACCCCTCCGGCTCTCGAGGCGGTTGTCTCGCGGTGTCTGCAGAAGGACCCGGAGCGACGGTTCGCGAGGACGGACGACCTCGCCTCCGAGCTGGCGCGGCTCGCCGGACGCTCCCGCGCGGGCTCGCTGGCCGATGCGGAGCTGGTCCCGGCGGGCGCCGCACCGGCGGTGTCGGCAGAGGTCGTGCCGCCGGTGCCGGCCCCGCCCCGTCCCGGGACGCCCTCCCTGTACCACCTCCAGAAGAATGGGGGAAGGATCCGCAGCTACGACGAGAACGAGCTCGCCCGGCGCATACGAAGGGGCAGGCTGACCGGCGCGGAGCTAATCCGGCGGGACGACGAAGACGACTGGAAGCCGTTGTTCGAGAGCCGCGTCTTCCGTCGCGAGGTCCCGAGCACCGGGGACCCCCGGGACGCCGCGCGCTGGCGTCTTCTCCGTGCCCTCGGAGGTCACTTCACCGGCTTCTTCATCGTTGGGGTCGTGATGTACTCGACCCAGGGTCACCTGCCGTTCTGGATGGGGATCTGGGGAGCGGTCCTGGCGACGCAGACCATCGGCACCCTGTCCAAGGCCTGGCCCGTTCTGCTCCCGGGGCGTCGCCCGGACCGACCCCTCGAGGCCGGCCCGGCGGTGGTGGTGGACCCTCCCCCTCCTCTTCCGGCCCCGCAAGAGCCCGCTGCTGTCACGCCGTCGGCGCTCACCCAGGAGGCCGCGCGGGTGCGCGCGCTGATCGAGCAGCGGGGCGGCAAGGACATCCCCCGGCTGCTGTCCGAGGTGGATGAGATCGTGAAGAGGGAAGCGGCCCTCGCGACGCGCCAGGCCGACCTCGAGGAGCAGACCACCGACGACGAGCGCGCGGCGGTCGCCACTGCCGCCTCGGCAGCTCACGCCTCCCTGGAGAAGGCCAGCCAGGAGCAGGACCGCCGTCTGTTCGAGCGTCAGCTCGACGTGCTGCGAAGGCGGGAAGAGGCGATCGCCAAGGCGGTGCGCGTGCTCCAGCGCCTGCGGGTCCGTCGCGAGATGGCCGAGCACCAGCTCAAGCAGCTTCGTCTCGACCTGTCGCGCGACGTCGCGGTGGGGCTCGACGTTCCCGAGCTGTCGTCCCGGCTGGAGTTCATCCGTCACGAGGTCGACGCCCGTGAGGAAGTCGAGGAGATCGACGCCGCCACGGACTAGGTCTCGCACGACGACTGCCCCGATCTCCTGGCTGCTCGTCCTGGTCGGCATCGCAGCGGGAGCGGCGGCGGGCCCGATCGATCGTCGGGCCCTCGTCACCCGGAACAACCCGAAAGTGACCGCAGTGGATCCCTGGGCACCGCTGACGGTGGGGAACGGCCACTTCGCCTTCACCGTCGACGTCACCGGCCTGCAGACCTTCGGCGAGTCGTACCACTCCCGCGGGATCCCCCTCGAGACTCTTGCCCGCTGGGCGTGGCACACCGAGCTGAATCCCAGCGGGTTCCGGCTCGAGGACGCCAACGTCCCCTACACCGCCTACGGCCGAACCGTCGAGTACCCGACCGACACGGCCAGCGAAGCGGCACGGTGGCTGCGTCGCAATCCCCACGACGTGCCCCTGGGCACTCTGGGGCTCACCCTCACCGGGAGCGGCGGAGAGGACTTGCGGCCAGCCGACCTTCGGAACGTGTCCCAGGTTCTCGACCTGTGGTCGGGTGTGGTCACGAGCCGGTACACGATCGAGGAGGAGCCGGTCGTGGTCACCACGGCGGCGCACCCACGTCTCGACGCGGTGGCGGTCCGCATCGAATCGGCGCTCGTGTCCGGTGGACGACTGGGTGTTCGTCTGGCCTTCCCGCGCGGTCACGATCTGACGCGCAAGAACACACCGGCCCTCGACTGGGGCCAGCCCGAGTCTCACCAGACCCGCACGCGGCACCTGGGTGACGGCCAGGTGCGGCTGCACCGTCGGATCGACGCGACGCACTACGAGGTCGGGCTGGCCTGGGGGCCCGGCGCGGACTGGTCTCAGGCCGCCCCGCACTCCTTCCGGGTCCTGCCCACCGCCGACACGCCCGCCCTCGAGATCGTCCTGGCCTTCTCGCCATCGCCGCTCCCCGAGGGACTCCCCTCGGTGGACGAGACCCTCTCGGCCAGCGCGGAGAGCTGGCGTGACTTCTGGGCCAGCGGGGCCGCCGTCGACCTCTCGGGCAGCCGCGATCCCCGGGCGGCGGAGCTGGAGCGACGCGTGGTGCTCTCCCAGTACCTGACCGCGGTGCAGATGGCCGGCGACGTGCCGCCGCAGGAGACGGGCCTCACCTGCAGCTCCTGGTACGGAAAGCACCACACCGAGATGATCTGGTGGCACGTCGCGCACTTCGCGCTCTGGGGCCGGGAAGCCTTCGTGGAGAAAGCGCTGGAGTGGTATCAGGGCACACTGCCGGTGGCGCGCCGCATTGCCGCGTCGCGGGGCCTGAAGGGCGCCCGCTGGCCGAAGATGGTCGGGCCCCGGGGACGAGAGAGCCCCGGCGGCAACCCCTTGATCGCCTGGAACCAACCCCACCCGATCGCCTTGGCCGAGCTGCTCTACCGGGCGGAGCCGTCGCCGGAGACGCTCGAGAGATACCGCGAGCTCGTCCTGGAGACGGCAGAGGGCCTCGTTTCCATGCTCCACTGGGTCAAGGGCGAGCAGCGCTACGTGTTGGGCCCACCGTTGTGGATCTCCCAGGAGATCCACGACCCGCGGACGAGCGCGAACCCCTCGTTCGAGCTCAGCTACTGGGGCCACGCCCTGGGTCTGGCCCAGACGTGGCGCGAGCGGCTCGGGCGGGAGCGGTCGGCCGAGTGGAGCCACGTGCTGGAGCACCTCTCGGACCTGCCCCGGAAGGATGGCCGCTACGTGGCCATGGAGGCGGTGCCGGACACCTTCGACAACCCTCAGAGTCGACGCGACCACCCCACGATGGTGGCCCCTCTGGGGTGGCTCCCGGGCTTCGGGGCGGATCCCGCAACCATGCGGCGCACGTTGGACGCGGTGGTCACGACCTGGGACTGGGAAGGGAAGATCTGGGGCTGGGACTACCCCATGCTAGCCATGACGGCGGCCCGCCTGGGCGATCGCGAGCTCGCCGTCGATCTCCTGTTGAAGGACGGGCCCCACAACCACTACGCCCCCAACGGGCACTGCCCCCAGCCCGGCGCCGAGCTGGCCGTGTACCTGCCCGCCAACGGCGCGCTCCTGGCCGCCGTGGCGATGATGGCCGGGGGCTGGGACGGCGCAGCCCCGGGACCGGCACCGGGGTTCCCCGACGACGGGAGCTGGACCGTCGTGTCCGAGGGGTTGCGCCCCCTCCCGTAGCTCCGAGATCCCAACCCGTGCCCGAGGGCGGGGGAGTGGGCTGTATCACCGTCTCCCGAGGGTCCACGGCAGTAAGGTGACTCACACCTCCGCGAGGGCCGGAGGGGAGAGGAGCGTTCCCGTGATGCGACCCGCGCCCCGGGGCCCGGCGACCGTCGTGTGGTTGGGCCTCCTCGCGCTTCTCCCCGTACACGTCCTCGGGGCAGATTCCACCACGCCCCTGTCGCTGAGCTTCCCGAATCCCACCCTGGAGAACATCTCGGTGCTGTGGCTCGTCGACGGCGACGACGACAGCGACGGGGTCGTCACCGTGCGCTACCGGGAGGCCGGCCAGAGCACGTGGCGGACCGGGAGACCTCTGGAACGCGTTCCGGCCGGCAGCAACCCCACCAACGGCTGGGCCTGGCCCAACCGGCACGCCGGCAGCGTCTTCGACCTGCGGCCCGACACCTCTTACGAGATCGAGCTCACTCTCACCGATCCGGACGGCGGCTCCACCGTCGAGGTCCGCACGGTCTCGACCCGACCCGTTCCCGCGCCCATGTCCGGTGCCCCGATCACCCCCGTCACCTCCGCCACCTTCGCCTCGGCGGCGGCGAGCGCCCAGCCCGGGGACATCCTGGAGCTGGCCCCCGGCATCTACCCGGGCTTCACCTTCTCCCGCGACGGGACCCCGGGCCAGCCCATCGTCCTGAGGTCCGACGGCGGGGCGGTCATCGAGGGCGTCATCGACCTCGACCGGCGGCAGTGGGTCCACCTGGATGGCCTCACCGTCAACGGTCGGATCCGGATGAACGCCTCCTCCCACATGGCGGTGACGCGGTGCACGGTGACCATCCCCGCCGGAGCCCCGGCCGGGCAGAGCCGGAGCGGCATCGTCTTCCAGCAGGAATCCGAGAACAACTACGTCGCCGACAACGTGGTGACGGGCATCGCGGCCTGGCAGGAAGACCAGCTGGGCTGCTGCGACGCGCCCTTCATGGGGGAGGGCATCGAGCTGTCGGGACCCGGGCACGTGGTGATGAACAACCACGTCCGGGGCTTTCGCGACGACATCTCCTTCATGGAGGGCGGCGAGGCCGTCGACCAGTGGAGCATCGACATCCTGAACAACGACCTGGAGAGGGCGGTGGACGACGCGGTGGAGGCCGACTACTGCTTCCACAACTGCCGCATCATGCGGAACCGCGTCACTAACGCCTTCGTGGGCCTGAGCTCCCAGCCCTCGATCGGGGGGCCGACCTACTTCATCCGGAACGCCATGTACAACCTCATCCTGGAGGCGTTCAAGCTCCACAACGGCTCGGTGGGGGATGTCATCCTCCACAACACCGTCGTCAAGAGCGGCGACGCCTTCGGCATCTACGCCGGCAACGCCATCTCCCGGACGACGACTCGCAACAACCTCTTCATCGGAGGACCCGGCTGGTCGGGGTCGGACTGGAGCAGCGGGAGCGGCCGCGTCATCCACTTCTACGACGCCCACGATCCCGACATGAACTTCGACGGCGTGTGGTCGGAGGACGGCACGATCCGGGGTCGCATCGGTGCGGCGACCTTCAACAACCTGGCCCAGCTGCAGGCCTCCACGACGGAGACCAATGCCATGGAGGTCTCTTTCGACATCTTCGCCTCTTCCGTGGCTCCTCCCCAGGACCCCTTCCCCGAGCGGGCGATCCCGGACCTGCGCATTGCTACCGGCTCCTCCGCGGAGGACGTCGCCGTGAGCCTTCCCGGCGTGAACGACGGCTTTCTGGGCGCCGGGCCGGACCTCGGGGCCTACGAGGCCGGTGCGGACCTGCCGGCGTACGGCCCGCGCCGATCGCTCCCGGGTCTCTCGGTGGGCGACGCCGCCGTGGTCGAGGGTGACGACGGGACCGTTACCCTGGAGTTCACCGTCACCCTCGAGGAGTAGCCGCGGGGGAGTACTGGATTCTCTCAGGAGCCAGGGACCAGAGCTGCTTCCCAGGCGCCGACACGCGTCGATGCACGCGGCCGTCGTGGAGATGCCCGTCATTCTCAGGATCTACTAGCAGCCAGGCTGTTCTGCTCGCCGTGCGTGTTCACGCTCGGGGGAATGCACCGCGGACGGAACGCAAGAGATGATCTGTGGAAACTCGCCCCGGGGCGAGTTTCCACAGGGGAGCGCTCACTTTCGCCCGAAGCTCTCGGTGCCGGCCCGAAGGCCGACAGGGGGGACATGGCGCGCGCGAAGTCGACGGAGACTGCCCTCGGTCGACCGCCCGTGTAACAATGTGGGGCGATCGCTTCATTCCCCGCCGAGCCGAGTTCCGGGACCGGGGTCGGGCTCGGGGAGGAGCATGCCATGGCACTCGGGGCAGTCGTCCTTTCCGTGATTCTGGGCACGGTGCCCACTCTGGCCGCGTCGGACGCCGGAATCCGTGTGGCCCACACTCCGCGTCCGTGCCTCCTGGCCGGACAGCCCGCCCGGATCGAGGCTCGAATCGATCCCCCCGGCGATACCGTTCGAGCCCGGGTGCGCTTCCGGAGTGAGGGGGAGATCCCCTTCTACTCCGTCGAGATGCGACGGGAAGGCGACACGTGGGTCGGGGTGCTCCCGAGCCCCGCCGAAGGCACCTCCCGCATCTCCTACTACATCGACGTGAGGGCCGACGGCTCGTGGAGGCGCGTCCCGGCGGCCTCCGCATACGTGGTGGACGTCGTGAGCACCCCCTGCGCCGAAGGGGCCCTTCCAACGAGCGCTGCGGGGCCGAGGGAAGTGGGTGTGCCCCGCGGGGCGCCGCGGATCCCGCCCGGGTTCGAGGGGGGCGGCATCGGGGCGTTCGTCGAGGATGAGGGCGCCGAGTCTCCGAATCCGGCGCCTTCGGCCGCGACCCCCGTGACCCCGCTCGCCGTCGTGCCGATCACGCCCGGAACGCGGATCCGCGTCGTGACGTCGAGCGACGAGCACCGCAAGGAAGGAAAGCTGGTTTCCGTCGACAACGAAGGCCTGGTGGTCGACGCCGGTGAGGCGCCGGTCCGCATCCCCCGCAGCGAGCTGATCAGCCTCGAGGTGAGGGAAAAGGGCTCGAGCGGCATGCGGGTCCTGGGCGGCCTGGGTGGAGCCGTGGCGGGGCTCGCGGTCACCGGTCTCATCTGCGCTTCGACCGACGACCTCTGCGACTCCATTGCAGTCGCGTGGGTCGGAACCGGCGTCGGGGCCGCAATGGGTGTGGTCCTCGTCGGGGGGGGCAGCTGGAAGCCCGTGACCCTCGCCACCGCGGGCCCCGTGGCGCTCGACCTGCGCGTCCGGCCGGCCGCCGCCGGGCTCAACCTGCGCGTCGGCTTCTAGACCGAATGTCCGGACGGAGCGCCGGGCTCCGCCCGGCGACTATTCGATTCGCAGGACGCGGCCCGCTCCCACCGTCACGAATCGACTCGCGTAGCCGTCCCGGAAGAGACGGATGGCGTCCTCGCCGGTGCAGTGGGTGGGGCCGACGCGCTCCACGCCGAGCTCCTTCAGCTTCCGGATCACGTCGTGCACGTCCTCAGGGGACGCCCGGAGGAGGTGGAAGCCTCCGAACGCCAGGTGTATCGGCTGGTCGATGGTCTCCCGAACCTTCCGCGTGATCTCCACCACGCCGGGGTGGCTGCAACCGGTCACCACCACGAGGCCTTTCGGGGTCTCGACGACGAGCGACTGCTCGACGACGTCTCCCCCGACCGCCCCGGTGACCCAGAGGCCGTCGCCCAGCGCGGTCGGTGCCTCGATCCTCCGGTCTCGGGCTCCGGCGGCCTTCACCCTCTCGAAGAACTCCGGCGAGAATCCGGCGGGGGCCACGACCGTCACATCCGGGTACCGGTCCAGGAACGACCAGAGCCCTCCGGTGTGGTCCCCGTGCTCGTGGGAGAGGACGACGACGTCGATGTCCCCCAGCGGAAGATCCAGCTTCTCCAGGTTGGCCCAGAAGACGTCGGGCTTCGTCCCGGTGTCGAAGAGGACGTTGTGCTCCCTGCCGTTGACGAGGCAGGCGAACCCCCAGTCCGCCTGCAGGTCGGGGTTGGCCGCGGTGTTGTCGTAGACGACGGTGAAGGTGACCTCGCCCCCCGGCTGGGGCGCGGCGCGGGCCGGCGTCCACACCGCCGGCAGGAGGAGCAGGGCCAGGACGAGCGGCCCTCGAAGGGTCGGCCGAGATTGACACACGAGTCCACCTCCCGTGGCCACCGTCAGTCCGGAGAGACCGGGGCTCCCTTGAAGGTCTACCACAAGCCAGCGCCGGGATGGGAATGAACAGCAGACCCAGGGAACAGACGGCAAACCCAGGGAATGAACGACAAGTGCAGGGAATGAACGGGGGAGGGGACTGGTCGCCATACCGCCGAGAGCCAAGCTTCAGTACAATCCGGGCATATCGACGAGTGCGGAGGTGCAGGAATGGCTGGGAAGAAGATCCTCATGCTGGTGGGGGACTACGGCGAGGACTACGAGACGATGGTGCCCTTCCAGGCGCTGCTGATGGTGGGCCACACGGTGCACGCGGTGTGTCCCGACAAGAAGGCCGGCGACACCTGCCGGACGGCGATCCACGACTTCGAGGGTGACCAGACCTACTCGGAGAAGCCGGGGCACAACTTCGCGTTGAACGCCACCTTCGCCGACGTGAAGGAGGCCGAGTACGATGCCCTGGTGATCCCGGGCGGGCGGGCCCCCGAGTATCTGCGCCTGAACGAGAGGGTGCTGGAGATCGTGCGCCACTTCGCCGACGCGAAGAAGCCCATCGCCGCCATCTGCCACGGCTCCCAGCTGCTGGCCGCGGCCGGCGTGATCGAGGGCCGCAGGTGCACCGCCTACCCCGCGTGCGGCCCGGAGGTGACGGCGGCCGGTGGCAAGTACAGCGAGATGCCGGTGGATCAGGCGATGACCGACGGCAACCTGGTGACGGCGCCGGCGTGGCCCGCCCACCCCGCGTGGTTGGCCCAGTTCCTCACGGTCCTGGGGACGAAGATCGAGCACGCCTAATCCCGGGTGCTCGCAACGAAAATCGACGCCGCGGAGCGGGGCTCCGCGCTGGAGGTCAGGATGATTCTCGAGATCCCATTGCTCCGTCTCCCGGCAGCAGGCGCGCTGACGGTGGCCGTGTCCATCCTCGCGCTCCTGGCCTGGGGGGTGTCGCCGGTCGTCGCGGGGCCGCAGGCCCTGGGAGAGTTCGAGGGACACGGGGACGTGGGCTCCCCGGCCCGGGCCGGCTCGGCCACCTGGAACGCGGCGTCCCAGGAGTACCGGCTCTCCGCAGCGGGGGTGAACATGTGGGGCCCCCGCGACGAGCTCCAGCTCGTCTGGAAGCGACTGAAGGGGGACTTCATCCTGCGGGCCCGGGTGGAGTTCGAGGGGGAGGGGGTAGACCCGCACCGCAAGGCGGGGGTCATCGCGCGGACGAGCCTGGAGCCGGACTCGCCCTACGCCGACGCCGTGGTGCACGGGGACGGGCTGACGTCGCTCCAGTTCCGCCGGACAAGAGGTGCGGAGACCGAGGAGGTCGTCTCGGAGGTGACCGGTGCCGACGTCCTCCAGATCGAGCGTCAGGGCGCCACCGTCACGGTTTCTGTCGCTCGCTTCGGGGACGTCTTCAGCGCGAGCCAGGTCACGGACCTGGCCCTCGGGGAAGAGGTCTACGTGGGGCTCTTCCTGTGCTCTCACAACCCGGAGGTGGTCGAGCGGGCGACCTTCCGCAACGTCCGCCTCGTGCGACCCGCCCCCGACGACCTCGTGCCCTACCGGGACTACCTCGGAAGCCGTCTCGAGCTCCTCGACGTGGCAAGCGGGCACCGACAGGTCATCCGTGAGTCGGCCGAGCCCTTCGAGGCGCCGAACTGGACCCTCGACGGCGAGAGCCTGATCTACAACGCCAGCGGGAGCGGAGAAGGCCGCGGTCGGCTCCACCGATTCGACCTCATGACTCGTCAGCCGACCCTGATCGACACCGGCACCGTCGTCGCGAACAACAACGACCACGTCATCTCCTTCGACGGGACGATGCTCGGGATCAGCAGCCACACCGGGGAAGGGTCCGCCGTCTACACCCTCCCCATCGAGGGAGGGGAGCCGAAGCGGATCACCCCCTCGACGCCCTCCTACCTCCACGGCTGGTCCCCGGACGGGAAGTGGCTGGTGTACACCGGGGGACGGAACGACCGGTACGACATCTACCGGATCCCCTCCGACGGGGGCGGTCCCGAGGAGCGGCTGACCGAGCACGAGGGTCTCGACGACGGCCCGGAGTACTCTCCGGATGGGCGCCACATCTACTTCAACTCCACCCGCAGCGGGACGATGCAGATCTGGCGCATGAGGGCCGACGGCAGCGCCCCGGAGCAGGTGACCGACGACGAGTACAACAACTGGTTCCCCCACCTCTCGCCGGACGGGACGCAGATGGCCTTCATCAGCTTCCCGAAGGAGGTGGATCCGTCGGACCATCCCTACTACAAGCGGGTCTACCTCCGTTTGATGCCGGTGGAGGGCGGTCCCGCGAAGGTGATCGCCTACGTCTACGGGGGACAGGGCACGATCAACGTGCCCTCGTGGTCTCCCGACGGCACCATGCTCGCCTTCGTGAGCAACAGCGGCATGGACTAGCTAGGTCACGCCGACGCCGGCCAGCCCGGGGCCTTCTCCCCGAGCCTGCTCGACGGCGCGGAAACGAATCGCCTGCCCTCCCCCGGGAGCCAGGCGGAGCGGCAGGCGAGCGCCTCTCTCCACGTCGCGGCGACTGATCTCGATCGCCGTCGGGTTGGTCCGCCAGTCGGCCTCGGCTCCGTCGGCATAGATCTCGGCCACGTGGCGGACGCCCTCGTCCAGGAAGTCGCAGTCGACCTCGAGGTCCCGCGGGGACTCGTTGGTGATGCTGCCGAGATACAAGTCGCCGCTGTGGCGGTCCTTCCGAACCACGGTGAGGACCTCGCCGATCTCGCCGTGGACGACACGCGTGTCCTCCCAGTCCACGGGGACGTCGAGCAGGAACTGGAAGGCGGGCTGCCCCTCGTAGTTCTCCGGCAGGTCGGCGAGCATCTGGGTGGGCGAGAAGAACGTCACGTAGAACGCCAGCTGCTTGGCCACGGTGGTGTGGACGCGGCGACCGTCGCTCTCCTTGATCATCACGTCCAGGACCCCGGGCGTGAAGTCCATGGGGCTGCCCACATGCGCGTGAAGGGCAGGATCAGGTGGTGCGAGGGGGGGTTGCCCTCGGCGAGGTTGAAGGTGAGAGTGATCCGGCCGTTCGGGGACGTGGCGGACACGGGGTCCGCGGTCGCGGCGCCCCCGGAGAACCCAGGCCAGAGAGAAGAGCAACGGCCAACGGGCGGGTCATCGATCCATCTCCTCGCGCGGAGCAGCGTCCGCTCGCTGCGGTTGCGAGTGTATGTCAGAAGTGATGACGGGAGTCTCGGAAGCCGGCGTCTCACTCGCGGCACTCGAAGCTCGTGGCCTGCTCGGCATCCCCCTGGCCCCGGTAGTGTGTAGCCCATGCCGAAGGGGCTCGCCTCGACGGGCCCGGAGGCGACCCACTCGGCCCGGGTGATCTCGAGGGCCAGACCTTCCCCGCGAAAGTCGCCGTGCGCCCGGCACGCCTCGGCGCCGGCCGCCACCGCCAGCACCGAGCCGAGAGCCAGCACCGAGCCGAGAGCCAGCACCGACGTCAGGCTGCTCCTGGTCCTCATGGCCGTCCTCCCTCGGCGACCGGAGCCGCCGTTGTCATTCGCCGCGGCCGTGCGTATAGTATAGTGCGTACACGCACTATATTTGGCATGCCCCGGGCCAGCGACCAGACTCCGCGACAGACCGTGCATACGAGTGCCGAATCGGGCGGCGACGCCCAGCCGGGCCACGAGCTCGCGGTGGCGCTGCGGGCCGCCTACATGGCCCTGCACCGGGAGACCGATGCCGGCCTCGCCGGCGTGGGGGTGACCGCGGACCAGTTCGTCGTGCTCTCCGCGCTCTCCGGGGGCCAGGCCCGAACGCAGCGGGAGCTGGTCGCGCGGACCTCCTCGGACCCGAGCACACTTCGAGCCATGCTCGTCCTCCTGGAGAAGAGGGGACTGGTCGAGCGACGACCGCACCCGACGGATGGACGTGCCCGCAGTGTGAGGCTGACGACCCGCGGCCGGCGCACCCTCACCCGGACGTGGTCGGCCACCGAGCCGGTGAGACGGCGCCTCGCGAAGGCCCTGAGCCCGCAGGAGATCGGGCAGCTCGCCGCCTCCCTGAACCGGATTGCGGCCCTGATGAGCGGGGCCATCACGCCGGATGCGACATACCCCGCCGGGGAGCGCACAGAGGCGGCCCCTTGAAACGTCTACGAAAGGACCCCGAGATGCAGACACGAACCCTTCCCCGAATGACGCTGGCCGTTCTGGCCACCTTCAGCCTGGCCGTCGTGACCTTCGCCCAGGAGGCCCAGGAGCCACCTCGTTTCCCCACCCCGCAGGGCCCGCAGGTGACCTCGCCGGAGGTCCACGAAGACGGACGGATCAGCTTCCGCATCCTGGCCCCGAAGGCGGAGGCCGTGCGCCTGGGCGGGACCGACATCCCGCCGGAGGGCGGGTCAGGGGCCAACCCCATGGTCGCCTTCCAGGGCCGGCCGATGAACAAGGGAGAGAAGGGGATCTGGGAGCTGACGGTGGGGCCCCTCGAGCCGGGGGCCTATCGCTACCAGTTCGTGGTCGACGGCGTCAACGTGGTCGACCCCCGCAACCCCGCCACCAGCGAGTCGAACGAGAACGCCTGGAGCCTGGTCTACGTCCCGGGCGCCGAGTTCATGGACACCCGGGACGTTCCCCGCGGATCGGTCGCCGAGGTCACCTACTACTCGAAGGCCCTGAAGCGCTTCCGCAGGATGCACGTGTACACGCCGCCCGGCTACGAGTCGGGTGAGGGGCGCTTCCCGGTCCTCTACCTCCTCCACGGAGCGTTCGACTGTGACGACTCCTGGACCTCGGTGGGCCGGGCCGGCTTCATCCTCGACAACCTGATCGCCGCCGGAAAGGCCGAGCCGATGGTGGTGGCGATGCCGGCGGGCCACACCGGCCCCTTCCACTTCGGGATGCCCCTGCCGGAGGTCGGCGAGTTCTCCGCGGACTTCACCGGCGACGTGATGCCCTGGATCGAGAGCCATTACCGGGTCCACGCCGATCGAGCCCACCGGGCCCTGGCCGGGCTCTCCATGGGAGGCGGGCAGACCCTGAACATTGCCATCCGGGACCTCGAGAGGTACGGCTACCTGGGCGTCTTCAGCTCCGGGGTATTCGGGATCACGGGACAGGGTCCCGGCGCCCGGCCCGGAGAGGCACCCTGGACGGAGCGACACGCGGACGCGCTGAACGACGCCGCCGCCCGGGAGGGGCTGAAGCTGGTCTGGTTCGCCACCGGCAAGGAGGACTTCCTCCTCGAGACGTCCCGGGCGACGGTGGCCGCGCTCCGGGAGCACGGGTTCGAGGTCGTCTTCAAGGAGACCGACGGCGGGCACACCTGGAAGAACTGGCGCGAGTACCTGAACGAGTTCGCGCCGCAGCTCTTCCGGTAGCACGAGGTCATCGAAGGAGGAAGCGATGGATTCCATGCAGCCGAGAAACCTGTTGGAGATGCTGATGATGCTCGCGCTCGGGGTCTCCGTGGC